>NZ_JBSFVZ010000008.1:0-285280 GCF_053592575.1 Streptomyces sp. NPDC002640 | reverse complement strand
GGTTACATTCCGAACCCGGAAGCTAAGCCTTACAGCGCCGATGGTACTGCAGGGGGGACCCTGTGGGAGAGTAGGACGCCGCCGAACAAATATTGACGGGGAGCCCCGCACCGATTGGTGCGGGGCTTTCCGCATTTCCGGGTAGTTTTCGTTGCCGGCAGGCGCCTGCGAAGCGTCGAAGCGTCCGGACCCCTCCGCGTCCGGACGGAGGGCCTGACGGTAAGGTTCGATCGCACCATTGGCACGTATCCCCACAGGAGGCCCCCGGGTGGAGGTCCAGGAGACCCGCGTCCAGACGGATCGGGTGCTCACCATCCCCAACATTCTCAGCATGGCGCGGCTTCTCGGCGTGCCCCTGTTCCTGTGGCTCATTCTGCGGCCCGAGTTCGGCGGCCCCAAGAGCGACGGGTGGGCGCTGCTCCTGCTGGCGTTGAGTGGTGTCACCGACTACCTGGACGGAAAGCTCGCGCGGCGCTGGAACCAGATCAGCAGCCTCGGCCGGCTGCTGGACCCCGCCGCGGACCGGCTGTACATCCTCTCCACCCTGCTCGGCCTCACCTGGCGGGAAATCCTGCCCCTCTGGCTGACGCTCGTGCTGCTGGCCCGGGAAGTCGTGCTCGCCGTGATGGTGCTGATCCTCCGCCGGCACGGTTACCCGCCGCCCCAGGTGAACTTCCTGGGCAAGGCGGCGACGTTCAATCTGATGTACGCCTTCCCGCTCCTTCTGCTGAGTGACGGCAGCGGGTGGCTGGCCTCCCTCGCGGCGGTTTTCGGTTGGGCCTTCGCGGGGTGGGGTACAACCCTGTATTGGTGGGCAGGAGTCCTCTACGTGGTGCAGGTCCGACGCCTTGTTCGCGCGGACACCATGGCCACTACCGACTGAACTCGCCGCTGAGTTGGCCCTTCGGGGCCGGATGGCCCGTGTCCGCTTCGTGCGGGGCCGTGCGGCCGGAGGAAGTCGGTTCCCCGTCGTCTGTCAGAGGAGGACGCTTCCGACATGAAGGCCGTCGTGATGGCCGGAGGCGAAGGCACGCGCCTTCGCCCCATGACCTCGAGCATGCCCAAACCGCTCCTGCCGGTGGTCAACCGGCCGATCATGGAGCACGTTCTGAGGCTGCTGAAAAGGCATGGGCTCAACGAAACCGTGGTCACCGTGCAGTTCCTGGCCTCACTGGTCAAGAACTACTTCGGGGACGGCGAAGAGCTCGGTATGGAGCTCACCTATGCCAACGAGGAAAAGCCGCTCGGCACCGCGGGAAGCGTCAAGAACGCCGAAGAGGCACTCAAGGACGATGCCTTCCTCGTGATCTCCGGTGACGCCCTGACCGATTTCGACCTGACCGAGCTGATCAACTTCCACAAGGAGAAGGGCGCTCTCGTCACCGTCTGTCTGACGCGAGTGCCGAACCCGCTCGAGTTCGGCATCACCATCGTTGACGACGAGGGCAAGGTCGAACGCTTCCTGGAGAAGCCGACCTGGGGCCAGGTCTTCTCCGACACCGTCAACACGGGCATCTACGTGATGGAGCCCGAGGTCTTCGACTACGTCCAGCCCGATGTGCCGGTGGACTGGTCGGGCGACGTCTTCCCGCAGCTCATGAAGGAAGGCAAGCCGATCTACGGCTATGTCGCCGAGGGCTACTGGGAGGACGTCGGCACCCACGAGAGCTACGTGAAGGCCCAGGCCGACGTGCTCGAGGGCAAGGTCGACGTCGACATCGACGGCTTCGAGATCTCCCCGGGGGTCTGGGTCGCGGAGGGCGCCGAGGTGCACCCCGACGCCGTCCTGCGCGGGCCGGTCTACATCGGTGACTACGCCAAGGTGGAGGCCGGCGCGGAGCTGCGGGAGCACACCGTCGTCGGCTCCAACGTGGTCGTCAAGAGCGGCGCCTTCCTGCACAAGGCCGTGGTGCACGACAACGTGTACGTGGGGCCGCACAGCAACCTGCGGGGCTGTGTGGTCGGCAAGAACACCGACATCATGCGGGCCGCCCGGATCGAGGACGGGGCGGTCATCGGTGACGAGTGCCTGATCGGTGAAGAATCGATCGTCCAGGGCAATGTGCGGGTCTACCCGTTCAAGACCATCGAGGCCGGCGCGTTCGTCAACACCTCGGTCATCTGGGAGTCCAGAGGCCAGGCGCACCTGTTCGGCGCCCGTGGTGTCTCCGGCATCCTCAACGTGGAGATCACCCCCGAGCTCGCCGTGCGGCTTGCCGGTGCCTATGCCACGACCCTGAAGAAGGGCGCCACGGTCACCACCGCCCGCGACCACTCGCGCGGCGCAAGGGCGCTGAAGCGGGCCGTGATCTCGGCGCTGCAGGCCAGCGCCATCGACGTCCGTGACATCGAGAACGTTCCGCTGCCGGTGGCCCGGCAGCAGACGGCGCGCGGCAGTGCCGGCGGCATCATGATCCGGACGACGCCCGGTGTTCCGGACTCGGTCGACATCATGTTCTTCGACAGCCAGGGCGCCGACCTGTCCCAGGCGGGGCAGCGCAAGCTGGACCGCGTCTTCGCGCGGCAGGAGTACCGGCGGGCCTTCCCCGGCGAGATCGGTGATCTGCACTTCCCGTCGAGCACCTTCGATTCGTACACCGGGTCGCTGCTGCGGAACGTCGACACCAGCGGCATCGCCGACGCCGGTCTGAAGGTCGTCGTGGACGCCTCCAACGGCAGCGCGGGCCTGGTGCTCCCGAGCCTGCTCGGCAAGCTGGGCGTCGACTCCCTGACCATCAACCCGGGCCTCGACGAGGCGCGGCCGACCGAGACCGCGGACATGCGGCGGGACGGGCTCAAGCGGCTCGGCGAGATCGTCGCCTCCTCGGGAGCGGCCTTCGGCGTGCGCTTCGACCCGGTCGGCGAGCGGCTGTCGCTCGTCGACGAGCAGGGCCGGATCGTGGAGGACGACCGCGCGCTGCTGGTGATGCTGGACCTGGTGGCGGCCGAGCGCCGCAGCGGCCGGGTGGCGCTGCCGGTGACCACCACCCGCATCGCGGAACAGGTCGCGGCGTACCACGGAACCCAGGTCGAATGGACCACCACCTCGCCCGACGACCTGACCCGCGTCGGCCGCGAGGAGACGACGATCTTCGGCGGCGACGGCCGGGGCGGTTTCATCGTCCCCGAGTTCAGCGGTGTCTTCGACGGCACGGCGGCCTTCGTGCGCCTGATCGGCCTGGTGGCGCGGACGCAGCTCACCCTCAGCCAGATCGACGCGCGGATCCCGCGGGCCCATGTGCTCAAGCGGGACCTGGCGACGCCGTGGGCGGTGAAGGGTCTGGTGATGCGCCGGGTGGTCGAGGCGGCCGGGGACCGGTTCGTCGACACCACCGACGGCGTGCGGGTCGTCGAGGCCGACGGCCGCTGGGTGCTGGTGCTGCCCGACCCGGCTGAGGCCGTCACCCACCTGTGGGCGGAGGGCCCCGACGACGCCTCGGCGCAGGCCCTGCTCGACGAGTGGAGCACCGTCGTGGAGGGCGCCGGCCACTGACCGGAGCCTCGCCACGCGTGCCGGGCGGCCCCCGTCGTGGGGGCCGCCCGGCACGCCGGTGGGGCCATTCGTGGTACAGGGGCGCGGCATGCGACGATGTGCGGCATGCCGCAGCAGCCCCCCGTTCGGAGCACTCCCGATCGCCCTTCGCGCCCGGATGCCTCCATGTCGCTGCTCACCAACGTCATGGACCACAGCCTCGACGACGGCTACGCCGAGGCCACCGCCCGCAAGCGCGGCGAGGGCGGCGGGATGCCGAAGACGCTCAAGGCCAAGCTGGGACTGGCCGCCGGGCTGGTCCTGGCCGCGCTGGTGGTGACGCTGGGCGCGGCCCAGGCCCGGGAGGACGCCCCGGTGGTCGCCCGGGAACGGGAGGAGCTGATCGACCGGATCGAGCGCCAGACCGAGCGGGCGGACCAACTGGAGGCGAGCGTCGACCGGCTGCGGGCCGAGGTCGGCGAGCGCCAGCGCGAGGCGCTGCGGGAGCACGGCGGCGGGGGTGAGCGGCTGGAGACCGTCCAGATCCTGGTCGGCGCCGTCCCGGTGCACGGTCCGGGCGTCAAGCTGGTCGTCGACGACGCCGAGGGCTCCGGCACCAGTGACGACGGCGAGCAGCGGGGCTCGAGCGGGTTCTCGGACACCGGCCGGGTCCGCGACCGGGACCTCCAGCGGGTCGTCAACGGTCTGTGGGAGTCGGGCGCCGAGGCCGTCTCCGTCAACGGGCAGCGGCTGACCGCCCTGTCCGCCATCCGGGCGGCCGGCGACGCGATACTGGTCGACAACAAGCCGCTGGCGCCGCCGTACACGGTGCTCGCGGTGGGGGACGGGAAACCGTTCAGCACCCGCTTCCAGGACAGCGCCGACGGCCTCTACCTGTACGCGCTGCAGGAGAACTACGGGATCCGCACGGCCATCTCGGTCGAGGAGGACCTGCGGCTGCCCGCCGCTCCCAGCGTGACCCTGCGGACGGCCAAGCCGGCACAGACATCGGAACCGCCAGAGGCTGAACAGCCGAACACCGGGAAGGGCACATCGTGATCGCCGTACTGGGCCTCGTCGTGGGAGTCGTGGTGGGCCTGCTGGTCCGGCCCGAGGTCCCCGTCGCCGTCGAGCCGTACCTCCCCATCGCCGTGGTGGCGGCTCTGGACGCCGTGTTCGGAGGACTGCGGGCCATGCTCGACGGCATCTTCGACGACAAGGTCTTCGTCGTCTCGTTCCTGTCCAACGTGGTCGTGGCCGCGCTGATCGTCTTCCTCGGCGACGAACTCGGCGTCGGCGCGCAGCTGTCCACCGGTGTCGTGGTGGTCCTGGGCATCCGCATCTTCTCCAACGCCGCGGCCATCCGCCGGCACGTCTTCAGGGCGTGAGGCGATGAACGAGGAGAGGCACGAGGGCCGGCCGGGAGCCGGCGGGAGCGCGGAAGGCCCGGGCCACCGGCTTCGCAAGGAGCTGCCCGAGGAGAGGCCCGCCACGGCCGTTCCGCGGGACGAGGCGGAGGAGGAGGCTCCGGCAGGCCTGACAGGGCGTCAGCGGCTGGTACAGAGCCTCTGGCCGCCCAGGGTGAGCCGGGCCCAGCTCATCGTGGCGCTGCTGCTGTTCGGACTCGGGTTCGGGCTGGCGGTGCAGGTCGCCTCGCACAGTTCGGGCGACACCGCGCTGCGGGGCGCCCGGCAGGAGGACCTGGTCCGCATCCTGGACGAGCTCGACGACCGGACGGCCCGGCTCGAGGAGGAGCAGCAGAACCTCGAGGGCCAGCGGTCGGAGCTGGAGAACAGTTCCGACCAGGCGGAGGAGGCACGCCGCCAGACGCTCGCCAAGGAGCGGCAGCTCGGCGTGCTGGCCGGCACGGTCGCGGCCGAGGGGCCGGGCATCTCGGTGACGGTCGAGGATCCGCAGAACGGCGTCGGAGCCGACAAGCTGCTGGACGCGGTCCAGGAGCTGCGGGCCGCCGGGGCGGAGGCCATCCAGCTCAACGGCGTCCGGGTGGTGGCCGGAACCTATCTGACGGAGCGGCCGGACGGTGACGCCGGAGTGTCGGTCGACGGGAACAAGATCGCCGCTCCGTATCGTTTCAAGGTCATCGGGAACCCGCAGGATCTGGAGCCCGCTCTGAACATCCCGGGAGGCGTGGTGCAGACTCTGGAGAAGGAGCAGGCCACCGTCACCGTGGAGCGTCATACGAAGATCGTCGTGGATGCCTTGCGGGGGGCGAAGCGGCCTGACTACGCTCGGTCGTCGGCCCGGTGAGGCGGGGCTCGGGGCGCTCCGTTCCGACGGGACGTCGGGTCGCGGGGGGTCGGCGCGCCGAAGAAGTGGTGTGTGGTGGAAACTGTATGGCGGAGACGGACGTTGTGAAGATGTCCGGGTCGGTCGGTCGGTGCAGTCAGGGTTCGTCCTGCCCCACGGGCGGGTCTGTTTCGGTCAAGGGGAATCGCCCGTGAAGTTGTTTGCGAAGTTGTTCGGCAAGAGTGCGCGAGAGGGCGGCAGCGAGACGGCCCGCCATCGCGAGGGTTCCGACGCGGAGAACCGGCCGCTCTACCGGGACCAGGTCGCTGGTCCGGAGGGTGGCACTTCCGGGGGTCACGGCGCGTCGGCCGTTGACCCTGCCCAGGCGGCCCGCATAGGTTTCGGGGACCCGTCGGGATCGGCGGCGGGGCAGCCGCAGCAGAAGGATCCGTCCATGTCGGCCCTGGTGTGCACGCGGTGCGGCAACCGCAATGCGGAGAACAGCCGCTTCTGCTCGCACTGCGGGGCGCCGCTCCGGGCCGGTGTCCCGGAGCGCCCCTCCGAGACGACCTCGACGATCTCCATCTCCGGCATCGAGTCGTACGACCCGGAGGCCACCGGCCAGACGCAGGTCCCGGCCCTGTCGCCCGAGGCTCAGGCCGCGGTCGAGGCGCTGCCTGCCGGCTCGGCCCTCCTGGTGGTCCGGCGCGGCCCCAACTCCGGCAGTCGTTTCCTGCTGGACGCCGACCTGACGACGGCGGGTCGTCATCCGCAGAGCGACATCTTCCTGGACGACGTGACGGTCTCCCGCAGCCACGTGGAGTTCCGCCGCGGCCCGGACGGCACCTTCACGGTGGCGGACGTGGGCAGCCTCAACGGCACCTACGTGAACCGGGAGCGCATCGACCAGGTCGCTCTGGCCAACGGTGACGAGGTGCAGATCGGCAAGTACCGCCTGGTCTTCTACGCGAGCCAGCGGAGCGTCTGACCCTCCGGACCAGTCCGGGGGCAACTCCAGGGAAGGTCCATGCTTGAACCACCGAGTGGCGGCGCCGGAACCGGCGCCGCCACCGCGGCAGGCCGGCTGATGAGCATCGGCACGGTGCTGAGCCTGCTGCGCGACGAGTTTCCCGAAGTCACCATCTCCAAGATCCGCTTCCTGGAGGCCGAGGGACTGGTCGATCCCCGGCGCACTCCCGCCGGGTACCGGAAGTTCAGTGCCGAGGACGTCGAGCGGCTGGCCCGGGTCCTGCGGATGCAGCGGGACGGATATCTGCCGCTCAAGGTCATCCGTGAGCGGCTGGACGTCCTCGAGAGCGCCGACCGCGACCAGGACGGCGGCAACCCGCTCGACGGGGCCCTCACGGCGGGTGAGCCGGAGGAGTACCGGCCCGATCCGCTCGAGCAGGACCCCGACCACGAGGAGTCCCCGGCTGTCCGCATCGGACGGGACGAGCTCCTCGCCGCGGCCGGCACCGACGAGGAACAGCTGGCCGCCTGGGAGGCCTACGGGCTGATCCGGCCGCTGCCCGAGGGCGGTTACGACGCAGCGGCCGTCACGGTGGCGTCCCTGCTCGCGGAGATGGCCGCGTTCGGCATCGAACCCCGCCACCTGCGGGCGATGAAGACCGCCGCGGACCGCGACGCGGGCCTGGTGGACCAGGTCGTCGCCCCGCTGAGGAAGCACCCCAACCCGGACACCCGGGAGGACGCGCGCGTCAGGGCCCGGGAGCTGGCGGGGCTGACGACCCGCCTGCATTCCGCCCTGGTGCAGACGGCCCTCGGCGTGCGCCTGTCCTGACCTGGTGGAATCCACCCATGCCCTGCCCGACTACCCAAACCGTGCGGGCACGGCCTAGGGTTGCTGTGTGAACGAGCTCGATGTCGTAGGTGTCCGGGTCGAAATGCCCTCCAACCAGCCGATCGTGCTCCTGCGCGAAGTGGGGGGCGATCGCTACCTTCCCATCTGGATCGGACCGGGAGAGGCGACGGCCATCGCCTTCGCCCAGCAGGGCATGGTGCCCGCACGACCGCTGACGCACGACCTTTTCAAGGACGTGCTGGAGGCGGTGGGCCAGGAGCTCAGCGAGGTGCGGATCACCGACCTGCGTGAGGGCGTGTTCTTCGCCGAGCTGGTCTTCGCCAGCGGGGTGGAGGTCAGCGCCCGCCCGTCCGACGCCATAGCGCTCGCCCTGCGCACCGGCACGCCCATCTACGGAAGCGACGGTGTGCTCGACGACGCGGGGATCGCGATCCCCGACGAGCAGGAGGACGAGGTGGAGAAGTTCCGCGAGTTCCTCGACCAGATCTCGCCCGAGGACTTCGGCACCAGCAACCAGTGATCCGAACCGCAGGTTCCCCGGCGCGTCGGCAATTGCCGGGGCCACATGCCGCCGTCCTGCCGCCCGGGCGGAGGGCATTCGGCTAGCCTTTCCCCGGGACGGGGCACGGAAAACCACTCGCAGGGTGATTATCACTCGGCGTGGCGAGTGTGGCGATCGTTGACGCACCCCTGACGACTGCCTACCGTCTGGATGGCAGGTCTAGGACGGAGGTCGGCGTGAGAATGAGCGGCGACGATACGGCCGGCGCCCCGGGACGTGTTCCGGGCGACAGCGGTCCGTATCGGCCCCACGGCAACGCGGCCGGCTACGCGCCGCAGCGCTCGGCGGCCGGAGCGGGTGGCCTGAGCGGGGCGCAGACGACGTCCGAGCAGGTCGGCTACCGCGGGCCCACGGCCTGCGCCGCGGCCGGCATCACCTACCGCCAGCTGGACTACTGGGCGCGCACCGGGCTGGTCGAGCCCAGCGTGCGGCCCGCCTACGGTTCGGGGACCCAGCGTCTCTACAGCTTCCGGGACGTCGTCGTCCTGAAGATCGTCAAGCGGTTCCTCGACACCGGGGTGTCCCTGCAGAACATCCGCACCACGGTCCAGCACCTGCGGGAGCAGGGGTTCCGGGACCTGGAGGGGATGACCCTGATGTGCGACGGGGCCACGGTCTACGAGTGCTCCTCGCCGGACGAGGTGCACGCGCTGCTCCAGGGCGGCCAGGGCATCTTCGGCATCGCGGTGGGCGTGGTGTGGCGGGACGTCGAGAAGGCGCTCTCCCAGTTGCACGGCGAACGCGTGGACACCGGGGAGACCCTGATCGGGCACAACCCGGCGGACGAACTGGCCCGGCGGCGCGGCAACCGGGCGGTCTGAGGCCGGACCGGCGGCCCCACTGTCGGTGCCGTGCGGCACCATCGGTGGTGTGAGGTCCGCGCCGACGATTCTCCACCTCGACATGGACGCCTTCTTCGCCTCCGCGGAGCAGGCGTCCAAGCCGAGCCTGCGCGGCAAGGCGGTGGTGGTCGGGGGCCTCGGTCCGCGCGGAGTGGTGGCCACCGCCTCCTACGAGGCGCGCGTCTTCGGGGTCCGATCGGCGATGCCCATGGCCCAGGCCCGGAGACTGGCGCCGAACGCCGCCTACCTCGCGCCGCGGTTCTCGCTCTACCGCTCGATCAGCGACCGCGTGATGGCGCTGCTGCGTGCCCTGTCGCCGCTCGTGGAGCCGCTCAGTCTCGACGAGGCCTTCGTGGACCTGGAGGCCGGCGGGGTCGCCTGGGACACGGCCTCCGCGCGGCACGCCGGTGAGCGGCTGCGCGAGGACATCCGCGCGGCCACCGGACTCACCGGATCGGTGGGGCTGGCCGCGTCCAAGATGCTGGCCAAGATCGCCTCGGAGGAGGCCAAGCCGGACGGCCTGGTGCTGATCACCCCGGGCACCGAACGGGAACTGCTCGCGCCGATGCCGGTGCGGACGCTGCCGGGCGTGGGGCCCGCCACCGGGGACCATCTGCGCCGCGCCGGGATCACCACGGTGGGGGAGCTGGCCGAGGCGGGCGTCGACGAACTGGTGCGGCTGGTGGGCAAGGCGCACGGGCAGGCCCTGCACGCGATGGCGCTGGCGCACGACGAGCGGCCGGTGGTCGCCGAGCGGGAGACCAAGTCGGTGTCCGTGGAGGACACCTACGACGTGGACATCCACGACCGGCTGCGCATCCGGATGGAGGTGCAGCGGCTCGCCGACCGCTGTGTGCGGCGGCTGCGGGACGGCGGGCACTCGGGGCGGACCATCCAGCTGAAGGTGCGGCGGTACGACTTCTCCACGCTGACCCGTTCGGAGACGCTGCGCGGTCCCACCGACGACCCGGCGGTGGTCCAGGAGGCGGCGGCGCGGCTGCTCGAGGGGGTCGACACGACGGGCGGGGTCCGGCTGCTGGGGGTCGGCGTCTCCGGGCTCGCCGACTTCACGCAGGAGGACCTCTTCGCCCAGGCGGCTCAGGCCGCGCAGGCGGTCCAGGCCGCCGCCCAGGAGGCACGAGACGCCGCGCACGCCGAGCCGGCGGCGGAGGAGGCGGTGGCCCAGGGGGCCGAGGTGGCGCACCGGTCGCTGCCGGGGCGGGAGCCGTCCGTCGAACGCCCGGTGCGGAGATGGACCGCCGGGCACGACGTGCGGCACACGGCGCACGGGCACGGGTGGGTGCAGGGCAGCGGGCTCGGGCGGGTCACGGTGCGGTTCGAGACGCCGTACTCGGCGGCGCCCGGGCGGGTGCGGACCTTCGCCGTCGACGACCCGGAGCTCGAGCCCGCGGATCCGCTGCCGCTGGTGCCGGAAGCGGAACCCGAGGCGTCCGGGCCGCCTGCGTCGCGGCCGCCCGAGCCCGACGTGCCCGAGCCCGACGTGCCGGAGCCTGACGTGCCGGAGCCCGAACTGCCCCGGCCCGACCTGCCGGAGCGTGGACCCACCGAGCGTGACCGCAGGGGGCGTGAGGTGCGCGAGTCTGGGCCGTCCGAGTCGTCGGCGCCGAAGCCTTCCGGCGCCGAGCCGCACGGCACCGGTCCGCACGGTCCCGCTCCGGGCGCGACCGGGCCGGAGCGGCCGGCGGCGTGAGCGCCGTGGTGCGGGTGGGGGTCAGGCGTCCTCCGGGTCCGGGAGGTGGCCGAAGTCCCGGTCGGGGAGCGGGGCGGGGGGTTCGACGTCGAAGCCGTAGTGGCGGTAGAGGGTGAGCTCCTGCTCGGGGGAGAGGTGGCGGCCGACGCCGTAACCGGGGGCGTCCTTGATGTGGGCCCGGCCGTAGGGGACGCGGAGGGCGCCGTCCACCAGCTCGCTGGTCTCCAGCGGGACGAAGACGTCGCGCCCGAAGAGCCCGGTCCGGATGGCGGCCCATTCGGGGGAACCGCTGGCGTCGTCGAGGTACACCTCGTCGACCGTGCCGATGCGGTTGCCGTCGCAGTCGTACGCCTTGCGGCCTATGAGGTTCCGGGGATCGATGTCCGTCTGCACGTTCCCTCCTTCTGGTCGCAGCTCACTGTCGCAGCGCAGCCGTCGGCACCACCCAAGTGCACTTTGCGGGCGGCGGCCACTCGAGGGTCCGGCCCGGTACCTCGCTGGTAGGCTGGTCAGTGGCTGCCGACCCCGCGCGGGAGAGTCCTCCGAGAGCCTTCGGAGGCGCCGAAGGAGCAACTCCTCCCCGGAATCTCTCAGGCCCCTGTACCGCGCGGACGAGGTCACTCTGGAAAGCAGAGCGGTGCCCGTGACCCCGGTCGCAGCGCCGCTCTCACCGACGGTGAAAGCCGGACGTCCTCGGGCGGCCGGTGAAGCTCTCAGGTCGTGATGACAGAGGGGGAGGCCGTCGGGCACCCCACCGCCGTGGTGCCCCCCGAAGGTCGCGCAAGACCAGGAGGCCTCCGCCTATGAACGCCCCTCGCACCCCGCTCTCCGCCCTCGAGCAGGGCATCCCCTTCGAGCAGCGTCACATCGGCCCCGACGAGGGCGCCCGGGCGAAGATGCTCGCCCAGGTCGGCTACGGCTCGCTCGACGAGCTGACCGCCGCCGCGGTCCCCGACGTCATCAAGAACGCCGACGCCCTCGACCTCCCGGGCGCGCGGAGCGAGGCCGAGGTGCTCGCCGAACTGCGGGAGCTCGCCGACAGCAACCAGGTCCTCGACACGATGATCGGCCTGGGCTACTACGGCACCTTCACGCCGCCGGTGATCCTCCGCAACGTGATGGAGAACCCGGCCTGGTACACGGCGTACACGCCGTACCAGCCGGAGATCTCCCAGGGGCGGCTCGAGGCGCTGCTCAACTTCCAGACCATGGTCGCCGACCTGACCGGCCTGCCGACCTCCGGCGCCTCCCTGCTGGACGAGGGCACCGCGGCCGCCGAGGCGATGGCCCTCTCCCGGCGCGTCGGCAAGAAGAAGAACGGCCTGTTCCTGGTCGACGCGGACGCGCTGCCGCAGACCGTCGCGGTCATCGAGACGCGCGCCGAGCCGACCGGCGTCGAGGTCGTCGTCGCCGACCTGTCGCAGGGCATCCCCGCCGAGGTCGCCGGGCGGGAGATCAACGGCGTGCTGCTCCAGTACCCGGGCGCCTCCGGCGCGGTGCGGGACATCAAGCCGGTGATCGACCAGGCGCACGAGCTCGGCGCGGTCGTCACCGTCGCCGCCGACCTGCTCGCCCTGACCCTGCTGACCTCGCCCGGCGAGCTCGGCGCGGACATCGCGGTGGGCACCACCCAGCGGTTCGGCGTCCCGATGGGCTTCGGCGGTCCGCACGCCGGCTACATGGCGGTGCGCGAGCAGTTCGCCCGCAACCTGCCCGGCCGCCTGGTGGGCGTGTCGCAGGACGCCGACGGCAACCGGGCCTACCGCCTGGCGCTGCAGACCCGCGAGCAGCACATCCGCCGTGAGAAGGCGACCAGCAACATCTGCACCGCGCAGGTGCTGCTCGCCGTGATGGCCGGCATGTACGCCGTCTACCACGGCCCCGACGGGCTCAAGGGCATCGCCGAGCGCGTCCACCGGTACGCCGACCTCCTCGCCGCGGGCCTGAAGGCCGGCGGGGTCGAGATCGTCAACGAGGCCTGGTTCGACACCGTCACCGCGCGCGTCGAGGGCCGGGCCGCCGAGGTGGTCGCCGCAGCCCGTGAGCGGGGCGTCAACCTGCGGCTGGTCGACGCCGACCACGTCTCCGCCGCCTGCGACGAGATCACCGGCCGCCCCCAGCTGGAGAAGGTCTGGGCCGCCTTCGGTGTCGAGGGTGACGTCGAGGCGCTGGACGGCACGGCCGAGGACGGCCTGCCCGCCGGCCTGCTGCGCACCGACGCCTACCTCACCCACCCGGTGTTCCACCAGCACCGCTCCGAGACGGCCATGCTGCGCTACCTGCGCCGCCTCGCCGACCGGGACTACGCGCTCGACCGCGGCATGATCCCGCTGGGCTCCTGCACCATGAAGCTCAACGCGACCACCGAGATGGAGCCGGTCACCTGGCCCGAGTTCGGCGCGCTGCACCCGTTCGCGCCGGCCGAGCAGGCCGGGGGCTACCTGTCGCTCATCCACGAGCTCGAGGACCGCCTCGCCGAGGTCACCGGCTACGACAAGGTCTCCCTGCAGCCCAACGCCGGCTCCCAGGGCGAGCTGGCCGGTCTGCTCGCGGTCCGCGGCTACCACCGCGCCAACGGCGACCTGGACCGCACCGTCTGCCTCATCCCCTCCTCCGCGCACGGCACCAACGCGGCCAGCGCCGTCATGGCGGGCATGAAGGTCGTCGTCGTGAAGACCGCCGGGAACGGCGAGATCGACGTCGAGGACCTGCGGGCGAAGATCGAGAAGCACCGGGACGAGCTCGCGGTGCTGATGATCACCTACCCGTCGACCCACGGTGTCTTCGAGGAGCACGTCGCCGACATCTGCGCGCAGGTCCACGAGGCCGGCGGCCAGGTGTACGTGGACGGGGCCAACCTCAACGCGCTGGTGGGCCTCGCCAAGCCGGGCCACTTCGGCGGCGACGTCTCCCACCTCAACCTGCACAAGACCTTCTGCATCCCGCACGGCGGCGGCGGTCCGGGCGTCGGCCCGGTGGCCGTGCGTTCCCACCTCGCCCCGTACCTGCCGAACCACCCGCTGCAGCCGGCCGCCGGTCCGGAGACCGGCGTCGGTCCGATCTCCGCGGCGCCGTTCGGCTCGGCGGGGATCCTGCCGATCTCCTGGGCGTACGTCCGGCTGATGGGCGGCGAGGGCCTCAGGCGCGCCACCCAGGTCGCCGTCCTGGCGGCCAACTACGTCGCCAAGCGGCTGGAGCCGTACTACCCGGTGCTGTACACCGGCCCGGGCGGTCTGGTCGCGCACGAGTGCATCATCGACCTGCGCCCGCTGACCAAGGCGACGGGCGTGAGCGTCGACGACGTGGCGAAGCGCCTCATCGACTACGGCTTCCACGCCCCGACCATGTCCTTCCCGGTCGCCGGCACGCTGATGATCGAGCCGACCGAGTCCGAGGACCTGGCGGAGCTGGACCGGTTCGTCGAGGCGATGATCGCCATCCGCGCGGAGATCGAGAAGGTCGGCTCCGGCGCCTGGCCGGCCGACGACAACCCGCTGCGCAACGCCCCGCACACCGCGGGCACGCTGGCCGGCGAGTGGACGCACGCCTACGACCGGGAGACCGCGGTCTTCCCCGGCGGCGTGTCGATGCCGGACAAGTACTGGCCGCCGGTGCGCCGCATCGACCAGGCCTTCGGCGACCGGAACCTGGTCTGCTCCTGCCCGCCGCTGGACGCCTACGAGGACTGACCGACGAGCGTCGGCCGCCCCGCGCGACACGCGTCGCGCGGGGGACGGGGCCGGTGACAGCGCCCTCGCGCCGTCGCCGGCCCTCCGGCTTTCCCGGCGCCGGGCGGCCGCGTGCCGCAAGGCCCCGCGCCGGGACGTCGCCTCAGACCGCGGTGGCGAACCTGTGCGGAGCGATGACGCGGCCGTCGGGGAGGATCTCCCCGGTGTCCTCGAACAGCACGACCCCGTTGCACAGGAGGCTCCAGCCCTGCTCGGGGTGGTGCGCCACGAGGCGGGCGGATTCCCGGTCGGGGGAGTCGGCTGTCGGGCACGGCGGCTGGTGCTGGCACATGGTCGGGTTCTCTCGTTCTGTGGTCGTCGCTTCGGCTTTCGTGTCACGGCTGTACATCGCAGCCCCCCGTGGTGACCTCGTGCGGACAAGTCTCGCGCTCGCGGGAGCCGCTCCGCAGGGTTTTCGCGGTACGCCCCCTCAACGGTTCAGGACGCGTCACCCGGGCGGGCGGTTCGGGACAACTCGGCAGATCTTTCCGGGTGGTTCGGTCCTGGCCCGTTCGGACCAGGACGTGCCGCGCCCCCGCGGCGGCGAGCCGCGGGGGCGGGGGTGGGACAGGTAGGGGCGGTGGGACGACGGCGCCGGTCAGGCCGCCGGGCGCAGTGCGGGCGGCGGGCCCGCCGGGCCGCTTCTGCGGGTGAGCAGCGGCAGCAGTTCCGCGACCCGGTGCGGGCGGTGACTGGCGATGCCCGGCGGTGCCGGCGCCAGCGGGATCAGCAGGTCCAGCGCCTCCGGCACACCGGCGGCGGCGTCCGCCGTGACGTCGGCGTGCAGCCAGAGGGTCAGCATGTACAGGCCGGGGACGGAGAGCAGCCGCGGCTGGTAGGGATGCGGAGCCTCCTCGGCCTGGCGCAGGGCGTGCTCGGTCGACGTGACGTACGGGCCTTCGAAGAAGTGCGAGAAGGCCCAGCCGTCCGAGGTCTGCAGGGTGTCGGCGGCGGCCACCGCGTGGTCGCCGGAACGGATGAGGAAACGCCAGCCGGCCAGCCGGACGACGGGCACCCCTTCCGCCGTGATCCGGTCCAGCACGTGGACCGGCAGGGGGAGTTCGGGGTTGAGCGGTCCCTGGGCGGTGCGCAGGGAGGGCGTGCGCGGATCACGGATCGCGGCAGGGGTGCCGAGGGCCGCCAGAACGGTGCGCAGGGCGGCGGGAGGTGCCGGAGGGACGTGCAGCGGCATGGTGGGTCGCCTCTCTTTCGACAGGCACGGTGGCGCGCGGGCGGTGGTGGGACGGGCGCTGTCTGCTGCCAGCTCGAGGGGGGTCGGAGAGCCGCGCCGGACCGGTCGGACCACTCGGGCCGGGTCCGGCCCGATTCGTCACCGGGGTGACGGGACACACGGTCGTGGGCGCACGCGCTTCTCCGCCTCGTTTGCGCAGTTTATACGAGGCGTGTTCACGCGGTGTTTCGGCTAGCTGTTTTCCATGTGAACGGCAAGTTTTGTTCGCGCCGAAATTTCGCGGTGTTCCATCCCGGTTCTGCGAGGGCTTCCCGGGAGTGACCTCGGGGGACGTCCGCGGCGGGGTCGGCCGGTTTTCACCGCCGTAATGCCGGGGCTCCGAAGCCCGGTGAACCGCCTTGCGGGTCATGCCGAACGAATGTGCCGAATGGCGCTGGAGGTCAGCCTAACGGTCGGCCGGTCCTCATGGGGACGTTATCGATCGTCCAGGGCGGGCATCATCAGTTGCGGACCGGACGAGGGACCCGGGCGACAGACACACGGACACCGGCCGCAGAGGCGGCCGACCCATCCGAGGAGGACGCAGCGATGGGTGAGAAGCTCGAGGCAGGGTCGTTCGACCTGTCCGATCGCCAGCGCTACCGGGACAAGCTCCAGCGGTGCCTGGCGGGTCTCGAGAGGTTGCTGAAGGAGAGGCAGTTCGACCGCCCGAAGAATCTCATGGGACTGGAGGTCGAGCTGAATCTCGCAGGGTCCGACGGCATGCCGCGAATGATGAATGCGGAAGTGCTCGAGCGGATCGCGAGCCGTGATTTCCAGACCGAACTCGCGATGTTCAACCTCGAGGTCAACATCGAACCGCACCGGCTCGGCGGGCGGGTATTCGATCAGCTCGCCGAGGAGCTGCGGACGTCATTGTCATATGCCCACCGAAAGGCCGGGGAGGTCGACGCCGGCATCGTGATGATCGGCATCCTGCCGACGCTCGAGCGGGACGACCTGATCTCCGCGAACATTTCCGACGTCGACCGTTACACCCTGCTGAACGACCAGATCGTCTCGGCGCGGGGCGAGGACTTCACGCTGGAGATCGACGGGGTCGAACGGCTCACCACCACCGCGCGGTCGATCACCCCGGAAGCCGCCTGCACCTCGGTGCAGCTGCACCTGCAGGTGACGCCGGAGCGGTTCCCGGACGTGTGGAACGCGGCGCAGGCGGTCTCGGCGGCGCAGATCGCGATCGGCGCCAACTCGCCGTTCCTCTTCGGGAAGGAGCTGTGGCGGGAGTCGCGGCCGCCGCTGTTCCAGCAGTCGACCGACACCCGGCCGCCGGAGCTCCAGGCGCAGGGCGTGCGGCCGCGGACCTGGTTCGGCGAGCAGTGGGTGTCCTCGGTGGTCGACCTGTTCGAGGAGAACCTCACCTACTTCCCGGCGCTGCTGCCGATCATGGACGACGAGGACCCGATGGAGGTGCTCGACGCCGGGGGCACGCCCAAGCTGGCCGAGATGGTCCTGCACAACGGCACGGTCTACCGCTGGAACCGGCCGGTGTACGACGTGGCCGACGGGGCGGCGCACCTGCGGGTCGAGAACCGGGTGCTGCCGGCCGGGCCCACGGTGATCGACGTGGTGGCCAACGCGGCCTTCTACTACGGCCTGGTGCGGGCGCTGGCCGAGGAGGCGCGGCCGGTGTGGACGCGGCTGCCGTTCGAGGCGGCGGCGGCCAACTTCGAGGCGGCCTGCCGCTACGGGATCGACGCGCGGCTGGAGTGGCCCCGGCGCGGGCGGCTCGGCGGCACGCAGCAGGTGGAGGCGGTCACGCTGGTGCTCGACGAACTGCTGCCGCTGGCCCACGCGGGCCTGGAGGCCTGGGGGATCGAGCCGGCCGACCGGGAGCTGTACCTCGGAGTGATCGAGGAGCGCTGCCGACGGCGGGTGAACGGGGCCTCCTGGCAGGCCGCGGCCTTCCACACGGGGCTCGAGCGGGGGCTGTCCCGGCAGGAGGCGCTGGCCGCGACCACCCGGCGGTACGCGGAGCTGCAGTGGCAGGGCGACCCGGTCCACACCTGGCCCGCGGGGCTGCCGGACGCCCGGTAGGCCGGCGCGCCGGCCCCGTCGGCGCCGTCCTTCCCGCGCTGCGGTTCCGTCGCCGCCGCGCCGCCGGCCCGTCGTGCCGCGCGGACCGGGGTGGACGTCGTGCCGTCCGGTTCTGGCAAGCTGTGGGGCCGGTGGTGCGGCTGACGGAGGCGTGAGTGACGGGGTCGGGGTCCGAGATCGTGACGCGGCGGACGCTGCGGGACGAGACGCTGCTGGTGCTGGGCCTGTCCCTCGGGGCCAGCGCGGTGGCGGCGGTGATCAGTTTCGTCGGGTCGCTGACCAGGCCCGGAGGACTGAAGGACCAGGCGGCCACGCTCAACGCCTCCGCCGCGCCCGGCCGGCCCTGGCTGGACCTCGCCTGGCAGCTGTTCGGGATCGCCTCCGCGCTGGTCCCCGTGCTGCTGGTCGCGCACTTCCTGACGCGCGAGGGCGGGAGCCTGCGGACGCTCGGCTTCGACCGCACCCGGCCGTGGTCGGACCTCGGGCGAGGCGCCGCCGTCGCCGCGGTGATCGGCAGTGCCGGGATCGCGTTCTACCTCGCGGCGCGCGGCCTCGGGTTCAACCTCACCGTCGTTCCCGAGGCGTTGCCGGACGTGTGGTGGAAGTTCCCGGTGCTGCTCCTGTCCGCCGCGCAGAACGCGGTGGTCGAGGAGGTCATCGTGCTCGGGTACCTGCTGCACCGGCTGGGCGGACTGGGCTGGAGCCCGGTCGCCGCGCTGGCCGCCAGCTCGGTGCTGCGCGGCAGTTACCACCTCTACCAGGGCATCGGCGGGTTCGTCGGCAACCTGGTGATGGGCGTCGTCTTCGTGCTGCTGTACCGGCGGTGGGGGCGGGTGGGGCCGCTGGTGGCGGCCCACACGCTGCTCGACGTCGGGGCGTTCGTCGGGTACGCGCTGCTCGCCGGGCGGGTGGACTGGCTGCCCACCGCCTGACCGTGGCGCGCCCGGTCACCGCGGCGGCGCGAGCAGGTCCCCCTCGACGACGGTGACCGCGCGCCCGGTCAGCAGGGTGCGGTCGCCGCGCAGCTCGGTGCGGACCAGGCCGGAGCGGGCCGAGGCCTGCAGGCCGGTGAGGGTGGTGGGGCCCAGACGCCCGGACCAGAACGGCGCCAGGGCGGTGTGGGCGCTGCCGGTCACCGGGTCCTCGTCGATCCCGACCCGGGGGAAAAAGCCTCGGGAGACGAAGTCGTACCCAGCGGCGGGGTCGTCCGGACGGCAGGTGGCGATGACCCCGCGTTCCGAGCAGCGGGCGAGGGCGCCGAAGGCCGGGGTGAGGCCGCGCAGGGTCCGCTCGTCGGCGACCTCCACCAGCAGGTCGCCCAGGTCCGGGCCGGTGTCCAGGACGGTGAGCGGTTCGGCGCCCAGGGCCTCGGCCAGCCCCTCCGGCGCCTTCGCGGGGGTCAGCGGGGCGGTGGGGAAGTCGAGGGTGATCCAGCCGTCCTCGGACGGCACGGCGGTCAGGACACCGCTGCGCGAGGCGAACCGGACCGGCCCCCGGTGCGCGCCGGTCGCGTGCAGGACGTGTGCGGCGGCCAGGGTCGCGTGCCCGCAGAGGTTCACCTCGGTGACGGGGGTGAACCAGCGCAGGGCCCAGTCCGCCTCGCCGTCGCCGCCGTCGGGCAGCGGGTGGAGGAAGGCGGTCTCGGCCTGGTTCATCTCCATGGCCACGTTCTGCAGCCAGGCGTCGTCGGGGAAGCCGGAACGGGAGTCGAGGAGGAGTACGCCCGCCGGGTTGCCGGCGAACGGTCGGTCGGTGAAGGCGTCGACGAGTCGGATACGCATGGCAAGGACGGTAACGGCCCCGGTGGCGGCACGGACAAGGCCAATCGCCCTTCGGTGGACCGGGACGCGGGACGCGGCCGGTCCGGAGGATGAGACAGCACCCACCTGGAGTGACGGTCCTGTCGGCTGCTGTCATCATGTGCACGTGCGTGACTCTGGGATCGGTGTGGTGCGTTCCGGGAAGGGTGCGGGACTCGCTCTCGCCGCCCTCTCCGCGGTGGCGTTCGGTGGATCGGGTGTGGCGGCCAAGCCGCTGATCGAGGCGGGCCTCGACCCGCTCGAGGTGGCCTGGCTGAGGATCACGGGCGCGGCGCTGGTGCTGCTCCCGGTGGCCTGGCGGCACCGCGGGCTGGTGCGGCAACGGCCGCTGATGCTCCTCGGGTTCGGGATGTTCGCGGTGGCGGGCGTCCAGGCCTGCTACTTCGCCTCCATCTCCCGGATCCCGGTCGGCGTGGCCATGCTGGTGGAGTACCTGGCGCCCGCCCTGGTGCTGGGCTGGGTGCGGTTCGTGCAGCGCCGGCCGGTCGGGCGCGCGGCCGCGCTGGGCGTCGTGCTGGCGGTGGCGGGCCTGGCCTGCGTGGTGGAGATCTGGTCCGGCCTCGGCTTCGACGCCGTCGGGCTGCTGCTGGCGTTCGGCGCCGCCTGCTGCCAGGTCGCCTACTTCGTCCTCGCCGACCACGGCTCCGGCGCCGGGAAGCAGGCGCCCGATCCGCTCGGGATGATCTCCTTCGGCCTGCTGGTCGGCTGCCTGACGATGACGGTGGTGGCCCGGCCGTGGAACATCGACCGGGCGGTGCTGACGCGGTCCGTCGACATGGACGGGAGCGGGGTGCCGGCCTGGGCGCTGCTGCTGTGGATCGTGCTGGTCGCGACGGTCCTGGCGTACGTGACCGGCGTGGTGTCGGTGCGGCGGCTGTCGCCGGCCGTCGCGGGCGTGGTCGCCTGCGTGGAGGCCGTGGTGGCCGCGGTGGCGGCGTGGGTGCTGCTCGGGGAGCAGCTGGGGGCGGTGCAGATCGCCGGCGGCGCGCTGGTGCTCGTCGGCGCGCTGGTCGCCCAGTCCTCGGCGCCCGCCCCGGCGGCCCCGGAGCCGGTGGCCGGTGGCGGCGGGACGGTCGCGGCCGCCGCCGAACCGCTGGCGCGGGCCGGCGGACGGCAGGACGACTAGGCGACACGCCCGGCAGCCCGCCTGGGCCGGGGCAGCTTGCCTGGGCCTGGGCAGGGTGCACGGGGTGGAGGCGGGAGGGCCCGCCGTGGAGGGGTGCCGGATCCTCCGCGGCGGGCTCGGCTCATCCCAGGACGGCCGCGATGTGCGGCGGGACCTCGGTGCCGGGAGGGAGCTGGGCGTCCGGGAGCGGCGCCTCGTAGCCCTTGCGGAGGGGCAGGACGCCCGCCCAGTGCGGGAGTTCCAGGTCCTCCGGCTCGTCGTTGACGCCGCCGGTGCGGATCTTCGCGGAGACCTCGGTGAGGTCCAGCCGCACCACCGCCGTGGCGGCCAGCTCCTTCCTGTTCGCCGGACGCGACGCGCGCGAACGGCCCGGGACCACGTGGTCGACCAGGGCGTCCAGCGCCGCGCGGCGCTCCTCGGGGTCGGTGACCTGGTGGGCCGTCCCGTGCACCACCACCGAGCGGTAGTTGACCGAGTGGTGGAACGCCGAGCGGGCCAGCACCACCCCGTCGACGTGGGTGACCGTCACGCACACCGGCAGGCCCGGCTCCTCCTCGGTGCCCGCGCCCGCCATCCGCATCGGGCGGGAGCCGGTCGAGCCGTGCAGGTACAGGCGTTCGCCGACCCGCGCGTAGATGGTGGGCAGCACCACCGGCGCGCCGTCGCGGACGAACCCCAGGTGGCAGACCCAGCCCTCGTCGAGGATCGCGTGCACCACCTCCCGGTCGTAGGAGGCGCGGTTCGGCGAACGGGTCGGGACGGTGCGGTCGGTCGGCGTGTACTGCGCCCCCTGCATGGCGTTCTCCATTGCACTAGTGCATAATGTGGTTTGTGCTAGGAGATTATCGGATCGCAGGCCGTCGCGCCATGGAGATTGCCGCCGACGTGGAGCGGGCGGTGAGTGAGGGAAGGCTCGAACCGGGCCAACAACTGCCGCCCATGCGGGAGTTGGCGCAAGAGTTGGGAGTCAATCCGAATACCGTGGCGTCCGCGTACCGGACGCTGCGCGAACGCGGGGTGATCGAGACGGCGGGCCGCAAGGGCAGCCGGGTGCGGCCCCGGCCGGCCACCACGGGCCGCGAGGCGATTCAGATGCGGGTGCCGCCCGGCGCCCGGGACCTCTCCCGCGGCAACCCCGATCCGGCGCTCCTGCCGCCGCTGGCCCCCGCCTTCGCGGCGGCGACGGCCCGCGCGGACCGGGCGCCGGTGCTCTACGGGGACGATCCGCTCGACCCCGACCTGGTGCGGATCGCCCGCGCGGAGCTGGACGGAGACGCGGTGCCCGACGGGCCGCTCACCGTGACCTCCGGCGCGCTCGACAGCATCGAACGGGTCCTGGCCGCCCACCTGAGGCCCGGTGACGCGGTCGCCGTGGAGGACCCCGGCTGGCGGAGCGTCCTCGACCTGGTCCCGGCGCTCGGGCTGCGGGTGGCGCCCGTCGGCGTCGACGACGAGGGGCCGCTGCCGGAGGACCTGCGGCGCGCGCTGGCGGACGGGGCCCGGGCGGTGGTCGTGACCGGCAGGGCGCAGAACCCCACCGGAGCGGCGGTGGGCGCGGAACGCGCCGAGGAACTGCGGGCGCTGCTCCGGCGGCACCCCGACACGCTGCTGATCGAGGACGACCACGGGCACGGCATGGTCGACCTGCCGCTGCACCCGCTGGCCGGGGTCACCCGCTCCTGGGCGTTCGTGCGCTCCGTGGCCAAGACGTACGGCCCCGACCTGCGCCTCGCGGTGCTCACCGGGGACCCGGTCACCGTCGACCGGGTGAGGGGGCGGCAGCGGCTCGGGCCCGGATGGGTGAGCCGGCTGACGCAGCGGGCGGTGGTGCAGCTGTGGACGGGCGGGGCCGTGGACCGGGCCGCCGTCGCGGAGTCCTACGGGCGGCGGCGCCGGGCGCTGATCGCGGAACTCGGGCGGCGGGGCGTGCGGGCGCACGGACGCAGCGGGATGAACGTCTGGGTCCCGGTGCCCGACGAGACCGGTGCGGTGGCCGGGATGCTGCAGGCCGGGTGGGCGGTGGCACCCGGGGCGCGGTTCCGGACGGGCGCGGGGACAGGCGCCGGAACGGGTGCCGGGCCGGGGATCCGGATCACCGTGTCGGAGCTGGAGGAGGGCGAGGTGGCTCAGCCGGCCGAGGCGCTGGCCCGGGTGCTGGACGCGGGGCCGGCGCGGCGGTACGTCTGAGGCGGTACGTCCGAGGGGCCGGCCGCGCGCCGGGGGTTCCGCCTGCGCCGGCGGCCGGCGGTCCCGCGCGCGTGGGCGGTTCCCGCGGGTTCGTGCGCGGGCGGTTCCCGCGGTCCCGCGCGTGCGCGCGTGGGCGGTCCCCGGGGTTCGTGCGCGTGGGCGCTGCCGACGGTTCCGCCGGCGTCGGCGGTTGGCGGTCCCGCGCGCGCGAGCCGTCCCCGCGGTCCAGGCCCCCCGGCCGCGTGCGGGCGCCGTCCAGAGGCGCGGTCCCTCGTAGCATCGCCGCCATGATGAACCTCGAACGCCTGCGGGTCCTGGACGCGCTGGCGCGCCACGGGTCCGTCGGCGGGGCCGCCGAGGCGCTGCACGTGACGACTTCCGCCGTCTCGCAGCAACTGTCCAAGCTGGAACGGGAGGCAGGGGAGCGGCTGCTCGCCCGGCACGGCCGGGGCGTGCGGCTCACCGACGCCGGGCGGCTGCTGGCGGGGCACGCGGCGCGGATCCTGGCCCAGGCCGAGCGGGCGCGGGCGGAGCTCGAGGCGCGGCGCGGGACCGTGGCGGGCGACCTGCGGGTGGCGGCGTTCCCGACCGCCGCGCGGGGCCTGCTGCCCGGGGCGCTGGCGGCGCTGCGGGACGCCCACCCCGGCCTGCGGGTGCGGTCCCGGGAGGTGGACCCCGGGGCGGCCGTGCTGGGGGTGGCCCGCGGCGACCACGACCTGGCGGTGGTGCTCGACTGGCACGACCGGCCGCTGGCCGTTCCCGAGGGCCTGCGCACGGCCTCGCTGCTGGACGATCCCGCCGACGCGGCGCTCCCGGCCGCGCACCGGCTCGCGGGCGCGGCCGAGATCGACCTCGCCGAACTGGCCGGTGAGGAGTGGATCACCTGGGGCGCCGGGGAGTTCTGCCACGAGTGGCTGCTCGCCACCCTCCGGGCCCGCGGCGTCGAGCCGGACATCGCCCACCGGGCGCCCGAGACGCACACCCAACTCGCCCTGGTGGCCGCCGGTCTGGGGGTCTGCGTGATGCCGGCGCTGGGCCGGGACCCGGTCCCGGCCGGCGTGGTCACGGTGCCGCTGCGGCCGCGGGTGTCCCGCCTCGTCTACGCGGTGTGGCGCGAGGACGCGAACCGGCGGCCCGCGATCGGCGCGGTGGTCGCGGCGCTGCGCGCGCGGGGCGGGGGCGGCGGCGCGTGAGGGCGCGGTCCCGGCCCGCCGGGCGGCCGGCCCGTCAGCCCCGCGGGATCTTGCGGAAGTCCCAGGAGGCGACCGCGTCGGGGGTGAGACGGACCCAGGCGTGCCGGTGGTCGTGGGGCAGGGCCTCCAGACCGAAGTACTTCCGGGCGAACGACGCCTCGACCGGCTCGAGTTCGGGACACGGCTCGCCGGTGCGGGGGATCTCGCCGACGAACTCCGCCGTGCCGGACAGCTCCGCGCCGCGCAGGTCGCCGTACTCGGCTCCGGAGTCCACCACCACGGCCACCCGCGGGTCCTTGCGCAGATCCGCCCAACGGCGGCTGCGGGTCAGGGAGTAGAGCCACAGGGAGACGCCGT
Organism: Streptomyces sp. NPDC002640; assembly: GCF_053592575.1. Lineage (NCBI taxonomy): Bacteria > Bacillati > Actinomycetota > Actinomycetes > Kitasatosporales > Streptomycetaceae > Streptomyces > Streptomyces sp. NPDC002640. Next base: position 260,924 of record NZ_JBSFVZ010000008.1, on the reverse strand, counting down.
CCCAGACGAACCACAGCGCGGAGACGTGCGGGGCGCCGTCCGGGGAGACCGTGGCCACACGGCAGGTGCGTTCCGTGGAGAGGAACGCGTCCAGTTCCTCCGCGGTCATCATGATCTTCCGGCCCCGCCGCTGCGTCGCTGTCATCTGCTCCCTCTCTCGGGCCCCGTCGTCGACCGCACACTCTCACCGTGCCTCGGCCGGGGACAAGACGCCAAGGTCACGACCGCCGAGGGGGCCGGTCGGCCCTGCCCGCGGGGCCTGAGGCCCCCGGACTTCACGGGCCGCGGCCGGAAGGCTGGGGGCAGACGCCGACACAGGAGGCCACCATGACCCGCACCATCGTCGCCGCGATCGACGGCTCCCCGGCGAGCCGCGCCGCCGCCGACTGGGCCGCCCGCGAGGCCGGACTCCGCGGCCTCCCGCTGAAGCTCGTCAAGGTGTGGGAACCGCTGCCCGACACCCTCGCCGCGACGACCGCCTCCGACACCACGACCCTGGAGCACTGGAGCGGCAAGGTGCTGCGCGCGGCCGCCGAGGAGACGACCGCGCGCCACCCCGGCCTGGAGGTGCTGGAGGAGCTGATCGCCGGCCGGCCGGCCGAAGCCCTCCCCGAGGCCGCCGCCGGGGCCGAGCTGCTGGTGCTCGGGTCCCGCGGGCTCGGCCGGCTGGGCGGGTTCCTGGTCGGCTCGGTGGGCCTGTCCGTGGTCGCCCGCAGCCGCACGCCCGTCGTCCTGGTGCGGGCGGGGGAGAACGCCGCCGACGAGTACCTGCCGGGGACCGGGGAGGGCGCGGGCCGCCGGTTCGGGCCCGTCGTGCTGGGGCTGGACACCGAGCGGGCGGGCGACGACGTCACCGCCTTCGCCTTCGAGGAGGCCGCCCGCCGCGGCGCTCCCCTCCACGTCGTGCGGAGCTGGGCGCTGCCGCCGTACACCGTCCACGCCGTCGCCGCAGCGGCCGACCTGTACGAGCAGTACGCGCGCGACATGGCCGCGCTGCTGACCGAGACGCTGCTCCCCTGGCGGGAGAAGTACCCGTCCGTGGAGGTGGTCGAGGTCTCGCGCACCGGCGGCGTCGTCGACCACCTGCTGGACGCGGCGGCGGGCGCCTCCCTGGTCGTCCTCGGCCGCAGGATCCGGCGCAGCCCGCTCGGCACGCACATCGGGCCCGTCGCCCACGCGGTGCTGCACCACGCGACCGCCCCGGTCGCCGTCGTCGCGCACGACTGACCGGTCGCGGAGAGGACCGCATGTACCGCAACGACATGTACCGCAACGACATGTACCGCAACGACGGATTCCGCGAGCTCGACCGGCGGGAGAGCCTGCGCCTGCTGGCGACCGCCGCCATCGGGCGGATCGTCCACACCCGCCAGGCCCTGCCCGCCGTGCTGCCGGTCAACTTCTGCCTGGACCACGACGGCGCGGTGGTGCTGCGGACCTCGGCGGCCTCCGAACTGGCCCGCGCGGTCGACGGGACCGTGGTCGCCTTCGAGGCCGACGAGGTCGACCGGGCCGCCCGCACGGGCTGGAGCGTGGTCGTCACCGGGGCGGCCGAGGTGGTGACCGACCCAAAGGAGCACCGGCGCCTGGCCACCACCGGGCCGCGCTCCTGGGTGGCCGTCCCCGCACGGCAGGAGGTGTTCCTGCGGATCCGGCCGGAACTGGTCACGGGGCGTGAGGTCGTCGGCGGCCACGCCCCGCACGACGCGGACCTGGGCGCCTGACCTGTCCGGTCATGGGCGATCCTGTAACCGAAGCCGACCGGCCGCCCCTGGAAGCGGGGCCCACCGACCCTGCCCGAAAACCGGAAGCCCACCGGCCCTGCCCGGAAACCGGGGCCGACCGGCCGGGACAGGAGGGCCGACCGGCCCTGTCCGCCGGAGCCGGGCCCAGGAATGCTCGGGCACGGGGGGCCGGCCGGCGGAGCGGCGTCGCACCACGGCGGCGGACCTGCGAGAAGGAGAACGATGGCGGAGACCGGGCGTGCCGGCACCGAGAGCCCGGTCAGGGTCTTTCTGCTGGACGATCACGAAGTGGTACGGCGAGGCGTACGCGACCTGCTGGACGACGAGCCGGACATCACGGTGGTGGGGGAGGCCGGCACCGTCGAGCAGGCCCTGGTCCGGGTGCCCGCGCTGCGCCCCGACGTCGCCGTGCTCGACGTGCGGCTGCCGGACGGCGACGGCGTGACCGTCTGCCGCGAACTGCGCTCGCGGATGCCCGGCCTGGCGTGCCTGATGCTGACCTCGTTCGACGACGAGGAGGCCCTGCTGGACTCGATCATGGCCGGGGCCGCCGGGTACGTGCTCAAGCAGATCCAGGGATCCGACCTGATCTCCGCGGTGCGCGTGGTCGCCCAGGGCAAGTCGCTGCTGGACCCCAGCGCCACCGCCAAGCTGATGGCCCGGCTGAGGGCCGGCGCCACCCCGGAGCCCGAGCCCGACCCGCTGCCGGGGCTGACCGACCGCGAACGCGAGATCCTCGCGCTGGTCGGGGAGGGCCTGACCAACCGGCAGATCGGGCAGCGGCTCTACCTCGCCGAGAAGACCGTCAAGAACCACATCTCGCGGCTGCTGGCCAAACTGGGCGTCGAACGCCGCATCCAGGCCGCGGTCATCGCCCACCAGGTCCAGGACCGGTCGGCCCGCGAGCAGTACTGAGAGGCCGACGGTGGGCAGCACCGAGGAATTCCACGAGCCGCCGCGGGTGCGGCTGCCCCAGCTCCACCTGGACGAACTGCTCCAGGAGGTGCAGGCCCGGCTGGAGGCGGCCCGGGGCACCCGGGACCGGGTGCACAGCCTCCTGGAGGCGGTGCTGTCGGTCGGCCGGGAACTGGACCTGCAGCAGGCCCTCCGCGGCATCGTGGAGGCCGCCGCGGTCCTGGTCGACGCCCGGTACGCGGCCCTCGGGGTGATCGGGACGGACGGGCGGCGGCTGTCCGCCTTCCACACCGTGGGGGTCGGCGAGGAGGAGGCCGCCAGGATCGGCCCCTACCCGGAGGGGCACGGCATCCTCGGCGAGCTCATCCGCCGCCCGGAGCCGCTGCGGCTGACCAAGCTGTCCGAGCACGCCGCGTCCTTCGGGCTGCCGCCGGGGCATCCGCCGATGGACAGCTTCCTGGGCGTGCCCATCCGGGTGCGGGACCAGGTCTTCGGCAACCTCTACCTGACGGAGAAGCGCGGCGGGGCCCAGTTCGACGAGGACGACGAGTCGGTGCTCTCGACGCTCGCCGTCGCGGCCGGCGTCGCCATCGACAACGCCCGGCTGTACGAGGAGTCCCGGCTGCGGGAGCGGTGGCTGCGGGCCAACGCGGAGGTCACGCACAGCCTGATGTCCGGCGCCGGCCGGGCCGAGGTGCTGCGGGTGGTGGCCGACCGGGCCCGCGAGATCACCGGCGCCACCCGCGCCGTGGTCGCCGTGCCCGACGACGCGGGCGAGAGCCTGCGGGTGGAACTCGCCACGGGTGGCGGCAGCGGCAGCCGCGCCGGCACCGATACCGGCACCGTGCGGTTCGACGGAGCCGAGACGGTCTCCGGCACGGGCCTGATCGGCACCGCCTTCTCCACGGCCGCCCCGGTGACCAGCGACGACGTGGCCCACGACGAGCGGCTCGCCACCTCGCCGTCCCGGGTCGCCGGACTCGGGCCCGCCGTCGCCCTCCCCCTCGGCACCGGCGACACCGGGGTGCGGGGCGTGGTGATGCTGGTCCGCGAGGCGGAGGAACCGGTCTTCACCGAGACGGAGATCGAGCCGCTACAGGCCTTCGCCGCGCAGGCCGCCATCGCCATGGAACTGGCCGAGCGGCGGCACGACGCCGAACGGATGGCCGTGCTCCAGGACCGCGACCGGATCGCCCGCGACCTGCACGACCTCGCCATCCAGCGGCTGTTCGCCACCGGGATGACCCTGCAGAGCGCCGGACGGTTCATCGAGCACCCGCAGGCCGCCGACCGGGTGGTGCGGGCCGTCGACGACCTGGACGAGACCATCAAGATCATCCGGTCGACCATCTTCGGCCTGCGCTCGCAGTCAGGCGGGACGCCGTCCGGTCTGCGGGCACGGGTGGTGCGGGTGGCCGGGGAGGCGGCACCGGTCCTCGGATTCGCGCCGGGGGTGCGGGTGCAGGGGCTGGTGGACACCCACGTTCCGCAGCGGACCGCCGACCAGGTGATCGCCGTGCTCTCCGAGGCGCTGACCAACGTCGCCCGGCACGCGCGGGCCGGGCGCGCCGACGTGTCGCTGGAGACCGACGGCCGCGTCGTGCGGCTCACGGTCACCGACGACGGGGTCGGCATGCCCGAGGGGGGCCGCCGCAGCGGCGTGCGGAACATGTCCGAACGCGCCCAGCAGCTGGGCGGCACGATGGAGATGACCACGCCCGAGGAGGGCGGCACGCGACTGGAGTGGTGCGTGCCGCTGGGGCCGCCCGACTGACCGCGGCGCCGTCGCGCGTGGGGGAGGGGCCTCGGGGGCGGATCGGGCTGGGGGGAGTGCGGGGAGGCGCACCGTATAGCCTGGGCCGATGCTCAGCGAAGTCGCCGCCCTCCGCTTCGTCACGCCGCTGCGTGAGGGCGGGTCCATGCCCGGGCTGGTCGAGGCGGACGACCTCGGCCTGTACGTCCTGAAGTTCCGCTCCGCCGGGCAGGGCCCCAAGACGCTGACCGCCGAGGTGGTCTGCGGCGAGCTGGCCCGGCGGCTCGGGCTCCGGATGCCCCGGCTGGTCGTCGTGGACCTCGACCCGGCGCTGGGGCTCGGCGAGCCGGACCGCGAGGTGCAGGAACTGCTGCGCGGCAGCGGCGGGTCCAACCTCGGTATGGAGTTCCTCAGCGGCGCCACCGGCTTCGACCCGTCGGCCTTCGAGGTGACGCCGGAGGAGGCCGGGCGGATCGTCTGGTTCGACGCCGTGGTCAACAACGTCGACCGGTCCTGGCGCAACCCGAACCTGCTCGTGCACCAGGGTGAGCTCTGGATCATCGACAACGGCGCCACGATGATCTGGCACCACAACTGGCCCGGCGCCGAGGCCTCCGCGGCACGCCCCTACAACGCGGCCGACCACACGCTCGCCCGCTTCGCCCCCGACGTCGCCGCGGCCGCCGCCGAGCTGGCCCCCCTGGTGACCGAGGAACTCCTCGCCGAGGTCACGGCGGAGATCCCCGACGCCTGGCTGGCCGACGAGCCCGGCTTCGCCACGCCCGACGACCTCCGCCGCGCCTACGCTCGCCCGCTGCTGGCGCGCGCCGCCGTCATCCACGAACGCATCGAGGGACTGAAGTGAACCGCGACGCCGAACGGCAGGAACGGCACGACGCCGATCGGCAGGTCTTCACCCGCAACGTCGTCGACCGCCGGACCCGTGACCGCCAGGTCTACGAGTACGCGCTGCTGCGGGCCGTGCCCCGGGTGGAGCGCGGGGAGTGCGTCAACGTCGGCGTGCTGCTCTACTGCCGCGGCGAGCGGTTCGTCGCCGCCCGGACCCATCTGGACGAGGCCCGGCTGCTCGCCCTCGACCCGCACGCCGACACCACCGCCGTACGGGCCGCGCTGCGCGCCGTGGAGGCGGTCTGCGCCGGCGGCGAGGCGGCCGGACCGGCGGCCGAGGACGACGCCGGCAAGCGCTTCCGGTGGCTGGTCGCGCCCCGCTCCACCGTGCTGCAGCCCGGCCCCGTGCACACCGGCCTGACGGCCGATCCGGCGGCCGAGGCGGACCGGCTCCTCGAGCTGCTCGTCCGGTAGTTCCGCCGACGGGAGCAAGGCCGGGACCCCTCGGTCCGGTCAGGTGGATCACATCGCGCGGTGGCCCGTTGACAGCGGGTGCCCGGGCTTCTAGCGTCACGTCCTGTCGAGGGTACTAAGCGGTCGCTCACCGATCGGCGTATTGTTCGAGCAGCGGCGGGACCGCAGCATCACCGAAAGCGTTCAGGCTTTCCGAGGGCGAGGAGAAGCACCCATGTCCACCACTGAGCAGCGAGTCGCGGTAGTCACCGGTGGCGCGCGCGGCATCGGCGCCGCCACCGCCGTCCGGCTGGCCGCCGAGGGCCGTGCCGTCGCGGTCATCGACCTGGACGAGGCCAACTGCAAGGACGTCGTCGAGCAGATCACCGCCGCCGGCGGCAAGGCGATCGGTGTCGGCTGCGACGTGTCCGACGAGGCGCAGGTCGAGGCGGCCGTGGCCCGGATCGCCGAGGAGCTCGGCGCGCCGACCATCCTGGTCAACAACGCGGGCGTGCTCCGCGACAACCTGCTGTTCAAGATGAGCGCCCTCGACTGGGACACCGTCATGAACGTGCACCTCAAGGGCGCCTTCCTGATGGCCCGCGCCTGCCAGAAGTACATGGTCGACGCCAAGTTCGGCCGGATCGTCAACCTGTCGTCGTCCTCGGCGCTCGGCAACCGCGGCCAGGTCAACTACTCCGCCGCCAAGGCCGGTCTGCAGGGCTTCACCAAGACCCTCGCCAAGGAGCTCGGCAAGTTCGGTGTCACCGCCAACGCCGTCGCCCCCGGCTTCATCGCCACCGAGATGACCAAGGCCACCTCCGACCGGGTGGGCGTGGACTTCGAGGACTTCAAGAAGGGCGCCGCCGCGATGATCCCCGTCCAGCGGGTGGGCGTCCCGGAGGACATCGCCAACGCCGTCGCCTTCTTCACGGGCGAGGAGGCCGGCTTCGTCTCCGGCCAGGTCCTGTACGTCGCCGGCGGCCCGCTCAACTGACGCCGGACCGCGAGGTACCGGGACACGGAGGTAACCCCACATGACCGAACTGCCTGAGCTCTCCGGCAAGGTCGCCGTCATCACCGGCGCGAGCCGGGGCATCGGCTTCGGCATCGCCGAGGCGTTCGTCGCCCGCGGCGACCGCGTCTGCATCACCGGGCGCAACGAGGAGGCGCTGAAGGAGGCCGTCGAGCGGCTCGGCTCCGACCGCGCCATCGGCGTCGCCGGCAAGGCCCACGACCTGCAGCACCAGGACGCCGTCGTCACCGCCACCATGGAGGCGTTCGGCCGGATCGACCACCTGGTCAACAACGCCGGCACCAACCCGGTGTTCGGGCCGATCGCCGACGTCGACCTGAACGTCGCGCGCAAGGTCTTCGAGACCAACGTGATCTCCGCCCTCGGCTTCGCCCAGAAGACCTGGGCCGCCTGGCAGCGGGAGAACGGCGGCACGATCGTGAACATCGCCTCGGTCGCCGGCGTGCAGGCCTCGCCCTTCATCGGCCCGTACGGCATCAGCAAGGCCGCGATGATCAACCTGACGCTGCAGCTCGCGCACGAGTTCTCGCCGAAGGTCCGGGTCAACGCGATCTCGCCCGGCGTGATCAAGACCAAGTTCGCCGAGGCGCTGTACGAGAACCGCGAGGAGGAGGTGGCCGCGGGCTACCCGCTCGGCCGCCTCGGCGTGCCGGAGGACATCGGGGGCGCCGCCGCGTTCCTGACCTCGGACGCCTCCGGCTGGATCACCGGCCAGAACCTGGTGATCGAGGGCGGTCTCTTCCTCAACGCCGGCGTCGCCTGACGCGCACGGCTCCTGACGGGCAGGGCCCGGCGGCCGGACGGGGTGTCCGGCCGCCGGGCCCCGCCCGTGTGCCCGAGGATCCGCGCCCGCGCCTCCCGCGCCCCGCGCGCGCTCCGGGGCGCCGGTACCGTTGTCGGTGGCCGCCTGTAGGTTCCTGACCTGGAAGTGACCGCACACCGGAGGACGTTGACGTGACCGACATCGCCATGCTGCCCGAGTCCTGGCGCGGGGTTCTGGGCGGCGAACTGGAGCAGCCCTACTTCAAGGAGCTGACCGAGTTCGTCGAGAAGGAGCGGGCGAACGGCCCCGTCTACCCGCCCCGCGAGGAGGTCTTCGCCGCGCTCGAGGCCACGCCCTACGACAAGGTGAAGGTCCTCGTCCTCGGCCAGGACCCGTACCACGGCCCCGGCCAGGGCCACGGGCTGTGCTTCTCCGTGCGGCCGGGCGTGAAGACGCCGCCGTCGCTGCGGAACATCTACAAGGAGATGCACGCCGAACTCGGCCACCCGATCCCCGACAACGGCTACCTGATGCCCTGGGCCGAGCAGGGCGTCCTGCTGCTCAACGCGGTGCTCACGGTCCGCGAGAGCGAGCCCAACTCGCACAAGGGCAAGGGCTGGGAGAAGTTCACCGACGCCGTGATCCGCGCCGTCGCCGACCGGCCCGACCCGGCCGTCTTCGTGCTCTGGGGCGCCTACGCCCAGAAGAAGCTGCCGCTGATCGACGAGAGCCGGCACGTGGTGGTGAAGGGGGCGCACCCGTCGCCGCTGTCCGCCAAGAAGTTCTTCGGCTCCCGCCCGTTCACCCAGATCGACGAGGCCGTCGCCGCCCAGGGCCACGAGCCGATCGACTGGCGCATCCCGGACATCGGCTGACCCCCGCCCCTCCCCCCGGCGGCACCTCGCGGCGGGCGCGGCGTGCGGCCGACCGGCGGGCGTCGCCGGGCGGCCCGGGTCCGGTGGCCCTAGCGTCGACCTCGGGACCGCCGAGCGGCGGCCCCGCGGTGCATGCCGGGAACGGCGGGCGACGGAGGGCGCGATGGAGCTGGACGAGCGGGACCCGGTCGCGGTGACGACCCGGATCGGTCAGGCCGTGCTGCTGCACCACGGAGGCGACCGGGAGGAGGCGCGGGTCCGCTTCCTCGACATCTGGCGGGAGATCGGCGCCGAGGGCGACCCGTTCCACCGCTGCGCCCTCGCGCACTACATGGCCGACACCCAGGACGACCCCGCGGACGAGCTCGCCTGGGACCTGCGGGCACTGTCGGCGGCCGAGGAACTGATGGAGGCGGTGCGGTCCCTCTACCCCTCGCTGCACCTCAACGTGGCCGCCGACTACGCCAAGCTGGGCTGCCCCGAGGCGGCCCGCAGCCACCTCGGCCGGGCCCGCGACGCCGCCCAGGTGCTGCCCGACGACGGCTACGGGACGCGAGTGCGCCGGGCCATCCGGGAACTGGAGGAGGGGCTCGCCCCCTGACCTGGGCCGGAACCCCGGGGCGCCCTGGGCCGGGCCCCGCCTACTTGGTGGCCCGGTGCTGGAGGTCCCGGCACATCGCCTCCTCGGCGCTGCCCCGACCCCAGCCGCCGTACTCGGTGCCGATGCCGCACGCGTCCACGGAGCCGCCTCCGGGCTTGCGCGGCCGGGCCGGGCGGTCCTCGGCGTGCGGGCCGCCGCCCTGACCGCCGCGGGGCGGGAACAGGCGGTGGCCCGGGTGCCGGTCGGAACCGGCCCGGTCACCGGCGCCGCCCTTGCCCGCCGAGGCGTCGGACGACGTGGTGCCGGCGTCCTTCGCGCCCTTGCCCTTCCCGCCGTCCTTGCCGTCCTTCTCCTTGTCCTTGTCCTTGGCGTCCTCGTCCGCCTCGGCGCGGTCCTCGGCGTCCTTCGCGGCGGAGGACCGCACCGGCAGCGGCTCGCCCCTGCCGTCCGGACCGGGCGCGGAACGCGCGGACGGCGTGACGGAGACGCCCGGGGCCGTGTCGGCGGAGGGGACCGTCACGCAGCCGGAGAGGGCGGCGCCCGCGACGGTGACGAGAAGCAGGGCGGTGGTGATCGTCGTTCGCTTCACCCTCGCCACTCTGGTGGGTGCGGGCCGACCGGGGACAGGCGACAGGCGGGCGGTCCCTTCGTAAGGGTGACGCGCGGTCACCGGGGTTGCCGCGCGGTCCCCGCCTCGTCCGGGTCCCGGCGCCTGCGGAGGCGGCCCCGGGCGTCCGCCGCGCCCAGCACCAGCAGCACCCCGCCCGCGCACGGCAGCGGCCACGGCCCCAGGTCGCGGTGGAGGGTGGAGCCAGGGCCCGCCGTCCGGAGGGTGTGGAGCGAGACCCCGTTCTCCGAGGTGCCGAGGGCGGGCCCCACCTGGCGCCCGGCGCCGTCGTACACCACCGAGACGCCGGTCAGGGTGGCGTGCACCACGGGAACGCCCGTCTCCGCGGCCCGCAGCGCGGCCAGCGAGGCGTGCTGTTCGGGGGCCCAGGTCCGCTGGAAGGTGGCGGTGGACGACTGCACGACCAGCAGGTTCGCGCCCTCGGCCGCCAGGTGGCGGCTCATGTCCGGGAAGGCGGACTCGAAGCAGACCAGCGGCCCCGGCCGGAGCCCCTGCCCGGCGTCCATGACCACCGGGGCCGACCCGCGGCGGCGGTCCTCGTCGGCCGCGCGTCCCACCGAGGTGGCCCAGCCGAGCAGCGGCCGCAGCGGGACGTACTCCCCGAACGGGACCAGGCGCATCTTGTCGTAGCGGTCCCCGGTCGGCCCCTGCGGCCCGATCAGCACCGAGCTCTTGAAGATGCCGGGACGGTCCGAGCGGCGGGCGTCCACGTTCACCAGCAGCGGCGCTCCGGTGTCACGGGACAGCGCGGTCAGCCTGCGGGTGAGGTCCGGGCGGGCGGTCAGGTCGGCGCCCACGCTGCTCTCGCCCCAGACGACCAGGTCCAGGTCCCGGCCGGCCGGACCGCGGGTCAGGCGCTCCTCCAGGGCGAACCGCCGCTGCGGCGAGTCCTCGCCGGCCAGGACCCCGGGCTGCACCACCGCGATCCGCACCGTGTCGCCGACGGCCGGGCGGGGCGCCCAGGCCCAGGCACCGGCGGCGGCCACCCCGACGGCGGCCAGCGCGGCCGAAGCGGGAAGTCGGGCGGCGCGCACCGTGAGCAGCAGCGTGACCGCCGTGTTCACCCCGACCAGGAGGAGGCTGAGCAGCCAGACGCCCCCCACCGAGGCCAGCGCGAGCGCCGGCGCCGTCTGCCACTGACCGGCGCCCAGCACGGCCCAGGGGCCGCCGAGGCCCTGCCAGGACCGCACCAGCTCGATCATCAGCCACGCCGAGGGCAGACCGGCCAGCGCCGCCGTGGCCCGGAGCGCGGACGGGGAGCCCCGCAGCAGACGCCGGGCGAGCACCCCCCACGGCGCCCACAAGGCGCCGAGCAACGCGGCCAGTACGGGGGTGAAGACGTGCAGGCTCGGCAGCAGCCAGTGGTGGGCGGCCAGCATCAGTCCGAACCCTCCGCACCAGCCGTCCAGCGCCGCGCGCCCGCCGGTGGGCGAGACGCGGAGCAGCAGCAGCCAGGGGACCAGCGCCACCGGCGCCGCCCACCACCAGGCGGGCTCCGGAAAGGTGAGCACCGGCAGAGCGCCCGCCACGGCGGCCGCGACCGGCCGCCGCCACGAGGAGCTGATCCACCGTGCGGCCGTCACCCCACCCGAGTGCCCCCGAAGCGCGGCGGGAGTCGGGGGAGGGAGGCGTGGCGAAAACGCATGGCGCGCAGCCGTGGCCGTGCAGGAGGCTGACCCGATGAGCCAGAGCGACGACAGGGTGTCCGCGCCCGGATCCCGGTACCAGGTCAGGGCCCTGTACGGCGCGGAGACCGTGACCGTGTACCAGGCCTACCGTCCGGAGATCGGGCTGCCCGCGGCCCGGGACGGCCGGTTCCCCGCGGCGTGGAAGCGCGACCGGATGACGTGGATCAAGCCGTCCTTCCTCTGGATGATGTACCGCTGCGGCTGGGCGTCCAAGGAGGGGCAGGAGACCGTGCTGGCGGTGGAGATCCGCCGGGACGGGTTCGAGTGGGCGCTGCGCAACGCCTGCCTCTCCCACTACGTGCGCGGCGGTGCGTACGAGGACCGCGCGTCCTGGAGCAGGGCGCTGCGGCGGGCGCCGGCCCGGGTGCAGTGGGACCCGGAACGCGACCTGCGCACGCAGCCGCTGCCCCACCGGTCGCTGCAGCTCGGCCTGGCGGGGGAGGCGGCCGCCCGGTACGCGGACGAGTGGATCGTGGGCATCGAGGACGTGACCCCCCTGGCCCACCGGATCAAGGCGCTGCTCACCGCGGGGGACGCCGACGGGGCGCGGGCGCTGCTGCCCGCGGAGCGGGAGTACCCGCTCGACCGGCAGACCTGCGCGCACCTGCTGTCCTGAGGCGGCCGCCGCGGGCCGCTCCCCGCGGTGCCGGCGGCCCGCGCGGCGATCGAGGCCGCCGCCGTTCAGGACAGCAGGCGCTGTTCCTTGGCCGCGGCGACGGCACCGGCCCGGTTGTCCACGCCGAGCTTGTCGTAGATACGGCTCAGGTGGGTCTTCACCGTCGCCTCGCTGATGAACAGCGCGCGGGAGATCTCCCGGTTGGCCAGGCCCTGGGCGAGCTGCGCCAGGATGTCGAGCTCCCGGGCGGTGAGCGCCGGACGCGGAGCGCGCATCGCCGCCACCATGCGGCCGGCGATCGGTGCGGAGAGCGCGGTGCGGCCCTGCGCCGCGGCGTGGATCGCGGCGAACAACTCCTCCGGCCGCTCGGCCTTCAGCAGGTACCCGGTGGCGCCGGCCTCCAGCGCACGGGTCACGTCGGCGTCCGTGTCGTAGGTGGTGAGGACCAGGACGCGGGGGGCGTCGGGCCGGGCGGTGATGCGGCGGGTGGCCTCGATGCCGTCCGTGCCGGGACCCAGCTGGAGGTCCATCAGCACGACCTGCGGTTCCACCCGGTCGGCCAGCGCCACGGCCTCGTCGCCGCCGGCGGCCTCGCCGACGACCTCGATGCCGGCCGCGCTGGAGAGCAGCGCCCGCAGCCCGGCCCGCACGACGGCGTGGTCGTCGCAGATCAGCACGCGCACGAGAGGTTCGGCGGGGGAGGTCATCGGGGCTCCGGTGCGGTGAGAGGGATCGAGGCGGTGAGCACGGTGCCCTCGCCGGGCGCGGACTCGACGGTCAGGGTGCCGCCCAGCTGGGCGACCCGGGCGCGCATCGCGGGCAGCCCGTGCCCGCCCTCACGGCCCGGAGCGGGCAGGGCGCCCGGGTCGAAACCGCGGCCGTCGTCCGCGACGTCCAGGACCACCTGGTCGTCGAGGAAGCTGAGGGTGACGGCGGCCCGTGTCGCTCCCGCGTGCCGGCGCACGTTGGCCAGCGCCCCCTGCGCCACGCGCAGCAGCGCGGCCTCACCCCGGTCGGGCAGGGGCAGCGGCACGCCCTCGATGTGGTGGCGCACGGTGAGGCCGTCCTTCGTCTCCCGCTCGGCGAGACGGCGCAGCGCGGCGAGCAGCGAGCCGCCGTCCGCCAGATCGGCCGGTGCCAGGTCGTGCACGAACCGGCGGGCCTCGGCCAGGTCGCGTCCCGCGCCCCGGGCGGCCTCCCGCACGTGCTCGCGCGCCGCCGCCGGGTCGGTCGTCCACACGCGTTCGGCGGCCTGCAGCAGCATCGTCTGACTCGACAGCCCCTGGGCGAGGGTGTCGTGGATCTCCATCGACAGCCGCGCCCGCTCGGCCAGGGCGCCCTCGCGGCGCTCGGTGGCCGCCAGGTCCCGCCGGGTGCGCATCAGGTCCGCGATCAGCGCGCGGCGCCGCTCGGCCTGCCGCTCCATGTGGAGGAAGACGCCGGTCATCAGGGCGGCCACGGCGGGCGGGGTGACCAGGACCGCCGGGTCGAAGCCGTCGCTCAGCCGTTGCAGCGACACCACGACCAGCACCGTGAGCAGGCACGCCAGCGGGATCGCCGCGCCGGCCGGCAGGGAGCGCAGCGCCAGGATGAGCAGCGGGGCCGCGCACCAGGCGAAGCTGGGCGCCAGCAGCGTCAGGACCGACCAGACCGCCACGACCGCCAGCAGCCACGCGAGCGGACGGGAGGCCGGCCGGTCCCGCCCACGCGCCGGTCCCGCCACCGGGCCCAGGGCGTACAGCAGGGCGAGCACCGCCGCCGCCACGATCACGCAGGTGACGCCGGGTCCCGGCGGATGCCGCAGCAGGTAGCGGGCGAGCGAGCCGATCAGCAGCGCGTAGAAGGCGAGGTGCACCACCGGCCCGAGCCAGCGCGCGTCCTGGTCCGCCGCCGGATCAGCCGGTGCCGCCGGTTCCCTTGGTTCCGCCGCCTTCGGTGCCGCCGGATCCTTCGGTGGCGTCGGCTCTGCCCGTGTCGCCGGTTCCGTCGGCCCGGGGGACCGGTGCCGTGTGTGCCGCATGGGTGTTCCTCGTGTCCGCCTCGGGCCTCGCGGCCCTCGGCCTGCCTCGGGCTGTCGCCCGCCTGTGCCGCTCCCTCCAGGTAAACCCGTGCGCGAGGTGGGCGCATCAGCCGTTCGGATGACATGCCCGTCGCCCGTCGGGACCCGCGTGACCAGCCGGAACGCCGACGCCCCGAGGCCCTGGGCGCCTGAAGGATGGATGCCGAGAGCCGGGGAGCGAGGGTTCCCCGGCAGACCGACGAGGAGCTGCCCACCATGACGAAGAAGACCACCCTGCGCACCCGTGTCCTGCTCGGCACCGTCGCCGCCGCGGCCCTGGGCGCCGGCACCTTCGGCGCCGTCACCGCCAACGCCGCCGGGCCGTCGGCCGCCCCCGCGGCCGCCTCCGCCGACTCGGCGAAGAGCCGGAACACCACGCAGACCACGCACCTCACGGCCGACGCCGCGGTCCGGGCCGCCCAGGCCGCGCTGGACGCGGCGGAGGACGAGAACCAGAAGGTGACGGTCGCCGTCGTGGACCGCAACGGCAACACCGTCGTGACCCTGCGCGGCGACGGCGCCGGTCCGCAGTCCTACGAGTCGGCGGTGCGCAAGGCGTACACGGCGGTCTCCTGGAACGCCCCCACCTCGGTGCTCGCAGGGCGCCTGGACCAGGCCCCGAACCTCAAGGACATCCCGAACACCCTCTTCCTGGCCGGTGGCGCCCCGGTCACCGCCAAGGGCGCGCCGATCGCGGGCATCGGTGTCGCCGGGGCCCCGTCCGGCGACCTGGACGAGAAGTTCGCGCAGGCGGGCGTGGCCGCGCTCGGCAGGTGAACCCGTGCGGCGGCGTCCGGCCACCACCGGTGCGCCGCCGCCCCCCTCGCCTTCGGCGCGGCGCCGCCGGGCAGAACCTAGGCCGGCTGCAGCGCCTCCGCCCGGACGGCGCGGGCCCACTCCACGACGAGCTGTTCGTACCGGGCACGGTCCTGGGCGGTCGGCGCGCCACCGGAACGGAGCCACAGGGCGCGGATCATCTCGTTCAGCTCGGCGGCGGAGCGTGCGGAGCCGGGGACCTCGGATGTGAGGAGCATGGGGCTCACCCTAGGGGCAAGGCGTGACACTCCGCTACCGTCCCGCTACATATCGGCCACGTGCGGGCCGCCTGCCGGTGGACCGGACGGGGCATCGCCCCTTCAAGGACGCACTGTTGCGTCAGCCGGGTGGAGCACTACGGTGCAGCGCACCCCGAAACCTGGAGGGCCTGCATGTAGGGCGACCGCGTCACCGTCCCCGGCGGCCTGCCTGTGGTACGCCGACGTCTCGCCTGAGCAGCACCGCACCCCGCTCTCTTCCGGGAGCACGGGGCGATCTTCTGCGTTCCAGGGCACGAAAAATTGGTCCCGCCCTACTCTGGCAGTGACGAGCTGCATAGAGAGGGCGAGACCATGCCTGCTGATGCTACCCCGGACCCGTACACCGACCCCATCGTCTTCGGACAACGCCTGCAGATCCTGCGCACTCGGCGAGGATTGACCCGCGATCAGCTCGGCGGCCTGGCCGGACGCTCCGGCTCCTGGGTCAAGGCCGTCGAGACCGGCCGTCTGCGGACCCCTCGCCTTGAGACCATCCTCCGCCTCGCCGAGGTGCTCCGGGTGCGAGACCTCTCCGATCTGACAGGAGACCAATCAGTGCCGCGGGAGTGGTTCGTTGGTCCTGGCCACCGTCGGCTGCCGGAGGTGCGGGAGGCCGTCAACGCCTTCGCTCTGTCCAGCACCCAGCGACAGGCCCCGCCAGCCGCGCACCTGCGGGCCCGCCTGGACCGGGCATGGGCCGCCCGACACCAGTCCGCCCAGCACCGGGACGTCATCGGCGGCATGCTGCCCGACCTGATCCGCGACGCGCGGCTGGCCGTCCGCCAGGCCGAGGAGCCCGCCGCCCGGCGCTCCGCTCAGGCGACCCTCGCCGAGGTCTACGCCCTGTGCCAGTTCTTCTGCAGCTACCAGCCCGACACCCCGCTGCTCTGGCGCGTCTCCGACCGCGGCCTCACCGCCGCCCAGGAGTCTGAGGACCCGCACGCCGTCGGCATCGCCGCCTGGCTCGCCGCCCACGCCCACCGCGACTCCGGGCACAGCCACTACGACGCCGCCGACGCCGTCACCCACGGCGCCCTCGAGTACCTTCAGCCCGTCCTCCCCGACGCCGCGCCCGAAGTCCTCGCGGTCGCCGGCGCGCTCACCTTCGAGGCTGGATACACCGCCGCCCGGCGAGGCGAGACTGGAACCGCGTGGCGCCGGTGGGACGAGGCCCGGGCCATCGCGGCCCGGCTGCCCGCGGACTACTACCACCCGATCACCTCCTTCTCCCGGGCCATCGTCGGCGCGCAGGCGGTGACCATCGCCGTCGAGCTGCACGCCGGCGGGGAGTCCGTCCGCCAGGCCGCGGCCGCCGATGCGGACACGATCCCGTCCCGGCCCCGCCGCGCCCGGCACCGCATCGAGGCCGCCCGCGGCTACCAGCTCGACAACCAGCCCGACGCCGCCCTTGCCGCCCTCGCCCAGGCACACGAGGCCGCGCCGGAGACCACTCGCTACAACGGCTTCGCGAAGCGCATCGTGCTCGAGGAGACGGAGGCCCGCAGCCCGGCCCGCCGCCGCCGCGCCTCAGAACTCGCCGTGAAGATCGGCATCCTGGCGGCCTGACGAGGGGGCACAAACTGTGCCCTTGGCCGCCGTTGGCTCCCTCTACGGTCGTTGTCCCGCACCGGACGCCACGACCGCAGAGGGAGCCATGATGATTCTGTCCCTGCAATCGCCCCCCCGCATTGACACTGCCGCCCGAGCCGCAATCCGCCGGCCGCGGCCGCGCCTTCGCCCGGCAGTACTTGCTCGACACCCAGCCCGGCGCGACCGCCGACCATATCGACAGCGTCGTCCTGGTAGTCAGCGAGCTGGTCACCAACGCCGTCCGCTACGGGACCGAGCCCGGCGACAGCCTGCGCCTGATCCTCGACGTCACCCAGGCGCGCACGGTGGTCGAGGTCCACGACCCGGTCCGCCGCCGCCCGCGCCCGCGCCCCGAGTCCGCAACGCGGAACCGCGGACGCGGCCTCGCCATCCTGGACCAGCTGTGCCCGCGGCTGTGGGGCGCCTGGGACCGCCCGATGGGGAAGGCGGTCTGGGCGGCCGTTCTGACCGTCCCGGAGAAGCAGCTGCCGGGCGAACGCCTCGGCGTCCACAGCTACCTGTGCGAAACCTGCCGGTCGAAGCGCCACTGCGCCGACGGCGAGTTCCTGGCCCACGCCGCCGCCCGCGCCGGACGCTGAAACGGGCTGCCCCGAGGTGTGATGGACCCCGGGCCAGCCCGCTGCAGAAGCGTACCGAGCGCGGCACCCCGTCTGTAGAACCCCGCCCCGAGGCATCTGGCAAGAGGACTCGGGGCGGGCGACGGAAGCGAATCCATCGAGAGAAAGGTACGACGATGACCACAGCGATCACGCAGAGGACGGGGGCCCACCACCTGGTGTCCCCCGAGTTCTTCGCCCGCCTGAGCGCCCGAGTTGCGGCCGAGCACGGCCTGACGGTCGATCACGCGCAGCTCATCACCGACCAGGCGCTGGCCTACCTGGCCACGTCCGCCACCAAGCCCGCCGGCGCCCCGACGCTCTACATGTCGGCCGCGGTCGACCCCGCCTGGCACACGTTCATGACCTTCACGGCCGAGTACGACGCGTTCTTCGCGAGCAACGGCTGGCGCAAGGTCCACCACAACCCGTGCGACGGGTTCCAAGGGAAGACGTACCCGCCGGCGGCCGAGGCGCTGCCCCTGACCGTCGAGACGATCCGGGCCGCCGGATTCGACGTGGACGAGGACCTGTGGCGCGCGGACATGGCCTGTGGCGAGGACGACAACGGGGACACCTGCGGGGACGACGGGGGGACGCCCAACGATTGCCCGGGGCACTGACCACAGCACGTGAGTAAGCGTCGTCCCTCCGCCCTGGAGTGGCGGAGGGGCGACGGCATAAGGGGAAGAGATGGCGAAAACAGTCAATGGCGCCGGCCGTGTCACGATCTTCCGGCTGCTGCACACCTGGCAGCCGCAGCGAGCGGCAGTCGTCGCCTACACCAGCACCGGGGAGTACGGAACCACCGGCGTGGTCGCCGGCATCCCCTTCCCGGAAGTGCCCGACATCTCGCTGTGGGATGTCGCAGCCCGGCATCACCCTGCAGGCCTGGGGGACTGGCGCAGCCCAGTGTCCGGCCACAGCGAGGCATGCTGGATCCTCTGCACCGGCACCGGCGCCCGACTCACCCGGTACCCGGCGACCCTGGACGTCCCGAGCACCAGATGGCGGCTGGACGTCGAGCGCACGCACGACCTGGGGCGGGCCATGTACGGCCACACCGCGGTGGTGACCGGCCGCCTGGTCCTCGACCAACAGGCCGTCATGGAGCAAGCCCGCACGCTGCTCACGGAGGACGATGTCGCTTTCATGACTGCGGCCGACCTCCCAGCACACACCCCCTAAGCGCTGCTTGGCGCTCCACCAAGGAAGGGGGCGCTACGGCAGCAGTTGGTGCAGGGGAACGGAGAACGCGGGCGATGGGCAGCAGAGTCGACAGCCGCGGGTTCCCGTGGCCGGATTCCGCCTCCTGTAGTGCCCACCGACTGATGCCGGCCGACAGGTAGACATGTTCCCGGGTCAGGTTGGCGTGCACGCGTGCGGCCCGGATGCGGTCGCCGATGGCGCGTTGCTGGTGGTCTCACTTGGTGATGCTCCACTTCGATGCATAGTGAGATGAGACAGTCACTCATCGTCAATATGACGGAGTGCCGCGTCGTCGGGGATCCAGGGGAATCTGATGCCCGGAAAGCTCGCAGTCCAGGGGCCGTACGGGTTGAAGGCGAGGACCGCGTCGATGAATGGCTGAGGCGGCAGGTAGCCGTGGTCGGCGACGTAGTGGCCGATGAGGTGCGGGGCCGCGAAGGCGGTGCCGAGGGTGCCGGGGACACGGATCTCACCTGTTCCGGCGCTCGCGCGCCGATGCCCCGGTCGGGGTACGTACCAGGGGTGTGAGTCTGGCAGTGATGTGGGGCAGAGGTCGCATTCGTGCAGGCCGAGCATGGCATTGACCTGCTGGGCGTCGAGGACGGCCAGGAGCCTGTCGGTGAAGTCCTCGTAAGCCGGGCCGTTCGCCCACCGGTGGCCGGCTGCCAGCCAGCCGATATTGAGGCGTATATAGGTCGGCTGGAAGCTGACGAAGCGCATACCGTCGGTGAGGTCGCTGAACTCGTCGCCTTCGTCCCAGTAGGTGTAGGGGCTGAAGTCCTCATAGAACATGCGGCCATCATTGCGCCGTCATGATGTGGCCGAGGTGCGGACGCAACCGCAACCACCGCCCCAGCTCAGCCATCTTTCGGGCATGATCGTCTGCTATGGCTGATGATGGAGCCGCTCATGCCGACGTTCCGGCCCCGACGGCAGGACGGTGGGACGGCACCGGTGGCGGATCGCAAGGCGTTCACCGCGATTGTGTACGCACTGACCACTTCGTGCGCCTGGCGGCGGCTACCGCCCTCCTTCGGCGTGTGTCCGGCCACCGCCCACCGCCGATTCACCGTGCGGACGAAAACGGGGTGAGCTCGTCGGACCGATTCCGGTCGACCGGGGCAAACCCGGCTCGCTCCCAAGCCACTGGTCAAGGCCATCCCCGCTGTCCGCTCCCGTCGCGGACCTGGATGCCGCAGACCCGCGAAGCTCCGTGCGGGCAAGGGCTATGACTACCCCGAGCTCCGCCGCTGGCTACGGGACCGGAACATTGACCGTGCGCCACGAACGCAAGAGCCGACACTTCGCGGCCTTCCTCAGCCTCGCGGCCACCCTCATCTGCCACAAGAAACTCGTCGAACTCACCACCT
The DNA here is from genome assembly GCF_053592575.1 of Streptomyces sp. NPDC002640. NCBI lineage: Bacteria > Bacillati > Actinomycetota > Actinomycetes > Kitasatosporales > Streptomycetaceae > Streptomyces > Streptomyces sp. NPDC002640. Next base: position 241,081 of record NZ_JBSFVZ010000008.1, on the reverse strand, counting down.
GAGACCACTCTTATTCCATCCCCCAGGTGGACACCCTGCTGGTCCCTGGACCGCTTCGAAGGCCCCCGCTACGGCGGGGGCCTTCGGCGTGCTCGGACTCCTGTGACTGCCGGCGGCCGACCGCGCCGCGGAAGGCCGCTATCCGGCCGCGTGGGGACTCAGGACACCCGTTCCGACCAGGGCGAGGATGAGCAGGCCCAGGGCGATCCGGTACCAGACGAACGGCATGAAGGACTTGGTCGAGATGAACTTCATGAACCAGGCGATCACCGCGTAGCCGCAGAGGAAGGCGATCACCGTGGCGAAGACGGTCGGGCCCCACGAGACGTGCGAGCCCTCCATGGCTTCGCCGAGCTCGAAGAGGCCGGAGGCCAGCACGGCGGGGATGGCCAGCAGGAACGAGTAGCGCGCCGCGGCCTCCCGGCGGTAGCCCATGAAGAGGCCGCCGCTGATGGTGGCGCCGGAGCGGGAGACGCCGGGGATCAGCGCCGCCGCCTGGCACAGGCCGAAGATCAGGCCGTCGCGCACCCCGAGGTGCTCGAGGTCCTTGGGCTGACGGAGGCGGTGCCGGCCACCGGCCTCGGCGCGCTCGGCCATGCGGTCGGCGACGCCGATGGCGATGCCGACCACGATCAGCATGGTGGCGGTGAGCCGCAGGTCGCGGAACGGCCCCTCGATCTGGTCCTTGAGGGTCACGCCGAGCACGCCGATCGGGATCGAGCCGACGATCACCAGCCAGCCCATCCTGGCGTCGTGGTCACGCCGCATCTCCTTGTCCCGCAGCGAGCGGAACCAGGCGGAGAGGATCCGGCCGATGTCGTTGCGGAAGTAGATCAGCACCGCGATCTCGGTGCCGATCTGGGTGATGGCGGTGAACGCCGCCCCCGGATCCTCCCAGCCGGAGAACGCGGCGGTGAGCCGCAGGTGGGCGCTGGAGGAGATGGGGAGGAACTCGGTCAGCCCCTGGACGAGTCCGAGGACGAGCGATTCGAACCAAGACATGGAAGCAGGTAGTCCAAGCGCTGATCGGAGGATGACGACAGGTCACGATGTGCGGGCACTGTAGCGGCCCGGGACCGTCGGTCCGGTGATCTGCGGGTGAACGGAACGCGTCGCGCCGCCGACCGGTCAGCGTCCGCGCAGGTGGTGGCGCTTGCGCCAGGCGATCACGGCGCCCGCCATGGCGGGGAGGGCGATGACGGCGACCGCGATCAGGAACGCGGGCGAGGTGGGGCTGGAGGCGCTGGACCCGGCGACCGCGTAGGCGGCGGTGTTCGGGATCGAGCCCAGGGCGGTGGCCAGCAGGAAGGACGAGGCGCGCATCCGGGAGACGGAGGCGCAGTAGTTGGCGGCCCAGAACGGGATGCCGGGGAAGAGTCTGAGGGCCAGCGTCGAACGGAAACCGTGCCGGCTGAGCTGGCCGTCCGCGGACTGGAGCCAGCGGGCGCGCAGCAGCGGCCGCAGGGCGTCCTGGCCGAGGAGCCGGCCCAGGCCGAACGCCAGACCGGCCCCGAGGACCGTGCCGCCCAGCGCGGCGGCCAGGCCCAGCGTGGACCCGAAGAGCGCACCGGCCGCCAGGTTCAGCACCGGCCGGGGCACGAAGGCCACCGTGCAGAGGCCGTAGACGACGCCGAACACCAGCACGGCGGAACCGCCGCCGAAGCGGGGCGGCCAGCCGTCGGCGACCAGCCGCTGCGGCTCGAACATCAGGACCACCGAGGCCGCGGCGGCGAGCAGGCACAGCAGCAGGGCGAAGCGGGCCCAGGGTGAGAGCAGCAGCCGGGCGCAGCGGGCCAGCGGACCGCGCGGGGCCGCCTTGGACGGCGCGGGCGGCGCGGGTGGCACGGTGGCGGGCGGGGAGACGGGAGGGGTGAGCAGTAATCCGGTCGCCGCGACGGGAGACGCATCAGCGGCGGTGCCCCCGGAGCGGGTGGTGGCATCGAGCATTCCGTGACAGTAACCGAGGATGTGCGGTGATCGCCCCGTACCGTGGCGTACGACATACCGTCATACCGGCACAATGACACGGTGAACGAGCCCGTACCCGTGACCCGCGCCGTCGACCACGGCACCGCCAAACTGATGCCCGACGTCGACCGGGACCGGGCCTGGCTGCTGACCGTGGACGGGGCCCCGCAGTCCTACGTCGACCTGGACGAGCCGGCCCATCTCGAGTTCGAGTACGCCCGGCGGATCGGATACGTGCTGGACACGGCGGGGAAGCCGGGGGAGCCCCTGGACGTGCTCCACCTGGGGGGCGGCGCGCTCACCCTGCCGAGGTACGTGGCCGTCACCCGGCCGGGGTCGCCCCAGCGGGTGGTCGAGTACGACCGGGGTCTGCTGGAGCTGGTCCTCGAGCACCTGCCGCTGCCGGGGGGATCCGGCGTGCGGACCCATGTGGGTGACGCGCGCACCTGGCTGGAGGAGGCCCCGACGGGCAGTGCGGACGTGGTGGTGGCGGACGTCTTCGGCGGCTCCCGGGTGCCGGCCCACCTGGCCTCCCTTGGCTTCGTGCGGGAGGCGGGCCGGGTGCTGAGGGAGGGCGGGGTGTACGTCGCGAACCTCGCCGACGGTGCGCCGTTCGACTTCCTGCGGTCCCAGGTCGCGACGGTCGCGGAGGTCTTCGCGGAGACGGCGATGATCGCGGAGCCGGGGATGCTGCGGGGGAGGCGGTTCGGCAACGCGGTGCTGGTCGGGTCGGGGAGGGAGCTGGACGTCGCGGGGGTGGGGCGGCGGGCGGCCTCCGACGCCTTCCCGGCGCGGGTGGTGCACGGGGAGGGGCTGCGGCGGTTCGCCGGGGCGGCGGGAGCCGTCCCGGACGGCGCGGCGGTCCCGTCACCCGAACCCCCGCAGGGCTCCTTCGGCATCGGCTGAGACAGCCCGCCGCCGAGCCCCGCGGGGTGGCGGTGTCGCGTCAGGGGGCCGGGGCCTCGGGGGTCGCCGCGGAAGGGCGCGGAGTGCCGGCCCCGGTGCTCGCCTCGGCGCCGGACTCGCCACCGGGCGGGGCGTCGCGGGGGGTCGGGATGGTGGGGACGGGCGGCTTGGGGCGGCGGGTGAGGTTGCGGACGTCGGGCACGAGGAGGACCGCCGCCGTGACGAGGACCACGAGCCCCGCGCAGCCCCACAGCGCGGCCCCCCTGCCGAACGCGCTCTCGGCCGGCCCCGCCAGCGCCGTCGCCACCGGCACCATCGCGATGGAGCCGAACCAGTCGTAGGCGGAGACCCGGGACAGCTTGTCCTCCGGTATCTCCTGGTGGAGGGCGGTCATCCAGGAGACGCCGAAGACCTCGACGGTCACCCCCGTCAGGAACATGACGCCCCACAGCACCTCGGCCGGCACCGGTACCGCGAGGGCCGCGCTGGGCAGCGCCAGCGGGAAGACGCACAACGTGCCGGCCAGCAGCAGCCGCCGCGGCCGCCACCGTGTCATCAGCAGCCCGCCCGCCATCGTGCCCGCGCCGAACGCGGCCAGCGCCAGGCCCCAGGGACCCGCGCCGCCGAGGCTGTCGCGGGCCACCAGCGGGCCGTACACCGCCTCGGCCGCGGCGACCACCGCGTTGGCCACCGAGAACTGGACGACGATGCCCCACAGCCACGGCCGGGAGGCGAACTCCCGCCATCCCTCCCGGAGGTCGGAGAGCATCCCGCCGCCCGGCTCGCGCGGGGCGATGCCCCGGACGTCGAGGAGGGCGCGCAGCGAGGCGGCGAAGGCGAAGGCGGCGGCGTCCACCGCCAGCACCCAGCCCGGACCCATCGCGGCGACCATCGCGCCGCCGAGCGCCGCGCCGCCCAGCGAGGCGCCGTGCATCGCCATGCGGTAGACGGCGAAGGCACGGCTCGCCCGGTCCGGCGGGACGGAGGAGAGCAGCATGCCCTCCGACGCCGGGCCGAAGAAGGCCTGCGCGGCGCCGCCGAGACCGGCCAGCAGCATCATCTGCCACAGCCGGGCCTCCCCGGCCAGCACCAGCGCCGCGAAGGCGGCCTGGGAGACGCAGTTGACGGTGTTCGCCGCCACCATCACCCGGTGCCGCGGCAGCCGGTCGGCGACCGCCCCGCCGATGAGCAGGAACACCACCAGCGGGAGCGTGCGGGAGGCGACCACCAGGCCCACGTCGCCGCCCGAGCCGCCGGACTCCAGGACCGCGAAGGCCGAGGCGATCATGGCGCCCGCGCCACCGAGGTTGGTGACGCAGGCGGCGGCGGTGAGCAGCAGGTAGTTGCGGCGGCCGCCGGTGGGCGGCGACGAGGCGGGCGGGGTGGTCACCCCCTGACTATCGCCGCAGACCAGGGCCGTTGCCAAACCCGTTTCCGGACGCCCCGGAACGTCAGCCCGTGGGGGTGCCGTGCAGACGGACCGTGTCGAGGATCTTCATGACCGTCTCGTCGGACAGTTCGTCGTCGACCCCGGTGGCCCCGTAGAGGCTCCAGGCCACGAAGTCGCCCTTGGAGTTCTTGAAGCCGAAGGTGAGGGCCTTGCCGTCGCTGGCGCACTTGCCCTTGGCCGGGGTGTTCTTCGAACGGGCCCAGGCGATGCTGCCCTCGATGCCGGCGGCGGTGGTGTAGGGCTTCGCCTTCTCGTCGACCGTGACGCTCTTCTTGTCGGGCTGCGTGTACCCGGCGAAGACCCAGTTCGCGGAGTGGTTGATGGCCACCTCGTCGGTGTTCTTGGCGCCGTTGGCGCCCTTGGTGCCGACCGCGGCCAGGGACATGTCCTCCTCGTGCCCGTCCTTGTCGTCGTCCGAGACGCACCACTGTTCCTTGTAGAACGCCGGCGCCGACATCCCGATGAGCGCCTCGCCGATGTCGCCGCCCTCCTTCTCGAACCCGATGAAGGTGCCCGGGGTCTCGACCTGCCAGTCGGCGGGGACGTCGAAGGCGGTGCCCCACTTGGGGTTCACCACGACCTTCCAGCCGGGCACGGTGGCCTTCGGCGCCTCGCCGCCGCGCGGGTTCTCGCCCGCGGCGCCGCCGCTCGGCTTCGGGGCGGGCGACTTCGAGGCGGACGGGGACGCCTTGCCGTCACCGCCGGCCACGGTCGACCCGTCGTCCTCGCCCAGCACCAGGAAGCCGGTCACAGCGGCGGTCAGCACCACGGCGGAGGCCGCGACGATCGCGACCAGCTTGGTCCGCCGCGACGGGTCCACCGGACCGCCGCCGGAGGGCTGCGCCGGGCCCGCGGGCCCCGCGGGGCCCCACTGGCCGGGCTGGCCGGGCTGCGGGTAGGTGCCCGGCTGCTGGTACCCGGGCTGCGGGTAGGTGCCCGGCTGCTGGTACGGGTTCGGCTGCTGCTGGTACCCCGGCTGCTGATAGGGGTTCACCGGCTGCTGGGGGTTGTTCGGGTTCTGCTCGCCACCGGGCGGCTGCTGTCCAGGCCACATGGCCCGTAACCCTAGTCGCGCAGGGACACGCTTTGGTCACCGTTCCTCGTCCGTGCTGTAGCAGAGGCCGGACGCCGGGGCGGAACGGCGGCGGGGCGGGGTCCGGCGGCCTGTAGGCTTCCCCGCGTGCGGACGCGGGTGCGGGCACGGATGGCGATGCCCCCCGCGTCACGGTGGAGAACGACGCGCCCCGGTCCCGTGACGACCGGACGAACCGGCGGCAGACGCAGGAAAGAAGGCACAGGTGCACGTCCAGGAATGGCTCGAGACGGTGCCGGCGGGCGCGGTCTACGCGTTGGTGGGCATCGTCATCGGACTGGAGAGTCTGGGGATCCCGCTGCCCGGCGAGATCGTCCTGGTCTCCTCGGCCCTGCTCTCCTCGCAGCACTCGGACATCGACCCGCTGATCCTCGGCATCTGCGCCAGCGCCGGCGCGATCATCGGCGACTCGATCGGTTACGCCATCGGCCGCAAGGGCGGGCGCCCGCTGCTGGCCCGGCTGGGCGCGCGGTTCCCACGGCACTTCAGCGAGGGGCACGTCGCCGCCGCCGAGAAGTCGTTCCAGAAGTGGGGCATGTGGGCGGTCTTCTTCGGCCGGTTCGTCGCACTGCTGCGGATCTTCGCGGGCCCGCTGGCGGGCGTGCTGAGGATGCCGTACTGGAAGTTCCTGATCGCCAACGTCACCGGCGGCATCGTCTGGGCGGGCGGCACCACGGCGGTGATCTACTACGTCGGCATCGTCGCCGAGGCGTGGCTGAAGCGGTTCTCCTGGGTCGGCCTGGTGCTCGCGGTGGCCGTCGGCATCACGTCCATGGTGCTGATGAAGCGGCGGGCCGCGCGCATGACGGCCTCCGCCGCCGACGACAGCCGGACGTCGGCGGACCCGGCACCGTCGGCGGACCCGGCATCCGCACCGGCAGCGGAGACGGCACCGTCGGCGGACCCGGCGCCCGAGCCGGCGTCGGCGCCGGCCGAGCGGGAGCCCGAGCCGGCCGCCGAGCGCTGAGCCGGTTCAGCCCGCCGCGTGGACGGCGCGGTGGGTGCGCGCCAGTTCGGTGTAGTGCGCCGCGTTCAGCTTGAGGCCCTCGCGCTCCTCCTCGGTGAGCTCCCGCCGCACCTTGGCGGGCACGCCCGCGACCAGGGAGCCCGGCGGCACCCGCATCCCCTGCGGGACCAGCGCCTGCGCGGCCACCAGCGAACCCGCCCCGATGACGGCGCCGTTGAGCACCGTGGCGCCCATGCCGATCAGGCAGTCGTCCTCCACCGTCGCGCCGTGCACCACCGCGTTGTGGCCGACGGAGACGCCCCGGCCGATGGTCACCGGGAAGCCCGGGTCGACGTGGAGCGTGCAGTTGTCCTGGATGTTGCTGTCCTCGCCGACGACGATCGGGCCGGCCTCCGACCGCAGCACCGCCCCGTACCAGACGCTCGCGCCCCGGCGCAGCGTCACCTCTCCCAGCAGGACGGAGGTCGGCGCCGCGTAGGCGTCCTCCTCCAGCACCGGTTCCTTGCCGCCGATGCCCGCGATCAGTGCCTCGTGCGTCATTGCCCCTCCTCGTGGTGGCCGTCCTGTGCCGGCCGTCCGTGCCCGGCACGTTATGCCACCGGCGCTGGGGTGAAGATCACAGGTCCCCGGCCGGGCCGCTGTGTGGCGCGCTGGTTACCGTGAGCAGGTGCCCAAGAGCCAGAACACCCTCACCGCGTGGCGTCGCCGCCTCGTGCAGCGCGGCGTGCACGCCGCCTGGGCGTGGGTCCAGCGCGCCGGATCGGTCTCCGCCGAACAGCCGGGGCGGCTGCGCTTCCGCTCCATAGGCCCGCACACCAAGCTGGCCTTCCCCCTCGGCACCGTCTTCGGCGAACCGTGGATCGAACTCGGCTCCTACTGCATCATCGGCGAGCAGGTCACCCTCACCGCCGGTCTGATGCCGGACCTGGACCTCGGCACCGAGACCGTCCTGCGCGTCGGCGACGGAGTGGTGCTCGGGCGCGGCAGCCATGTCATCGCCGACGCCCCCGTCTCCATCGGCGACGACTGCTACTTCGGGCCGTACGTCTACGTCACCTCCACCAACCACTCCTACGACGACCCGCACCAGCCGATCGGCAAGCAGTGGCCGCGCGCCGAGCCGGTGGAGATCGGCCCCGGCTGCTGGATCGGCACCGGCGCGGTGATCCTCCCCGGCGCCCGGATCGGGCGGAACGTGGTCGTCGGCGCCGGCTCGGTGGTCCGCGGCGTGGTGCCCGACCACTCGGTGGTCGTCGGCGCCCCCGCCAAGGTCGTCCGGCGCTGGACCCCCGACCTGGGCTGGCAGCCGCCGCTGCGCACGCCGCCCCCGTCGCCCATCCCCGCCGACGCCACCCCCGAGCAGCTGCTCGCGCTGGCCACGCTCGACGAGGAGACGCTGGCCCGGCTCGCCGAACTCGACGAGGAGCAGGCCGCGCGCCGGGCGGAACCCGCCGACGGGCGGGCCGCGCGGCCCGCCGGCGCCGAGCGCGTCCGGGAGCCCGCGGCGGAGTGACCCGCCGGGGAGCGAACCCCCGGCGAGGCGGGAGCGCCCTTTCGGTACCGTGCCGCCATGCGCGCACCCATCGGAACCTTCGATTCCGCCCGTCCCGCCCCCGAGTGCCTGGACGAACTCGTCGCCCCGGTCGCCGACGCCGTCCGCCGGTGGAAGGGCGACGTGCCGGCGGAGAGCATCGTCTACGTCGACACCGACCCGGAGAAGGCGGACACCGCCGTCTTCGTCGAGCACTACGGGCGCGACCTGCTGGAGGCGTCCGCCAACTGCGTCTTGGTCGCGGGCAGGAGGGGCGGGGAGACCAGCCTCGCGGCCTGCCTGGTGCTGTCTACCACACGCGCGGACGTCAACGGCGTGGTGCGGCGGCGGCTGGGCGCGCGCAAGGCGTCGTTCGCCCCGATGGAGACGGCGACCGGGCTCACCGGAATGGAGTACGGCGGGATCACCCCGGTCGGCCTGCCCGAGGGATGGCCGCTGCTGGTGGACGCGGCCGTGGCCGAGCTGCCCTACGCGCTGGTGGGCAGCGGACGGCGGCGGGGGAAGCTGCTGGTGCCCGGCCGGGCGCTGGCGGAGCTGCCGGGGGCCGAGGTGGTCGAAGGGCTGGGCCTGCCCGCCGGGGGTAACCGGGAGTGATGAACGGAAGCGGACGGCCCGGTGTGCGGAACACCACCGAGGGCCGCGGCCGTCCGCCCCGTCGTCTCGGCCCCCGGTTTCCTAGGGTGGAGACGGACCCCTGTTCCCTGCACGGCCCGAGCGGCCCGGAGACTCCATGCACCTCTCGTCCTTGGCCGCCGCACAGCAGGACCGCCCGGGCGGCATCGCCGGCTGGGCCGTCGACCTGGTGGAGACCCTGGGCGGTCCGGGAGCCGGGCTCGCCATCGCGCTGGAGAACCTCTTCCCGCCGCTGCCCAGCGAGGTGATCCTGCCGCTCACCGGCTTCGCCGCGGCGCAGGGCGTGCTCAGCCTGGCGTCCGCGCTGTTCTGGACCACCCTCGGCTCGGTGGTGGGCGCACTGGTCCTCTACTGGATCGGCATGCTGCTCGGCCGGCAGCGGATGTACGCGGTGTGGGGCAAGCTGCCGCTGGTGAAGACCTCCGACCTGGAGCGGACCGAGGAGTGGTTCGCCCGCCACGGCACCAAGGCCGTCTTCTTCGGCCGGATGGTGCCGGTGTTCCGGAGCCTGATCTCGGTGCCGGCCGGGCTGGAGCGGATGCCGCTGCCGGTCTTCCTCGGGCTGACCGGACTCGGCAGCCTGATCTGGAACGCCGCGCTGGTGCTGGCCGGCTACCTGCTGGGCGACCGCTGGGAGCTCGTCCAGAACTACGTGGGCGTGCTGTCCAAGGTGGTACTGGGCGCCGCGGCGGTGGGCCTGGTGGTCTGGATCGTGGTCCGGGTGCGGCAGCGGCGCGCCGGGGGCGACGGCGACGACTCGCGGGAAGGCCCGGAGGACGGTGGCCGGTCCGGCGACGGCGGCCGGTCCGACGGCGGCGACCGGCCGGTTGACGGCGACCGGCCCGGTGACGGCGGCCGGTCGGGCAGCGAGGACAGGTCCGGGGGCGGCGACCGCTCCTGAGGCCGACCGGCCCCGCACGGGGCGGCGATCCCGCGCCGCCGCCGGGGGCCGGCCCGCGCCGTAGGACCCGCCCCGCGGTCAGGACGCCAGGCGCGCGACCAGGTGGTGCCAGGTGTCCTCGACGCGTTCCAGCGCCATGCCGCAGCCGACCGTCAGGTGGTGGGTGAGCGAGGTGCTCAGGAAGGCGAGCAGTGTGTGGGCCAGCAGCTCCACGTCACCTCCGGCCCCGTGCTCCCGCAGCAGATGGGTCAGGTGGGTGTGACGCAGCTGGTGCGGCGCGCTGCTGAGGTGCCGCAGCGGGTCGTTCTGCAGGGCCAGGAAGAGCTCCTGGTGACAGGCCTCGTGGCGCAGCACGGCGGGGCCGAAGGCGTGCAGCCGCTCGAGCGCCGGGGCGCCCGGACCGACCGGCGGGGGGCCGGAGAGGAACGACGCCTGGAACTGCCGCTCACGGTGGTCGAGGAGGGCGATCAGCAGGCCCGTGCGGTCGCCGAAGCGGCGGAAGACGGTGCCCTTGCCGACGCCGGCGGCCTGGGCCACGGCCTCCATGGTGAGATGCGCCACGCCGAGCTCCGCCAGCAGGCGGGTGGCCGCGTCGAGCAGCCGGGCCCGGTTGCGCGCCGCGTCCGCGCGCAGCCCGCAGGGTCCGCCCGACGCGTCCGCCGACTGCCCCGTCGCGGCGTCGGCGAGGGTGAGCGGCTCACCCGAGGGCGGCGGTACGGCGGTGTCCATGAGCTTCACAGTACCGCAACACGACCGAAGTGGACCGCGGTCCGGATAGGTGGTACAAATTTGAACGAGAGCTGGTCCTGCCGGCTCCTGGGGCGGCCCGACCTGCCGCCACCGGTTCGTACCGTCTTTCAGGGAGTGCTCATGTCCGTCCGCATCCTCGCCCTTGTCGGCAGCCTCCGTGCCGGCTCGCACAACCGCCAGCTGGCCGAGGCCGCCGCCAAGCACGCCCCCGAGGGTGTGGAGGTCCAGATCTTCGAGGGTCTGGCCGAGGTGCCGTTCTACAACGAGGACATCGACGTCGAGGGCTCGCTGCCCGAGGCCGCCGCCCGTCTGCGGGAGGCCGCCGGCTCCGCCGACGCCTTCCTCTTCTTCACGCCGGAGTACAACGGCACCATGCCGGCCGTGCTGAAGAACGCCATCGACTGGCTGTCCCGTCCGTTCGGCGCCGGCGCCCTGACCGGCCGTCCGACCGCCGTCGTCGGCACCGCCTACGGCCAGTACGGTGGCGTCTGGGCGCAGGACGAGGCCCGCAAGGCCCTCGGCATCGCCGGTGCCGCGGTCGTCGAGGAGCCCAAGCTGGCCATCGCCGGCTCGGTCGTCCGCTTCGCCGAGCTGCACCCGGCCGACGACACCGAGGCCGTCGCCGGTCTGACCGAGGTGCTGTCCCAGGTCGCCGAGCGCAGCCGCGCCGTCGCCGCCTGACCGGCGTCGCACTTCCGCACCGCCACTTCTGCACCGCCGGACGGCGGCACGGGTTTCCCCCGTGCCGCCGTCGCGGCGTTTCCCGCGGGCCGAACGGCCCTTCCGGGCCTTCCAGGGGCCGCACCGGACCGAGGAGACAGCCATGAGCGCGACACCGTCCGTCCCCACCCCCGCGCGGGTGCGGGCGCCGCTGCCCGGGGGACCGGTGTGGCGGATCTTCGGTGACGTGCGGTCGCTGCTGCTGGCGCCCGAACTGCTGCTGCTCCAGGTCGCCCATCCCGTGGTGGGGGCCGGCGTCGCCGACCACAGCAACTTCCGGGCCGAGCCCTGGCCCCGGCTGGGCCGCACGCTGCTGTCGCTGAGCACGGTGATCTACGGAGGGCAGGAGGCGGCCACGGCGGAGGCCCGGCGGCTGATCGGCGTGCACGCGGACATGAAGGGCGTCGACGCCTCCGGACGCCGCTACCACGCGCTGCACCCCGAGGCCTACCACTGGGTGCACGCCACCCTGGTCCAGGCGCCGGTGGACGCGATGCGGCTCTTCGGCCGGGAGCTCGGCGAGGACGAACTGGCCGCCTACTACCGCGAGATGCGGGACGTCGGGCGGGTCTGGGGACTCAAGGAGCACCATCTGCCGCCGGACTGGGAGGCGTTTCGGGCCTACTACGACGCGATGGTGGCCGACCGGCTGGAGATGAACCGCTCCGTGCGCGACGTGCTCGACGCGCTGGCCGCCCCCGCCCGGCCGGCGTCCTGGATCCCCGGGGCGCTGTGGCGGCCGGTGGGCCGGGCGGCCGGACGCGCCGCGCTGTTCGTGACCGCCGGAGTGCTGCCGCCCGCGCTGCGGGAACGTTTCGGCCTGCCCTGGTCCGCGCGCCGGGAGCGGTGGCTGCGGCGGCTCGCCCGGGTGGTGCGGGTCGTGGTCACGCCGCTGCCGGTGCGGCTGCGGGTCGCGCTGGGCGCCGTGCTGGCCCGCGAGGCTCGGCGCCGGCGGCGGGCCGCGGAGGCCGGGAGCCCGGTCGCCTGACCCGGCGGGAGACACCCGGTTCGCCCGACCCGGCAGGAGACGCGGGAACGCCCCCGCCCGGCCTCGCGGCCGGTCGGGGGCGTTCCGTCCACCGGTCGGACCAGGTCGAATCAGACCAGGTCGAAGCGGTCCGCGTCCATGACCTTGTTCCACGCCTTGACGAAGTCCTGGACGAACTTCTCCTTGGCGTCGTCGCAGGCGTAGACCTCGGCGAGGGCACGCAGCTCGGAGTTGGAACCGAAGACGAGGTCGGCACGCGTGCCGGTCCACTTCTTCTCGCCCGTGGCGTCGTCGAACGCCTCGAACAGGTTGCTGTCGCCGTCCACCGGCTTCCACGTCGTGCCCAGGTCGAGCAGGTTGACGAAGAAGTCGTTGCTGAGCTTGCCCGGGGCCTCGGTCAGGACACCGTGGGCGGAGTCCTGGTAGTTGGCGCCCAGGACGCGCAGGCCACCGACGAGGACGGTCAGCTCGGGGGCGCTCAGGGTGAGCAGGTTGGCGCGGTCGAGCAGCAGGTGCTCGGCCGGCAGGCGGTTGGCCTTGCCGAGGTAGTTGCGGAAGCCGTCCGCCTTCGGCTCGAGGGCGGCGAAGGACTCGACGTCCGTCTGCTCCTGGGTGGCGTCCACGCGGCCCGCGGTGAACGGGACCTCGATGTCGAAGCCCGCCTCCTTGGCGGCCTGCTCGACGCCGACGGCGCCGGCCAGGACGATCACGTCGGCCAGGGAGACCTGCTTGCCGCCGGAGAGGGAGGCGTTGAAGGACTCCTGGACGCCCTCGAGGGTGCGCAGGACGGTCTTGAGCTTCTCCGGCTCGTTGACCTCCCAGTCGATCTGCGGCTGCAGGCGGATGCGGGCGCCGTTGGCGCCACCGCGCTTGTCGCTGCCGCGGAAGGAGGACGCGGAGGCCCACGCGGTGGAGACCAGCTGCTGCACGCTCAGGCCGGCCTCGGCGATCTTGGCCTTGAGGGCCTTGACGTCCGCCTCGTCGACGACCTCGAAGGTGCGCTCCGGCAGCGGGTCCTGCCAGATGAGGACCTCGGAGGGGACCTCCGGGCCGAGGTAGCGCCGGACCGGGCCCATGTCACGGTGGGTCAGCTTGAACCAGGCGCGGGCGAACGCGTCGGCGAAGGCCTGCTCGTCCTCGAGGAAGCGGCGCGAGATGGGCTCGTAGATCGGGTCCATGCGCAGCGCGAGGTCGGTGGTGAACATGATCGGCTGGTGCCGGACACCCTCGAGGTGGGCGTCGGGGACGACCTTGCCCGCACCGTGCTTCGGACGCCACTGCAGGGCGCCGGCGGGGCTGTGGAACTGCTCCCACTCGTAGCCGAACAGGATCTTGAAGTACTCGTTGTCCCACTTGGTGGGCTCGTACGTCCAGGCGCCCTCGAGACCCGAGGTGATGGTGTCCGCGCCCTTGCCGGTGCCGTGGCTGTTCTTCCAGCCGAGGCCCTGCTCCTCGAGGGCGGCCGCCTCCGGGTCGTCGCCGACGGAGTCCGCCGGGCCGTTGCCGTGCGCCTTGCCGAAGGTGTGACCACCGGCGATCAGGGCGACGGTCTCCTCGTCGTTCATCGCCATGCGGCGGAACGTCTCGCGGATGTCGCGGGCGGCGGCCAGCGGGTCGCCGTTGCCGTTGGGGCCCTCGGGGTTGACGTAGATCAGACCCATCTGGACCGCGGCGAGCGGCTCCTCGAGGTCACGGTCGCCGGAGTAGCGCTCGTCGGCGAGCCAGGTGGTCTCCGGGCCCCAGTACACGTCCTCGTCGGGCTCCCACACGTCCGCGCGGCCACCGGCGAAGCCGAAGGTCTTGAAGCCCATCGACTCCAGGGCGACGTTGCCCGCGAGGATCATCAGGTCGGCCCAGGAGATGGCCTTGCCGTACTTCTTCTTGACCGGCCACAGCAGACGGCGGGCCTTGTCCAGGTTGACGTTGTCCGGCCAGCTGTTCAGCGGGGCGAAGCGCTGCTGACCGGCGCCCGCGCCACCGCGGCCGTCGGTGATGCGGTAGGTGCCGGCGCTGTGCCAGGCCATGCGGATCATGAACGGGCCGTAGTGGCCGTAGTCCGCCGGCCACCAGTCCTTCGAGTCGGTCATCAGCTCGGCGAGGTCCTGCTTGACCGCGGCCAGGTCGAGGCCTTTGAAGGCCTCGGCGTAGTCGAAGTCCTCACCCAGCGGGTTGGCGACCGCGGGGTTCTTGGCGAGGATCTTGAGGTTGAGCCGCTCCGGCCACCACTGGCGGTTGCCGCCGCCCGCGGTCGGGTGCGGGGCGCGCGCGCCGTGCGCGACGGGGCAGCCGCCCGTCTCCGCCTTCGGCTCGGTGACGATAGCGTCGTGGTTCTCAGTCATGTCTGTCCTTCTGGATCAGGCGATCACGGCTCAGGTGCTGCGAGCTGTGGAACAGGCGGGGCACAGGCCCCAGTACGTCACCTCGGCCTCGTCGATGACGAAGCCGTGGTTCTGCGAGGCCGTCAGGCAGGGCGCCTCGCCGACCGCGCAGTCCACGTCGGCGACCGCTCCGCAGGAGCGGCACACGACGTGGTGGTGGTTGTCCCCGACCCGCGCCTCGTACCGGGCCGGGCTGCCGGCCGGTTCGATGCGGCGGACCAGTCCCGCGGCCGTCAGCGCGTGCAGCGCCTCGTAGACGGCCTGGGTGGACACGTGGCCCACACGCTCGCGGACGCCGGAGGCGATCGCCTCGGCGCCGAGGTGGTCACCCGCCCTGACGGTTTCGAGCAGCGCGACGCGGGCTGCCGTCACCCGCAGGCCGGCGCCGCGCAGTTCCTCGGCGGGCGAGGCGGGGTGTGCGGTCATGGTCTCGAACCTTACCTTGCTTGAGGCGAGAGGTACAGAAAGACGAACTGTTCCAGTTTGGAAATCCCGTTTCCAGGAGTTTTTGTCCTTTATTGGATGTTATGTGCGTGCAACTGGAGGGTTTGAGAGACGTGTCCGGGCACGGCGAACCCCCTCGGCGAAGATCACGGAAAAGCGGCTGACGGATCGTCGGGGGGCGGGTATCGTTCGCGGCGATGAAGACCACCTGTGTTCACAGAATGGGGGTCCCGTCCGCGCAAGGTGAGTGCTGATGCCCACCGAAGCCGCGAACGGACGACTTTCCCTCTGGCAGCGCGTGCGTGCCTACGCCGTGCCGCCCTCCATGATCGAGACCGCGACGGCCCGCCGCGAGACCGGCGACTGGGCGGGAGCCTGTGCCGCCGCACGGGTCGACGTCGACCTCGACCTCCCCGCCGTTTCCCGCCGCCACGGGCGGGAGTTCGCCGCCCGCCTCCGGGCCGACCTGCGCGAGCTGGCGCCCGACCTGCTGCGCTGGCACCTGCCGAGGGTCGCACCGGACGGACTGCTGCGTCCCGGCCTGACGCTGCCGCTCGCCCGTTACGACGGGGCCGGCGGCGACGGCCGTGACCCGTTGTGCCTGGTGGTGCGCACCGACCCCGCCTGGGCGGACGCCGGGCAGCGGATCTCCCTCCTCCTGTGGGACCCCGCGGACCCGGACGCCGCGGCCCACCGCCACCCGCACCCCGCGCCGAGCCGCCGCTACCGGCTCGACCTGCACCGCCACCTCTGGGACGCGAGCCGGGCGGGCGAACTGCGGGACCGGTCCACGGCCCCGGCGGAGTCCGCGGACCTTCCCGGCCTCCCGGACGGGCGCCTGCGCACCCTCGCCGAGGAACGCCGCTGCGCGGTGGGCCGCTGGGCCGAGGAGGCGGGCCTCCTGCTGGCCGACCGGGGCGCCGCCGCGGGCAGCGTGGTGGTGCCGCTCGGCGGCCGCGGCCGCCTGGTGCTGGAGGTGGCCCGCGACGACGGCGGCGGCGACGGCGGCGCCTGGCAGATCGCCGAGGCGCGCGAGGTGCGGGCCACCCCGGCGGGCCTGCCGGTCCTGCCGGACGCCGCGACCTGGGTGCCGCCCGACCTCGACCTGCTCGCCGCCGGTCTCGTCACGCCGCACGACCTGCATCCGCTGGTGGCCTCCGCGCTCGCGCCCGGACACCTGCCGGAGCCCGGACACGCGCCGGGCCCCGGCACCTCGCCCGCGCGCCGGGCGGGGGAGCCCGGCGTGGTCGAGTGCCGCGGCGCACTGCACCGGATCGCCCAGGTCGACGGCGTGCTGACACCGCTCGACCACGATCCGGCGGAGCTGCGCCGGGAGGAACTCCTGGCCGCCCTGGGCGGACCACCGCTGCCCTGCCTGCGGGCCATTGACGCGGCGCACCGCAGCCCCGCATGTCTGCCCGGCGTCCAGGAGCGCCTCGCGCACGGGGACGTCGAGGGCGCGCTGGACGTCGTGACGGCCCTGCTCGGGCCCCGGGCGGTGCTGCGCGAGGGGGAGTTGCTCGACGCGCTGGAGGCCGTGACGGAGCGTCGGAACGTCCACGGCCTGTTCCGGGCCGGGCTCTTCGAGCCGGGCCGGCTCCGCGGCGTGCCCCGCCACCACCAGTCCAACAGGGTCACCCCCTCCTACCGCCGCGCCGTGCGGCGCCGTGCCGGGGAAGCCGCCACCGGCTGAAACCCGCGTCAGCACCTTCCCGTTCCGCACCCCGCCGTTCCGCACCTCTTCGTTCCGCACCTCTTCGTTCCGCACCTCGTCGTTCAGCACCCGCCGTGCCGCGTGCTGCCTCACAGGTGACGCGTACGTGCCTCGTCACGCCCCGAAGGAGTTGGTCATGACCACGCCCACTTTGCCCACCGCCCTGCCCACCACCACCTTGCCCACCGCCCCGGCCGCCGGCCCTGCCACCCCTCTCGCCGTCGCCTCCGCCCTGCTGGGCCTGCTCGGCGACAGCCACACCGAGCCCCGCCGCGACCCGCAGCTGGAGGCGCTGACCATCGCCGTCGCCGCCGACCTTCCGGTGCTGCTGTGGGGCGAGCCGGGCATCGGGAAGACCGCCGCCGTCACCCAGCTCGCCGAGGAACTGGACCTGCCGCTGACCACGGTGATCGCCAGCGTCCACGAGCCCTCCGACTTCTCCGGCCTGCCCGTCGTCGGGGACGACCCCGCGGCGCAGGGCGTGCCGATGGCTCCGCCGGACTGGGCGGTCCGCCTGGTCCGCCAGGGCCGCGGGCTGCTCTTCCTGGACGAGCTGTCCACCGCGCCGCCCGCCGTGCAGGCGGCGCTGTTGCGTCTGGTGCTGGAGCGCCGCGTCGGCGCCCTCCGACTGCCGCCGGAGGTCCGCATCGTCGCCGCGGCCAACCCGCGGGCCTCCGCCGCCGACGGGTGGGAACTGAGCGCCCCGCTCGCCAACCGGTTCGTCCACCTCATGTGGGCGCACGACCCCGAGGTGGTGGTCCGCGGCCTGGGCGGGGTGTGGCCGCGGGCCACCCTGCCCCGGCTGGACCCCGCCGCCCTGGTTCCGGCGGTCGACCTCGCCCGGCGCGCGGTGTGCGGGCTGCTGACCGCGCGGCCCAAGCTGGTCCACCAGCTGCCGGCCGCCGAGACCCGCCGCGGCGGAGCCTGGCCCTCCCCTCGCACCTGGGACATGACGCTGCGGCTGATCGCCTTCGCGACCGCCGCGGGCGCCGACCGTGACGTGCTGTCCCTGCTGGTCAGGGGCACGGTCGGGGACGGACCCGGACTGGAGCTGCTGGCGAGCATGGACCGGATGGACCTGCCGGACCCGGAGGACGTCCTCGCCGACCCGGCCGGGGCGGAGCTGCCGCAGCGGGGCGACCTCCGCCAGGCGGTGCTGGACGGCGTGGTGGCGGCCGTGCGGAACCGTCCGACCAGGCAGCGGTGGGACGCCGCCTGGGCCGTGCTGGTGCGGGCCATGGAGACGGGCGCCCCCGACCTGGTGGTCGTGCCGGCGACCACGCTGGCCACCCTGCGGCAGGACGAGTGGGACGTGCCGGCGGCGATTGAGCGGCTGGCCGGAGCCGTGGAACTCTCCCGCGGCGCCGACCGGGCCGCGGTGCGGGCCGCCCGGCGGGTCGCCGACGCCGCGAAGGCGGGGGCGACGCGATGACGAGGCCCACCACCGGCACCCGGGGAACGGCGGTCGCCCCGCAGGTCACGGCAAGACCGAGCGACCTGGCCCGGCGCGGACCCCGCCCCCGGCCCGACCCGCGGCGTCCGACCGACCCGCCACGGCCGTCCCCGTCCCCGGGCCCACCCCGGCCTGCCCCCGCACCGCCGTGCCACGAACCCCTCGACCTCGACAAGCTGTTCACGGCCCGGCTGCAGGCCGCCCGGGCCCGCCCCTACCTGGCCTCGGCGCTGTACGCGCTGCACGTCGTCGAGTCGTCCCACGTCCCCACCATGGCGGTGGACCAGTACTGGCGGTGCTACGCCTCCCCGGCGTTCGTGGCGTCCACGCCCGTCGAGGAGCTGGCCTCCGTCTGGGTGCACGAGGTGTCCCACCTCCTCCGCGACCACCACGGACGCAGCGACCGGGCGGCCCGGGCCCACGACCTGACCGGGCCGGGGGACCGGGTGCGGATGAACATCGCCGCCGACTGCGAGATCAACGACGACGCCTTCGGCGACGGGCTGGTGGAACCGGCGGGAGCCGTCACCCCGTGGTCGCTGGGGCTGCCCGAGGGCGGGGTGATGGAGGAGTACCTGCTGAGCTTCCGGCTCGGCCGGCACACCCTCCCCTTCTCCTGGCTGGACTGCGGCAGCGGCGCGGACGGCGTCGCCCGGCCCTGGGAACTCGGGCCGGACGGCGCCGACGGGCTGAGCGACCAGGAGCGGGACGCCGTGCGCTTCCGGGTCGCGCAGGGCATCACCGCCCGGCCCGGTCGGACCCCGCGCACCTGGCGGCGCTGGGCGGACGAGGTGTTCCACGCGCCCCAGCCGTGGCGGGCGCTGCTGGGCGCGGCGATCCGCTCGGCGGCCACCGGCTCCGGCGCCGGCCAGGACTACACCTACGGCCGGCCCTCGCGCCGCTCGTCCGGCCTGCCCGGCGTGGTCCTGCCGAGCCTGCGGCGCAGGCCGCCGCGGGTGACGGTGGTCATCGACACCTCCGGGTCGGTGAGCGACCTGGAACTCGGCAGCGCGCTGCTGGAGGTCACCGCGATCACCCGCGCGGTGGGCGGCCGCGGCGACCTGGTGAGCGTGGTCAGCTGCGACGCCGCCGCGCACCGGGTGGGGCCGATGTGCCGGGGCGAGGGCATCCCGCTGCTCGGCGGCGGCGGCACCGACCTGCGCGCCGGGTTCGCGACGGCCCTCCAGGCCCGCCCGCGCCCCGACGTCGTGGTGGCCCTCACCGACGGCCAGACCCCGTGGCCCGAGCACCGGCCCCCGTGCCGCACGGTGGTCTGCCTGTTCCCGCGGGCCCCGCGCTGGTCGGAGGACGACCCCGACCACACCCCCGACCTCCCGCCGGACTGGGCACGGGTGGTGGAGATCGGATAGCGAGGGCCGCGCCGACGGGGAGTGAGGGCGCCGGGGCGGCCGGGGACCGTCGGTCCTCCCTGGCACACTGCCCCGGTGGAGAACGCGAGCGGTGCGGGGGAGTGGCGGCGGTTCGAGCGGTGCGCGGACGGCCGGACCGAGTACCGGGAGGTCCGGCAGGAGGGCATCCGCTGCCACCTCCGATGGGGTGTCGTCGGCGGGAACGGCCAGGCGATGACGGTCACCCGCGACGACGAGCGGGACGCCCGCCGTCACGCCTCCCGCAAGGCACGGGAGTACCAGCGCAAAGGGTTCACCGAGGCGTCCGGTGCCCGTACGGAGCCGGGTGTCCGCGGGGGGGTCGGGTGTCCGCACTGAGCCGGGTGTCCGCAGGGGGTCGGGTGCCGACGACCGGCCGCTGCTCGACGAACTCCCGGGCGCGGACGGCTTCCTGCCCGTGGACGGCTTCGAGGCGATCCACCGGCGGCGACCGGCGACCGCCGGCCCGCGGGCCGGATTCCACGAGTACCTGGTGCTCGGCGACGGCGGGCGCCGCGCCGTCCGGTTCGCCGTGGGGGCCGCCTCGCACGACCCGGAGGCCGTCGCCGCGTTCCTCGCCTTCCTCGACACCCGCCGGGACCTGCCGTTCGACGGCGGCTCCCACCACAAGGTGCGCCTGCCCTCCCCGGTCGGCCGCTTCACGCACGCCCTGTTCCGCTCACCCGCCCTCGCCGGGTCGGGCCACGCCCGGGTGGCGAGCGCCCACCCCGTCTTCGACTTCGAGATCGGCGACGCGGACACCGAGGTACTGGTCGACGCGCGGACGACCGGCCACGGGGCGATACGCCTGGGCGACTGGGACCGTGAGCCGCGCCCGGTGGTGGACCTGAGGTACGCCGTGGAGCCCTCCTTCCACCGGCCGGCCAGGAAGAAGTTCCTGGTCTTCCGGACCGACGACCTGCGCAGCCTGCTGGCGGCGCTCCCCGACGCCACCCGCGAGAGCTGGCTGGAGGTCCGCTCGTACCGCGGCGAGACCCGGCGCCTCACCCCCGGGACGGCGCCCTCCTACGAGGCCCTGCTGCCGTTCCTCCTCGGCACCGGCTGAGCTCGCCGGAGGCACCGCGACGCCCGGCCGCGCCCCCGCCGAGGCCGGGGTCGGGCTGGGGTGGCCGGGTGGTCGTGCGGGGTGTCGGACGGGGGGCGTGCGGGGTGTCGGACGGAGGTGCGAGGTGTCAGACGGGGGTGCGCGCCGACTCCACCACCCGCACCAGCGGCTCCAGCCGGGGGTCGCGGGCGGCCTCGTCCAGCGCCTCGCGCAGGGCGGCGTCGTGCGTCGGCCGGGCCTCGGCGAGCAGCGCGAGACCCGCCTCGGAGACGTTGGTGTAGATGCCCCGCCGGTCCGTGGGGCACAGGTAGCGCGACAGCAGCCCGCGGTCCTCGAGGCGGGTCACCAGCCGCGTGGTCGCGCTCTGGCTCAGCACCACGGCGTCCGCCACCTGCTTCATCTGCAGGTGGCCGCCCTCCCCGTCGTGCTGGCGGCTGAGCACGTCGAGCAGCGAGTACTCCCGCGCGCTCAGGCCGTGGCGCTGCAGGGCGCGCTCGAGATGGGACTCGATCCTGCCGTGCAGCAGGGACAGCGCGCACCAGCCGTCTGCGAGGGCGGTGAGCGAGGGGTCGGTCGCGGTCACGCTGACCTCCAACTCGGCTTGCGGGCGGACCCGCGGGAAGCGCGGGAGCTCCCACAATCCTTCCACACGGCGGTAACCCCGGGCCAGATTTAGCCCGCGCTTGCAATTAAAGCGCGTCTGCAACTATTGTTCTGGCCTGTTACCACCCTCCACAACGACTGGGAGATCTTCCCATGCCTCTCGCGCTGCTGGCCCTGGCCATCGGGGCCTTCGGGATCGGCACCACCGAGTTCGTGATCATGGGCGTGCTGCCCCAGGTCGCGGGTGACTTCGGCGTGTCCATCCCCACCGCCGGCTGGCTGGTCACGGGCTACGCGCTCGGCGTCGTCCTCGGGGCTCCGCTGCTGACCGTGCTGGGCACCAAGGTGTCCCGCAAGAAGATGCTGATGTTCCTGATGGGCCTCTTCGTGGTCGGCAACGCGCTCTCCGCGGTGGCTCCCGCCTTCGGGCTGATGCTGGCCGGCCGGATCGTCGCCTCCCTGGCGCACGGCGCCTTCTTCGGCATCGGCTCGGTGGTCGCCGCCGACCTGGTCGCCCCGCACAAGCGGGCGTCGGCGATCTCGCTGATGTTCATGGGCCTGACCGTGGCCAACATCGTCGGCGTCCCCGGCGGCACCTACCTCGGGCAGGCGGCCGGCTGGCGGGTCACCTTCGCCGCCGTGGCGGCGCTCGGCGTGATCGGGCTGCTCGGCGTCGCCAAGCTGGTCCCCGAGGCCGGCCGGCCCCCGGCCGCCGACGTCCGCGCCGAGTTCGCCGCCTTCCGCAACGTCCAGGTGTGGCTGGCCATGGCCATGACCGTCCTCGGCTACGGCGGGGTCTTCGCCGCCATCACCTACATCACGCCGATGATGACCGAGGTCACCGGGTACGCCGAGGCCTCCGTGACCTGGCTGCTGGTGCTGTTCGGGCTCGGCATGTTCCTCGGCAACCTGGCCGGCGGCAAGCTCGCCGACCGCGCGCTGATGCCCATGCTGTTCACCGCCCTCGCCCTGCTCTCGCTGGCGCTGCTGGCCTTCACCTTCACCGCCCAGCACAAGGCGCTCGCCGCCGTCACCCTCACGCTGATCGGCGCGCTGGGCTTCGCCACCGTGCCGCCGCTGCAGAAGTGGGTGCTGGACCAGGCGTCGGCCGCGCCCACCCTGGCGTCCGCCGCCAACATCGGCGCCTTCAACCTCGGCAACGCGCTGGCCGCCTGGCTGGGCGGCCTGGTCATCGCCGGCGGGCTCGGATACACCGCCCCCAACTGGGTGGGCGCGATCCTGGCCGCCGTCGCCCTCCTGCTCTCCTTCCTCGCCGCGCACCTCGACCGGCGTGCGCGGGGCGGGGACCCGGCCGGCCGCGTGGTCGCCGGGGCCGGGCCGGCGGCGCGGCCGGAGCGGGAGTCGGCGCGCCTCTAAGCATCCCGGCAACGCGAAAACTCGAGTACGCGAAAACTCGACACCTCGACACTTCGACAAAACGACAACATAGACCCACGTCTCTGCGAGGAACGCACCATGACCCCCTCCGTCCCCACCGTCACCCTCAACAACGGCGTGACCGTCCCCCAGCTCGGCTTCGGCGTCTTCCAGGTCCCCGACGAGGAGACCACCGCCGCCGTCACCGCCGCGCTCGCGGCCGGTTACCGCTCCATCGACACCGCCGCGATCTACGGCAACGAGGCCGGCGTCGGCAAGGCGCTCGCCGCCTCCGGCATCGCCCGCGAGGAACTGTTCGTCACCACCAAGCTGTGGAACACCGACCAGGGCTACGACGCCACCCTTCGGGCCTTCGACGAGAGCCTGGCCAAGCTCGGCTTGGACCACGTCGACCTGTACCTGATCCACTGGCCCACCCCGGCCCGCGACCTCTACCTCGACACCTGGCGCGCCTTCGAGCGGCTGGCCGCCGACGGCCGGATCCGCGCCGCGGGCGTCTCCAACTTCCAGCCCGCCCACCTGCGCCGGCTGCTGGACCACAGCTCGCTGGTCCCCGCCGTCAACCAGGTCGAGCTCCACCCCGGCCTCCAGCAGGCCGAACTGCGCGCCGTCCACGCGGAGCTGGGGATCGCCACCGAGGCGTGGAGCCCGCTGGCCCAGGGCGCGGTGCTGGAGGACGAGGCCGTCGTGACCCTCGCCCGCCGGTACGACCGGTCGCCCGCGCAGATCGTGCTGCGCTGGCACCTCCAGCTCGGCAACATCGTGATCCCCAAGTCGGTCACGCCGGCCCGGATCGCCGAGAACATCGACGTCCTCGGGTTCACCCTCACCGAGGAGGAGATGGCCTCCCTCGCGGCTCTCGACCGCGGGCTGCGCACGGGGCCCGACCCGGACACCTTCAACTGACCTGCCCTCGCCCGCGCGGCGCCCGAGGGGCTCCGGAGCTCCTCAGGCGCCGCGGTGCGCGATGTAGAGGTCGAGCGCCTTGTGGAGGACCTTGCTGATCGGGTAGTCCCACTCCCCGAGGTACTCGACCGCCTGCCCGCCCGTGCCCAGGCGGTGACGGAGCAGCGCCAGGTGCTGCTCGTCACCCGCGACGGCGTCCCTGATGCCCCGCAGGTCGTACAGGTCCGCGCCCATCTCGTGGGCGTCCGCGATCATCCGCCACTGCAGCGCGTGGTCCGGCGACACATCGGTGCGGTCGTAGGGCGCGGCCCCGTAGGCGTGCCACACATGGTCGCCGACCGTGAGCATCAGGGCGGCGGCCTGGTCCTCGCCCTCGTACCGGGACAGGTAGAGCCGCATGCGGTCCGGGTGCTCGTTGCGCAGGGCGATCCACATGCGCTGGAAGTAGGAGAGCGGGCGGGGCAGGAAGCCGTCCCGCTCCGCGGTCAGCGTGTAGAGCCGGTGGAACGCCGGCAGCTCCTCGTAACCGCCCCGGACCACCTCGACCCCGCACCGCCACGCCTTCTTCGCGCTCCTGCGCCACTCCTGGCTGAAGCCCTGCTGGACCTCCTTGAGCGGGCGCCCGCGGAACGGCACCTGGAACACGTACCGGGGCTGGTTCACGGCGGCGCTGTCCTCGCCGTCCGCGGTGACCGGGCGCCAGCCGAGCCCCAGCAGCCGCTCGGCGAGCTCCACCGCCGCCGGGTCCTCCCCGGAGGGCGGCGCCTCCCGCAGCCACCGCACCTCCGGGTCGCTGACCGCCGCCCGCAGGGTAGGGGCGTCCCAGCGCCGGACGACCACGGGCGGGCCCATCCGCACCGTGAAGGCGCCGAGGTCGCTCAGGTAGTCGATCATGGGCCGCAGCCAGTCCTCGAGGTCCGGCGAGGACCAGTCGACGACGGGACCCTCCGGGAGGTACGCGAGGTACCGCCGCACCTTCGGCAGCGGACGCAGCAGCACCAGTCCGGCGCCGGCCAGGCGGCCCCCGTCGTCGAACCACCCCAGCGAGGCCGGACGCCAGTCGCTCTTCACCTCGCCCCAGGAGGGGATCTGCAGATGGCTCACCGACGACTGCCGGGCGACGAAGGCCAGGTGCTCCTCGCGGGTGATGGCTCGCAGGAGGTACTTCATGGTGGTGCCGCGCTCCTTTGTTCGAGCCACAGGGTATGCGGAAGGGGAATGCCCCCGCTTCACCCGCCGTTCGACTTCCGTGAACCCCCGACGAGCAGGAGGAACCCCATGAGCGACGACACCACGGACACGGTCCGCAGGATCCTCACCGAGCGGGGTGACAGCTGGGCGGTCGTGGGCCTCTCCAACAACCGCGACCGCGCCGCGTACGGCGTGGCCCAGGTCCTGCAGCGCTTCGGCAAGCGGGTGGTGCCGGTGCACCCCAAGGCGGAGACGGTTCACGGGGAGCAGGGGTACCCATCCCTCGACGCGATCCCCTTCGACGTCGACGTGGTGGACGTCTTCGTCAACTCCGACCTGGCCGGCGCGGTCGCCGACGAGGCGGTCGCTATCGGCGCCAAGGCGGTGTGGTTCCAGCTCGGAGTCGTCGACGAGGCGGCGTACGAGCGGGTGCGGGCGGCGGGGCTGGACATGGTGATGGACCGGTGCCCGGCGATCGAGATCAACTCCCTCGGCTGAGGGGTGCCGCATCACCTCCCGGAGGCAACCGCAGCGGCGCCGCCAGGCCGACGGTCCCCTCATCACCGGGGCGCCGTCGGCCCCTGGACGAGCCCGACGGCCCGGCAGCGCGTTCTCGCCACCTGCGTATCCCGCTCGTATCGGGTTCGACGCCTCCTGGCAGGGTTCACCTGGGATTGCCCGAGAGGAAGACGGCGAAACGGTTTCCGGGAAATCGACCGGATCCTTTCGCGGATATCCGGCCCCGCGCGCCGGAGCAGGGGGAAGTCATAACGGGAGGACTCGCTTCCTGTTGACCGGCCGGGGGCGTTGGGTTTCAATACCGGCAGCGTCAGGCGTGCGACGGTGTTCATTGTCCTTCTGGATTTCCCCCGTCCAACCGGCCGGGTGATCTCCGGCGTCGGCGCTCCGGTTTTCGGCCATGAGGTACGTGTACCGCCGTGATGCGAAGTCGTGCTCGCACCTTGTGTTTGCAGCGCCGTGTGCCGGCCCGACTCCTCGTGTCCGAAGGGCGCGTCCCCGGAAAAGGAGGAGTTATGAGAGCGGGCGATTCCAAGCGTTATCTCGCCTATCTGGCGACTGTTGCCGCAGGGCTGAGCGTGCCCGTGTTCACGGGAGGGGCGGCCCAGGCCGCCGAGCCCACGACGGTCACCGTCTCCGACTCGGCACGTGCCGCGCTGGCCGCCCAGGCGGCGGAGGCGGACCAGCAGGCCGCGTCCGCCGACGGCCTGTTCGGGCAGTTCAACGAGATCTACAACAGGGTCTACAACGAGGTGATCAACCCCTACCTGCAACTGGGCCAGCCGTATCTCCAGGGCTTCACGCCGAGGTCGTCCGAGCGCACGGCCGACGCCGCCCCGCTCAGCCGGATCCTCGACGACCTGTCCTGACGTCACCCGCCGGTGACCCGCGCACACCCCCACCGGCTCCGGACCGGATGCGGACCGCACGTTCCGGCCGCATCCGGTGATCCACGGTTCCACGATTCCGAAGCGTGCGAGGAGAGACACGAGTGGCACAGGAAGCGTCCAGGCAGGTCCAGTTCGTGATCAAAATATCCAAGTTCTGCAATCTGAGGTGCACCTACTGCTACGAGTTCGCCGAGCTCGGACAGCGTGAACGGATGAGCCTGGACCAACTGCGTTCCATGTACGTGCACATGCGCGACTACTACGTGAAAAGGGACCAGGAGGACGGGGTGCGGACGCATCTGCACATCGTCTGGCACGGTGGCGAACCGTTGATGATCGAACCGGAATACTATTGGAGTAGCCTGGACGACCAGCGTGAAATATTCGGGGATTCGCTGCAGGTGAGTAATTTCATCCAGACCAATCTCACCGTCCTCGACGACGAGCGGATCCGGCTTCTCCGGGACGGCTTCGACCACGTCGGTGTCTCCGTGGACCTCTTCAGCGGTCTGCGTGTCAACATCGCCGGCAGGGACCAGCAGAAGAATGTGGTCGCCAACATGGAGAGGCTGCGCGCCGAAGGCGTTCGTTTCGGCTGCATCACCGTGCTGACCAGGAAGAACCTGGGGCGGGTGAAGGACACCTTCTCGTTCTACGCACAGGCGGGAATCGGCTTCAGGGTTCTCCCGCTCTTCGACGGCGCCTACGAGAACCAGCACGCGGCGTACGACATCACCGTCCCGGAGATCGTCTCCGCCCTCAACGAGATGGCCGACCTCTGGCTGGAGAGCGACACCCCCGTGCAGGTCGCCCCGCTGGACAGTCACTTCCAGATCGTGCTGCGCCACCTCAACCCCGACGCGCCGCGTGTCTACTTCAACCAGCGTGAGTGGCTCTCGGTGATGGTCGTGAACACGCCCGGGGACGTCTACGCCTACGGCGATCCGTACGAGGACCCCGAGGCTTCGCTGGGCAACATCTTCACGACCCCGCTCGAGGCACTGCTGTCGGGACCGCGTTTCGACGCCTCGGCGACCGCCGCCGAGACCCGGATGGCCGCGAACTGCCTGAACTGCAAATACTTCGGTGCTTGTTCGGGCGCACCCATCGCCAGCAACCGGGACAACGTGCACACGGTCGTCGACGGGATCGCCGTCTGTGACGTCGAGCGAGTGGTCCTGGAGCACATCGAGAACCGGTTGCGGAACAGCGATGTCCTGGACCCCGACGGGCGGGTCGCGGCCGTGACGGCACCCACCGTCGATCCCGTCTCCTGACGGCGGTGGTCGCTGTTCCGGGGGGAAGGCCCCGGCGTTCCTGCGAGGGCTTCGAGGCGACGGTCACCTCGGCGGACGGCCCCCGCTCGGCCGTGCCCGACCCGCCGTTCCACGACACCGCACCGCTGCTCGCCGTGACGCTGGAGACCATGCCGGGCGGTGACGGGCAGGCGCGGATGCCGTTTCTGTACGTCGATCTGGACGGCCTGCCGGGGGCCGCGGCCGTCGTCCGGGGCGACCGCAGGCCGGGAACGGTTCTGGAGAAGGCACTGACTCTCTTCATCCACAGTTCCGGCAACGGCTACGTCGGTATCACCGTCACGGAGCACGGCCCGTCGCCCGCCGTCGGCCCCGGCGGAAGTCCGGACTCCGCACCGCGCGTCCTGCGCGTGGCCGTCGACCCGGTCCGGCACGCGGCGGGACTCGCGGCCGCCGTGCGCTGCGGACGGCTGGTGATGGCCCATCACTGGGAGACCGCGGTGGGTGACCGCCACCGGTCCTTGCTGCCGGTCGGCGTGGACCGCGGACTGCTCGAACGAGTTGTCCTGGCGGCGCTCACCCACCCCCGCCGCGTACACGTCGCCCTGCGGGACGGACCGCCCCGGGCCTGACCTCCGGGGCGGACGGCTCTCAGAGCATGAGGCGGTCGAGGGCGAAGGGCAAGTCACGCAGGCGCCGCCCGGTGACGATGTCGGTGACGGTCTCCTCGAACAGGGCCTGGCTGATGCCGGCGACGGTGCCACCGACGATCTGGCTGGTCACGTCTTCTCGTTGAGGGATCCGCCCGCCGTCGATCGCGGTCACCACCCTCGCCACCCGCAGCAGGCCCAGGTCCGGGTCGAGGCGCACCTCGACCAACTTCGCTCCGGACGCGCCCGAGAGAGCCATCCCCAGCTCGTCCTGGAGCGGGGGCGTGCTCCGCCCGTCGACGCTGATCTCCTCCAGCCCGTGCCGGGCAAGGATGCCGATGTAGGACTCGCCCCCGAGGACCTCTACCTGACCACCGCGGCCAAGGCCTACCAGGCGGTCGAGGTCGTCCACGACCACCCGCATGTTCGTCGCGCTGCTGAAGGACAGCCCGGCTGCCATCGAACTGCTGACGCGGATCTTCCCCGAGGCGTTCCCCTGGGTTCGGTTCTTGCCTGACAGTGCCGTGCGGGAGTTCCTGCCGGAGTTTGTCGAAACGGCGCGGGCCAGCACCGACCTCGGCGACCGCGACTACGGGGACGTTCCCGCACCGGAGGTGACCGGCGAGTGAGTTCGGGGAAGGGGGGTCCCGTACCGCCGCCGCTGGCCAAGGGCGAGTACCACGTGAAGTTCGCCAATCGTGAGGCGGTACGGGGCTGGGGGGAGCTGACCAATCAGGCTCCGGGGCCGACGTTGGACGCCTGGCCGCGCATGCGGACGGGGCCCGCACCAGTCGTGCGCAACCGGCGGCACCATCCGCTGAAGCACCATCTCGCGACGGGCGTCAGGAACGGCAAGTCGTACCCGCAGTGGCAGATCGAGGTCACGGGCCGGGGGCGCGTCTGGTACCTCTTCGACCTGAATGGGCAGACCTGCTGGGTGACGCCGGCGAAGACAGGTCACCCTCGGCAGGCCGACCGATGCAAAGCCCCCGCCCCGGGAAGGGCGGGGGCTTTCTTCACGCTGCGGCATGGGCGGCCATGGACAGGCTGGGTGCCTCGGTGTGCCCCGTACTCGGTCCGGCACCCGCGGCCCTCGAACCCCTCGCTGCCGAGGGCGATCTCGCCGACGGCGCGGCAGGGGCACTGGACGGCCGTCGGGCCGATCCGTCGGGCGTCGGGCTGATCCGTGGGAAGGGTCCCGTCAGGCGGACCCGGTCTTGGCCATGGCCGGTATGGTCACCGTGACCGGGCAGGACTCCGGCCGGCCGTGCCGTTCCGCCCAGTTCTGCAGGGCGCTGCGGCAGGCGTGGTCGAGGTGGTGGAGGCCGGAGAGGTCCAGCTGGATCGGCCGGTCGTGCGGCAGCGCCTCCAGGGTGTCCAGGATCTTCGGCAGCCGCAGGAAGGTGGCGTTGCCCGACAGGCGGGCCAGCACGGGGCCCTCGCCCTGGTCGACGACGTCCAGCTGGAGGTGGGACGCCTCCCAGGCCGTCTTGACCACCGACAGCGCCAGCCCGATCAGCACGCCCTCGAACATGTTCACCGCGACGATGGACACCGCCGTGACCACCAGGATCAGCGCCTCACCGCGGTGGGTCCGCCACAGCGCCGCCACGCTCCGGAAGGGGATCAGCTTCCAGCCCGCGTGGACCAGGACGCCGGCGAGCGCGGGCAGCGGGATCAGCGCCAGGGCCCCCGGCAGCAGCGCCGCGAACAGCAGCAGCCACACGCCGTGCAGCACGCGGGAGGCCTTGGTCCGGGCGCCGGCCTGGACGTTGGCGGAGCTGCGCACGATCACCGCGGTCATCGGCAGCGCGCCCAGGACGCCGCACACCGTGTTGCCCACCCCCTGGGCCACCAGCTCCTTGTCGTACTCGGTGCGCGGGCCGTCGTGCATCCGGTCCACCGCGGCGGCGCTGAACAGGCTCTCGGCCGAGGCGATCAGCACGAACGCCAGCACCGTGCCGAGCACGCCGACACCGGCGAGGGCGGAGAGCTCGTCGAGCCCCGGCACGTCGACCGACCCGAGCAGCCCGCGCACCTCGACGGTGGCGACGGGCAGGTCGAGGACGAGCACGGCCAGGGTCGACAGCACCACTGCGGCCAGCGCCCCCGGGACGGCGTGCAGCCGGCTCGGCAGCTTCCTCCAGCCCACCAGGACGATCACGGTGCCCGCGCCGACGGCGAGGGAGACCAGGGCCGTGGTGGATCCGAGGGCGTCCACCAGCGCCCCGGGCAGTCCGGCGATCTTGTCGAGGCCCGAGGCGGGCGCCGTCAGACCGGCCGCCGCGTACAGCTGACCGGCGATGATCACCAGGCCGATGCCCGCCAGCATGCCCTCCACGACGGAGACCGAGATCGCCCGAAACCAGCGACCCCACCGGAGCAGCCCCATGGCGACCTGGAGCAGCCCGGCGGCCAGCACCACGGCGCCGAGCATGGCGAGGCCGTACGCGGAGACCGCCTCGTACACCAGCACCGTCAGACCGGCGGCGGGGCCGGAGACCTGGAGGCTGCTGCCGCGCATCAGCCCGGTGACGATGCCGCCCACGATGCCGGTCACCAGACCGAGCTCCGCGGGGACGCCGGAGGCGACGGCGACGCCGACGCAGAGCGGGACGGCCACCAGGAACACCACCAGGGAGGCCGTGAAGTCCTGGCGGAGGTGGGGGAAACGCGTGCGCAGGCTCATCGCGCCCCTCACCGGGCCCGGACGGCGTCGGAGTGGACAACGATGTCGCGCACGACGGACGCCCGCGGCGCGCGCCCGGGCACGGCGGGCGGGGGCGTCACCCGGCGGCCGGGGCCGGAGCCCCAGCCGGGTCCCGAGCCGGAGCCCGAGCCGGGGAGGGGGCGGGCATGGTCGATGAAGGTCTTCATGTGGGGGTTCCTCCTGGCGCGCCCGTGGGGCGCGTCGGTGTGTCGGCATGTCTGTCGGCACGGGAAGAGCGCGCACGGCGCCATGACCGCAGGGCCGGAACGCGTCCGGACCGGCGGGCGGAAGCCGTCGCCGACCGGCCGAACCGCGCGACGGACCGGCCGGGGGCGGAGCCCTCGGGCAGCGGACGTGCGGCTGTGGCTGTGGTGGTGGCGTGGCTGGGGCTTCGGCCGTGCGGCGCGCGGGGTCGCTCAGCAGCGCAGGACTTGGAGGGAGGCCAGGGAGGGGGTCTTCGGGGCCCGGGACACCGAGGCCGGGGTCACCCGCTCGGGCACGGAGGGCCTGGCGGAGTGGTCCCCCACCGGGGCGACGAGCACGGGAGGCGGGACCTGAGGCACGGGAGCCGTCCGCAGGCGGTCACGGCCACGGAGCCGGCTCGGCTCGGAGTCGTGCCCCCTGCCCTCACGAAGGGTGACCGTTTCTCCTGCGCCACTGGCGGGCGTCCGGTGCTCGGGGTGACCCGCGGCGATGACGGACGATCGCTCGGTGGAGACGGGGGCGGAAGGGGCCGGAGCGGATGCGCCGGAGGCTTCGAGACCGAGAATCTGCAGGGCGACCAGGACGACGGCGGGCACGAACCACAGGAAGCGGAACAGCAATCCGCGTGCCATAGGCATCCTTCCGCCCGGTCGAACCGTTGCCGTGCCGGGTATCAGCGTGCCACACGGAACGGGGTCGACGGTTAACTCCAAGTGACGAAAGTGGGGTCGCGATCGGTGCGCACGGAGCAGGATGGGGCGCTCCTCGGCACGTGTGCTCCCCCCGGCCGCATCCGCGCGCCGGTGCGTCCCCCCAAGCAGGAGACCCCCGCCGCGGTGTGGTCGCGCCCGCCGTCCGGGGAGCCCGCCGCTGTGTGTCCGGTGCGGCCGGCCGCGGAGCGATCGTGCCCGCCGGGGCCGTGGGGCCGGAACCTATAGTGGCCGCATGAGCCGTTGGAACGACCTGACCGGGGGAACGTCCGGGGAGGACTACGCCGCACGCTTCGCGGCGCTGGCCCGGAGCGGGAAGGACGTGCACGGGGAGGCGCGGTTCTGTTCCGCCCTGGTGCCGCCCGGGGCACGGGTGCTGGACGCCGGGTGCGGCACCGGCCGGGTGATGATCCGGCTCGCTGAACTCGGCCACGACTGCGTCGGCGTCGACCTGGACGCGTCGATGCTGGCGGTGGCACGACGGCAGCGGCCCGACCTGCCCTGGTACCAGGTCGACCTCGCCGAGTTCGACCCGCGGACCCTCGGGGTCGCCCCCGACTTCGACCTCGTGGTCGCCGCCGGCAACGTCCTCCAACTGGTCGCCGAGGACACCGCCGCCACGGTGGTCCGGCGGCTGGCCGCCGCGCTGCGCCCGGGCGGGCTGCTGGTCGCCGGCTTCGGCCTCGACGAGCAGCACCTGCCCGTCGCGCCCATCCTCACCCTGGAGCAGTACGACGACCACTGCGCCGCGGCCGGCCTCGCCCCCGTCGAACGTTTCGGCACGTGGGACGCCGACCCGTACGACGGCGGGGGATACGCGGTCAGCGTCCACCACCGCTGAGCGGGCACGGGCCGGGCCGGGCGAGAACCCGGAAGGGCTGCCGGGAGCGCCGCCCGCCTGCGAGGATGACGCGGACCGATACGCGAACACAGGCGAACACAGGGGGAAGAGCATGATCGTGCTCGTACTGGGGGTCGTCGTCCTGCTCGTCGTCGGGGGCTGCGCCTGCGTCTACTGGGCGGCCCGCGGAGACGCACCGCGCTGGGCGCGCGGCGTGGCCAGGGCGACGCTGCTCGGCAGCGAACTGGCCCGCAGCGCGAGCCGGGCTTCCGGCTCGCGGCGGAGCGGCGACGACGACTAGGCGCCGCCCGATGACCGACCGTGTGGACCTGACCGCCGAACTGGTGCGGGAGTTGCTGCGCGAGCAGCAACCCGACCTGGTGGAACGGCCCGTGACGCTCGGGGCGCGCGGTTGGGACAACCAACTCTGGCGCCTCGGGGACGACTTGGCCGTGCGGCTGCCCTGGGCGACGGAGTCCGCCGACGAGCTGCTGCTCAAGGAGCACGCCTGGCTTCCCTCGCTGGCTCCGCGGCTTCCCCTGCCCGTGCCCGTTCCGCAGCGGCTCGGGAAGCCCTCCGACCGGTTCCCCCGGCCGTGGATCGTCACCACCTGGGTTCCGGGGGCCCCCGCCGACCGCGCGCCCGTCACCCTGGCCGCGCAGGCGGCCGAGGCGCTGGCCCGGTTCCTGGCCGCGCTGCACCGCCCCGCTCCCGACGGCGCGCCGACCGGGCGGGACCGGCGCGGGGGTCCGCTGGCCGACCATGCCGAGGGGGTTGCCCAAGGGCTGGACGCCGCGCGGGAGTTGGGGCTGATCCCCGACCCGGACGCCGTCCGCGCGGTGTGGGAGGACGCCCTCGCCGCGCCCGCCTGGGACGGGCCACCGGTGTGGATCCACGGCGACCTGCACCCGGCCAACGTCCTCACGGCGGACGGCGGCCTCTGCGACGTGGTCGACTTCGGCGAACTGTGCGCGGGCGACCCGGCGTGCGATCTCGCCGCCCCGTGGATCCTGCTGCCCGACGGCGGCGTCGACCGTTTCCACGCCTCCTACCGGCCCGCCGCGGACCCGGCGACACTGCGCCGGGCCCGCGGCTGGGCGGTGATCAAAGGACTCGGGGGCGTCTTCGTGGGAGACGCGGGCGTCCACGGCCGGCCGGGCGGGAAGCGCACCTGGGGGCCGCCGGCCCGCGCCTCACTGCGGCGTCTCGCGGCGAGCCTCGGCTGACCGGGCGGCGGTGCGGCTGCGTCGAGCCTCCCGGACGAAGTGCCGGGCGAAGGCGAACGCTCCCCGCACCACCAGGACGTTGAGGACGGCGCCGGCGACGTAGGGCACCAGGGAGGAGAGCGGGCCGAGGCCGGTGTCCGACGGGCCGAGCCAGGCGGCCGACGGGTACAGCAGGAGGACCGTGACCACGGTGGAGCCGGGGAAGCTCGCCAGGGTCAGGGCGGCGCTCCAGCCGTCCGGCCGTCCGGCGAGGTCGTGGGCGGCCGAGGCCGCGGCGACCAGCAGCAGGTAGGCCGCCGCCACGATCCTGGCCGCCCTGCGCCGGCGGTGCCGGGAGGTGTCCTGTGCCATCGGGTTCCGTCTCTCGAGTTCCGGCGAGCGCGCGGAAGGGCGCGCGACGGGCCCGCGTCCCGAGGGAGCGCGGGCCCGTTGGGGCGCCATTATTGAACATGTTCAAGTCGGTTGTCGCCCCGGAGGCGCGGACCTTGGTCAGGTCGCCGTGCAGGTGAGGGCGGTCGGGGCGGTGGTGCCGCCGTTGACCGTGTAGCCGAAGGTGACGGAAGCACCGGCTCCGACGGCGCCGTTCCACGCGCTGTTGCGGACCGTCACGGCGCCGGTGGTGCCGGTGTTGACGCCGTTCCAGACGCTCGCGAGGGTCTGGCCGGAGCCGAGGGTCAGGCCCACCGACCAGCCGCCGAGGGCGGTGGAGCCGGTGTTGCGGACCGCCACCTCGCCCTGGTGGCCGCCGTTCCAGCTGTTGACCGTGCGGTGGGTCGCCGAGCAGCCGGCGCCGGGAGTGCCGCCGGTGGAACCGGAGGTCGTTCCGGCTGTCGTGCCGGAGGTGGTGCCCGAGGTCGTGCCGGAGGTGGTGCCGCCTGCCGTAGTGCCGCCGGTCGCGCCCGAGGTGGTGCCGCCAGCCGTGGTGCCCGACGTGGTGCCCGACGTGGTGCCCCCGGACGTGCCGCCGTCGGCGAGGGTGGGCGTCGTCCAGGTGCGCCAGGTGGACAGGCTGCCCGCCTTGGAGGCGGCCATCCGGAACACGCCGGGGGCGCTGCCCGAGTTCTTCAGGAAGGCGTTGATGCTCTGCTGCATCGGCGTGCGCCACTCGGAGCGGGCGGCGCAATGGGTGCCGTCCTGGACGTCCGACCAGTACGAGATCGCGTTCTGCGCGCCGAGGGCCTTGTAGACCTCCGCACCGCCGAGCGCGGCGACACTGCCCGAGCGGGCGGCCAGCCAGTCGACGTGCGGGTTCTCCATGACGAACAGGCCGCGCGGCGCGATCATGCCGATCATCTGGTGCGTGTCCACCGGCAGCCCGGCGGGGTTCCCGGTGTACGAGGTGAACGCGTCGCCCAGCCAGGGCTGTTCGCCGTACGCGCTGCTCAGGGGCTGGGCCCCGCTCTCGCCGTTGACGCCGCGGAGGATCGGGGCGCCACCGGTGCCGGACTCGACGGGCATGGTGAGCGCGATCCGCTGGTCGAAGGCCCCGGCGACGAAGGCGCCCTTGCCGTAGCGGGAGCAGCCGGTGACGCCCAGGGAGTCGCCCCGCAGAACCGTGCCGCCCGACTGCTGGACGACGTCGATGATCCGGCTGACGCCCCAGGACCAGGCCATCAGCAGGCCGGTGGGGCTGGTGTTGCCGTGGAGCGTGTAGAAGGCGCCCTGCTTGTTGTTCCGGGCGGTGCCCTCGCGGCCGACGGCCAGCGGGTCGTAGCTGATGACGGCGGCGCCGGCCGCCTTGATCGTGGCGGTGTCCGCGCCCAGCCCGCCGATGACGATCACGGCGGGGAACGGGCCGGTGCCGGCGGGCAGTTCGACCTTCGCGGAGAAGGAGGCGCTGCGGCCCTGGTCGGAGACGTCGACGGTGATGCCGGTGGAGGAGACCGTGCCGGTCACGGTCGGCTTCGCGGGCTTCTGGCCGTACACGGTGCGCTCGGCCAGCTCCCTGATCTCCGCCCGGCGGCAGCGCCAGTCGGCCTTGCTGGTGACGCCGGTGCCGTCGATCCGGGTGAACGGGTCGGGGAGCTGGGAGGTGGAGCCGGTCGGTGTGCCGCCCACGGGGCAGTCGGCGCCCTCGTCCTCGACGGCGGACGCGGCGACGGCCTGGACGCCGGTGGGCGGGAGCGCCGGGGCGGCGGTCGCCCGCGGGTCCAGGAGGGTGAGCACCAGGCCCACGGTCGCGGCGAGCGCGGCCACGGCCCAGGCCCAGGGGCGGTGCGGTGATAAGTGCATGGGACCTCCGGTGGAGGGGCGCGGCAGGGCGGACGGCTCCGGGCGCGCCGGTGGGGGGGGTGGCGGTGCTTCCCGGCCGGTGGGGTGGTGCTGTCCCGGGGCGGCGGCGCGTCCGGCCGCGTGGCCGCGCGCCGGGGGCCGGTCGCCCGGCGCGACCTGGGAGCGCTCCCAGCGTAGGAAGGGGGTGAGGGTGTGACAACGCTCCCGCGTCACCCGTCCCAGGTTGGCCGTTCTGCCCCTCCCGGGCGCGTCCGCACCGGCCGTCCCGGTCGGGCGGAACGGCGGAGACCGGGGCGGGAGAGCCGGCGCCGGGCGTCGAGTGGTGGAACTATTCGGCCACTTCCGGGACAAGGGCGAAACTTTCCGAATGTTTCGGGCGTCCGGATCCCTTGTGGGCCGCTCAGCCGTGGAGGGCGCGGTAGGCGTCGGCGGCCCCGGGGTGCAGCTCGGTCGCGCCGGTGCTGATGAGGCTGCGGATGTCCAGGAACTGGGCGCCCACGGCGTTGTCGGGCACGAGGTGGCTCGCCCGGAGGGCCAGCAGGCGGGTGAGCAGGTCCGCCAGGAGCGGGTCCAGGTCGGGGCGGCAAACCAGGAGGTTGGACACGCCGATGGTGGCGACCCCGTCGGCCGCCCGGTAGGCCCGGGGCGGGAAGGTGACCTGCTCCAGGCCCATGTCGGCCAGCTGGGCGCCCGAGACCGCCGTGCCGCCGCGCCCCGCGGCGTCCGCCGGCGCCTCGGCCCCCGGGTGCCCGCCCGGCCCCGGATCCCCCCTCCGTCCGAGGCGGGGCAGGAGGTCCGCCAGCGGGAGGAAGCGCAGTCCCGTCTCCTCGTCCAGCCGTGACAGCGCCGGCAGGGGGACCCCGCCCGCCACCAGCAGGCCGTCGACGGAGCCCTCGCGCATCGCCCTGGTCGCGTCGGCCAGCCGCAGGTGCCGCACCGGCACGTCGGCGGCCGACAGGCCCGCGGCGCGCAGCAGCCGCTCCCCGAGGTCGGCCGCCCCCGACCCGACGGCGCCCAGCGACACCAGGTGCCCGGCGAGGTCCGCCACCGTCCGCACGGAGGAGTCGGCCCGCACCGCGAACTGCAGGTAGGTCTCGTAGACCCGGCCGATCGCACGCAACGGCACCGGCCGCGGGAAGAAGGCGGTGCCCTGCGCGGCCAGCGCGGTGTCGGTCATCACCAGGGCGAGGTCCACCTCGCCGTCGCGCAGCAGCCTGAGGTTGGTGATGCTGCCCGCGGTGGTGCGGACGCGGCAGCGCAGACGCGGCCGGGCCCGGGTGATCTCTTCGGCCAGGAGCCGGCCGAACGCCGCGTAGAACGCGGTGGGTTCACCGGTGGCGATGCGCAGGACGCCGCCCGGCCCGCCGTGCCGTCGCGGGGCGTCGCCCGCCGCACCGCCGGCGAGCAGGGCGAGGGCGCCCGCGCCGGCGGCCGCGCGCAGCACCGCGCGGCGGTCGGGGGAGGGGTGCGCCGCCTGCGCCGAGTGCGCAGAGTGCGCCGTCACGTGTCCTCCCGGTCCGGAACGGGCCGCGGCAGCGGCACCAGGGCCCGGGCCTCCAGGCCCCGGGGACGGGCCGGACGCAGCTCCAGCCGGCCCTCCCGTCCGGCGAGGATCTGCCGGGCGATGGCCAGGCCCAGCCCGGTGCCGGAGGTGCCGGCGTTCCGGGACGAGCGCCAGAACCGGGTGCCCGCGTGGGCCAGTTCGTCGACGGTGAGGCCCGGGCCGTCGTCCTGGACGGTGAGCACCGCGAAGGGGCCCTCGGTGGCGCAGCGCAGGGAGACCGAGGCGTCCCTCCCCGCGTACTTGACGGCGTTGTCCAGCAGGATGTCGGTGACCTGGGCGAGTTCGTGGCCCGAACAGGCGGCCACGACCGCGGCGCCGTCGGCCCGGTCGTCCCCGGGCTCCGCGGTGAGGGTCACGCCGGCACGCCGGGCCACCGGCTCCCACAGCCGGTGCTGCGTCAGGGCCACCTCGGTCGCGTCGCAGTACGCCGCCGCACCCGTCCCCGCGGTGAGCTCACCGGCCCGGTGCTCCGCGGCGGCCAGCGCCAGCATGTCGTCCAGCAGCGCCTCCAGGCGGTCCAGTTCGTTGGTGACGCCGGTGTACGTGCGGTCGGCGGCCGGAGGCAGATGGGTGTGCAGGGCGTCCACCCGCAGCCGGAGCGCGGCCATGGGGTTGCGCATCTGGTGCGAGGTGTCCGCGACCAGCCGGCGCTGCTGCTCCAGCGCGGTCGTCACGCTCCGCGCCATGCGGTTGAAGCCGATGGCGAGCTGACGCAGCTCCGGCGGACCTCCGGCCCGGGTCTGTTCGGGCGGCAGTCCGGCGGCCAGCCGTCCCACGGCGCGGTCGAGCCGGCGCAACGGCCGCACCACCCAGCGGGTGGCGGCCCGGGCCAGGACCGCGCACGCCACGGCGACCAGGGCGGTGCCGGCCAGGACGGCGGCCCAGCGCCTGCCGATGTCCCGCGCCGCGGTGCCCACCGACGCCCGCATCACCACCGCCCCCGTCACCCGGGTGCCGGTGCCGGCCGGTTCGGCGAACATCCTCTGCCCGTGCGACCAGGGGTGGAGCGCGTGGGTGGGGTGCGTCGTCTGGTTGCGCAGCGCCGCCCCGACCAGCCCGGCGACCGCCGGGTCGGCGGCGCGCATCCCGCCGGTCTGGACGACCGGCCTGCGGCTGACGTCGGTGATGACGATCGGTTCCCCGTACAGCTCCGTGTGGCGGCGCGCCTCGGCGCGCACCACGGAGAAGTCCCCGGTGGTGGCCGCCTGGTCCATCAGCGAACCGAAACGGTCCAGGTCCGAGCCGCGGGCCAGGACCAGTTGCTGGGTGCGGTCCGAGGCGGTGAACAGCAGCAGCGGCACGGCGAACGCGGCCACCGTGAGCACCACGAACAGCAGCAGCACCGTCCGGACCCGGGAACGCACGGCCGGTCCTCAGTCCCCGAACCGGAAGCCGAAGCCCCGGATGGTGGTGATCAGTTCGGGCCGCCCCAGCTTCGCGCGGAGCTGGGTGAGGTGGACGTCGAGCGACCGGGAGACGGCCCGGTGGGCGTCGCCCCAGACCTCGTCCAGCACCTGCTCGCGGCTGACCGCCGTCCCGGCCCGCCCCGCCAGCACCGCCAGCACGTCGAACTCCTTCGCGGTCAGGTCGACGTCCGCCCCGGCCACCCGGACCCGGCGGGCGTCGAGATCGACCTCGACGTCGCCGGCGCCCACCGTGCGCGAGACGGCGGGGGCCACCGCGCCCCGTCCCGCGGCCCGCCGGGTGACGGCCTCCATCCGGGCCAGCAGCTCCGCCAGCCGCACCGGCTTGACCAGGTAGTCGTCCGCACCCAGCCGCAGCCCCCGTACGACGGACCGCTCGTCGCCCCGGGCGGTCAGCACCACCACGGCCATCTCGCTCACCGCGCGCAGGGCCCGCAGCACGTCCAGGCCGTCGACGTCGGGCAGTCCGAGATCCAGCAGGAGGAGGTCGGCGCTGCGGTGGTACGTCTGGACGTCCCGGCCGTGGCGGACGCGACGGACGTCGTGGCCGTGGTCGTACAGCACTTCCACCAGAGCCGCCGCGACGCCGTCGTCGTCCTCGGCCAGCAGTATCTGCATCCCCGCCCACCTCCCTCCGCGCGGAACCCGGGCATCCGCCCGGGCCCCGAATGTAGACCACCGAGGGCCCGCCCACCTGTGGCGTGGGGCACATCGCAGCACGTCAGAGGCGGGTCGGGAATGTTAAGGCGAGGTTAGATCCGTGTCGGGGCGCCTTCTGCGCGCCGCCCGGGCGGGCCAGGCTCCAGCCGTCCAGGAAAGCCGCGCAGGACCAGGAGCGCCATGAACCACCCGACCCGCCACGCCCCCAGGACCCCCGGCTGGCTCGACTGGTACGCCGACCCGTCCGTCCCGGCCTTCCGGCTGCCCCCGGGCGCCGTCGACACCCACTGCCACGTGTTCGGTCCGCAGGCCGCCTTCCCGTTCGCCCCCGAGCGGAAGTACACCCCCTGCGACGCGGGCAAGGAGCAGCTGTTCGCGCTGCGCGACCACCTCGGCTTCGCCCGCAACGTCGTCGTGCAGGCCACCTGCCACGGCGCGGACAACTCGGCCATGGTCGACGCCGTCCGCTCGGCGGGCGGCCGGGCCCGCGGCGTCGCCACGGTGCGCCCGGACGTCACCGAGCGGGAACTGCGGGACCTGGACGCGGCCGGCGTGCGTGGCGTCCGGTTCAACTTCGTGCGGCGTCTGGTCGACGCCTCGCCCCGGGACGCCCTCGCCGTGATCGCCGAGAAGATCGCCCCGCTCGGCTGGCACATCGTCCTGTACTTCGAGAGCGCGGACCTCGAGGAGCTGGCGGACTTCTTCGCTTCGCTCCCCGCACCGCTGGTCATCGACCACATGGGCCGGCCCGACGTGACCCGGTCCGCCGACGGCCCCGGGTTCGGCCGGTTCCTGCGGTTCGTCGAGGCCAACGACGTCTGGGTGAAGGTCACCTGCCCGGAGCGCCTCAGCGTGAGCGGCCCCGCGGCCCTGGACGGCGAACGCAACGCCTACTCCGACGTCGTCCCGTTCGCGCGGCGCGTGGTGGAGGAGTTCCCCGACCGCGTGCTGTGGGGCACCGACTGGCCGCACCCCAACCTCACCGACCACATGCCCGACGACGGCCTGCTGGTCGACCACATCCCGCTGATCGCGGTCACCGCCGAGCAGCAGCGGCGCCTGCTGGTCGACAACCCGATGCGCCTCTACTGGCCGGACGAGGCCGCCTGACCCCACGCACGTCCACCCACCCCCATCCACCCCCGCCCTCCCGACTCCTCCTCCGACAGGGATCCCTCCCATGACGTCACCCCAGGCGCCGGCGCACGCCAACGCGCTGAACCGGATCGACCGGCTGCCGATCGGCCGGTTCCACAAGGTCACCCTCCTGGCCATCTCCTTCGCGTACTTCTTCGAGTTCGCGGACATCAACACCTTCGCGACGACCGCCCCCAAGCTCATCGGCCTGTGGGGCGTGACCATCGATCAGGTCGCCTACGTCACCTCGCTGTCCTTCGTGGGCATGTTCCTCGGCTCCATCGGCGCCGGCGCCCTGGCCGACCGGTGGGGACGCAAGCGGACCCTGATGGTGACCACCCTGTGGTTCGGGTTCTTCTCGTTCGTCTCGGTCTTCGCCTGGGACATCGTCTCCCTCGGCGTCTTCCGGGTGCTGACCTCGGCCGGCCTGGCGGCGATGACCGTCGTCGCGGTGATCTACGTCAACGAGATGTACCCGGCCGCCGTGCGCGGCAAGTACCAGGCGTACGCGATCGTCATCGGCATCTGCGGCACCCCGGCGACCAACCTCATC
The DNA here is from genome assembly GCF_053592575.1 of Streptomyces sp. NPDC002640. NCBI lineage: Bacteria > Bacillati > Actinomycetota > Actinomycetes > Kitasatosporales > Streptomycetaceae > Streptomyces > Streptomyces sp. NPDC002640. The sequence continues at coordinate 200,036 of NZ_JBSFVZ010000008.1, read as the reverse complement.
GCCAGCGCGGTGGTGCCGCTCAACGACTGGTCGTGGCGCCTGGTCTACCTCTGGGGCTCGCTCGGCATCTTCCTCGTCCTCTTCGGCAAGCGGCTCAAGGAGTCCCCGCGCTGGCACGAGAGCCGCGGCGAGCACGCCGAGGCCGACCGGATCCTCCGCGAGATCGAGGAGAGCGTCGCGGCCGAGAAGGGCCCGCTCCCCGAACCGCTGCCGCCGGTGGCCGAGGCCCCGGTGACCCGCGCCCCGATGCGCCTGCTCCTGCAGAAGAAGTACCTCTACCCCACGCTGCTCCTCACCGTGCTCTGGGTGACCCAGACCATCGGCTTCTTCGGCTTCTCCAGCTGGGCGCCCACGCTGCTCGCCAAGGAGGGCTTCAGCGTCGAGAAGTCCGTCTTCTACGTCGCCCTCACCACGGTGGGCGCGCCGCTCGGCTCGTACCTGGCCTCCCTGGTCACGGACCGGTTCGAACGCAAGTGGTCCCTCGCGGCGTTCGGCACGGTCATCGCCCTGTGCGGCCTGCTGTACGGGCTCACCTTCAACCCGATCCTCATCGTGGTCTTCGGCTTCCTGGTCAACATGTTCGAGCGCGGGTACACGGCGCTCGCCTACGCCTACTCGCCGGAACTCTTCGACACCCGGGGCCGATCCCTCGGAACCGGCGTCTCCTACGGCCTCGGCCGCCTGTCGAACGCGGCCGGACCGCTGATCGTCGCCGCCGTCTACCAGGGCAGCGGGTACCAGGCCGTCTTCTACTTCATCGCGGGGGCCTGGCTGGTCGGCGCGATCGTCCTGGCGGTCTTCGGCCCGCGGACCCGGCGGGCCCTGCTCGCCGAGCCGCAGCAACCGGCCAAGCCGGTGCCGACGGCCTGACCGCCGCCGGCCGGGGCGCGCCGGACGGCCGGCCGCCCCGGACGGCCGGCCGCCCGCCGACCGTGCCGAGGTGCTTCCCGCGCCTCGGCGCGGCGGCGCGACGGGCGGGCGGATAGCATCGACCCATGCCGCTGACCGCCGAGGACGTGGACAGGTTCGAGGTCGCGAGGCCCCGGCTCGGAGCGATCGCGTACCGGATGCTCGGGTCCGCGAGCGACGCCGAGGACGTCGTGCAGGAGACGTACCTGCGCTGGCACGCGGCGGACCCCGGACGCATCGAGGTCCCCGAGGCGTGGCTGACCAAGGTGCTCACCCGGCTGTGCCTCAACCAGCTCACCTCGGCCCGCGCCCGGCGGGAGACCTACGTGGGGCAGTGGCTGCCCGAGCCGCTGCTCGAGGGCGACCCGATGCTCGGCCCCGCGGAGACGGCGGAGCAGCGCGAATCGGTGTCGTTCGCGGTGCTGACGCTGATGGAGCGGCTCACGCCCAACGAACGCGCCGTGTACGTGCTGCGGGAGGCGTTCGGGCACTCGCACCGGGAGATCGCCGACATCCTCGACATCGGTGAGGCCGCCAGCCAGCAGATCCTCCACCGGGCCAGGCACCACCTCGCCCAGGGCACGGCGCGCATCGAGGTGGACCGGACGGCGGCACGGCGGATCGCCGAGGAGTTCCTGTCCGCCGCGACCAGCGGCCGGTACGACGGGCTGCTGCGCCTGCTCACCGACGACGCCGTCGCGGTCGGCGACGGCGGCGGCAAGGTGCCGGCCAGGACCAAGGCGTTCGAAGGTGCCCTGGCGGTCGCCAAGTTCATGTGGGGCCTGTTCCGGCCCGCGAAGGCCAAGCGCGACCTGCTGGGCGGCTCGCCGGAGATCCACGCCACGACGGCCAACGGCGAGCCCGCCGTCGTCGCCGTGGTGGACGGGCGGGTCGTCGGCGTGGTCTGCCTGGAGGTCACCGCCGAGGGCATCCGGGCGTTCCGCAGCCAGGCCAACCCGGACAAGCTGGAGCGGGCCACCGAGCGGTGGGCGGGCGAGGAGCACGGGGAGCCCCTGTTCCACGCGTTCTGACCGCGGCCCGCCCCGGCACTCGTGAGATGTGACGCGGGTCACAACTTCTGCCTGTCAGGGATCGGCGTGCTGCCCGGTTCAAGAGGCGTAACCGCCCGGAACACGGGTGACGACCGCGCAGACAGGAGCAGGCCATGCAGCACCGCATCATCGTCCTCGGCGCCGGATACACGGGAGCCTCCGCGGCCGGCCGACTCGCCAGGCGCCTGCACCCGCAGGACGTCGCCGTCACGCTCGTCAACGCCGAGCCCGACTTCGTCGAACGCGTCAGGATGCACCAGCTCGCCACCGGCCAGCACCTGAGGCACCGGCCCCTCCGCGAGATGTTCACCGGCACCGGGGTCCGGCTGGAGATCGCGAAGGTCACCGGGATCGACGTCGAGCGCAGGACCGTCGCCGTCGTGGGCGACGACGGCGCCCGCGAGCTCGCCTACGACACCCTCGTCCACGCCCTCGGCAGCGGGTGGGACGACCACGGGGTCCCCGGTGTCCAGCAGCACGCCCACGAGGTCGCGAGCAGGGCCGGCGCCCTGCGGCTCCGGGACCGGCTGGCCGGGCTGGAGGCCGGGCAGCCGGTGGTGGTCGTCGGGGGAGGCCTGACCGGGCTGGAGGCCGCCACCGAGATCGCCGAGTCCCACCCCCACCTGGCCGTGTCGCTCGCCGACCGGGGCCGCCTGGGCGACGGGCTCTCGGCCAAGGGCCGCGGGCACCTGAGGAAGGTCTTCGCCGGGCTGGGCGTCACGGTCCACGAGAACGCCGGAATCACCGGAGTCGAGTCCGACCGCGTCACCACCGCCGACGGACGGGTGATCCCGGCGGCGGTCACCGTGTGGACCACGGGCTTCGCCGTGCACCCGGTCGCCCGGGCCACCACGCTGGAAGTCGCCGACACGGGGCAGATCGTGGTCGACGGGACCATGCGCTCGGTCTCCCACCCGGACGTCTACGCCGTCGGCGACGCCGCGCTGGCCATGGGCCCCGGAGGCCGGCCGCTGCGGATGTCGTGCGCCAGCGGCGTACCGACCGCCTGGCAGGCCGCCGACTCCATCGCGGCCCGGCTCGCCGGCGGGAAGCTCCCCCAGGTGCCGCTGCGCTACTTCAACCAGTGCGTCTCGCTGGGGCGCAAGGAGGGCCTGATCCAGTACGTCACCGCCGACGACCGGGCCAAGGGCGCGGCGCTGACCGGCCGGGTGGCCGCGGTCTACAAGGAGCTCGTCTGCAAGGGCGCGGCCTGGGGCGTGGCCCATCCGACCGTCGGACTGCCCTCGCGGCGCCGCCGGATCGCGCGGGACGCGACGCGGACAGTGCCGGCGGGCGAGGTTCCGGCCGCCGACGTGCCGCTCGACGTGCCGGCCGCCGACCTGCCGGCCTGATCCTCGCCGCCGGGCCGACCGGACGGGGCCCGTACCCGGCCGGTCGGCCCAGTGGCGCTGACCCGTGCGGGGTGCGTGGGTCCCCCGGAGAGACCCCCGGCGGCGGATCGGCAGCGCCGGCCGGGGCGGTGCGTGCTGGGGTGGGAGCACTGCCCCCGGTCCCCGGCCCCGGTCCCGTGCGCCCGCCGTGGCCGCCGCCGCTCGCGGATGTCGCGGATGTCGCGGTCGTCGCGGATGCCGCGGCGCCTGCGTGGACCGGGCCGACTTCCCAGGAGGACGAAGATGACCCGATCCGCACGACGCCGACGCATCCGGGTGGCACTGCCGGTGGTGAGCGCCGCCCTGCTCGCGGCGGTGGCCGCGACGCCGCTCGCCCAGGCCGCTCAGGCCGCCGGGGCTGCCGGGGCCTTCGAGCCGCAGGGGGGATGCCGGATCGGGCGGTGCGCGACCGGCGCCGCCGACCTGGCCGCGCCGCCCGGCTCACCGGAGCGGGGGCCGCTCCCCGACGGGGCCGCGGCCGACCCCGCGGCGGGGGGCCCGACGGCACCCGGAGGCGGAGCCGGGGACGCGGCCGGGGCCGGTGGCGGCGACGTGGAGGGCGGCGCGGGTGAGTCCGCGCCGCCCGGTCCCGTTCCCGACGCCGCCGAGCCCGTGGCCCCGGACGCCGCCGAGGTCGGCGGCGCGGGGGCGGCGGTGCCGTGGCCCGGTGACCCGGCGGCCGCCTTCCCCGCGGGCGACGGCCCGGCGGGCTGGGAGCCCGCGGCCCCCGGCACCGTGGGCCCGGACCCGGCCACGGACCCGTTCGGCTGGACGCCGGACGCGGCGGAGGCGGCCGGGACGGGCACGCCGGATGCGGCGGAGGCCGTTGGGGCGGATGCGGACGCGACCGGGGTGGGGACGCCCGGCGTGGAGGCGGCCGAGGCCGGGGCGCCCGACCCGGCGGAGGCGGGTGTCCCGGCGATGTCGGGCGTGGAGGAGGCGGCCGGGGCGCCGGGCGCGGGGGAGATGCCGGAGTGGCCCGGCGAGCAGCGGGAACCCCTCGCTCCGGCCGACCCCGCGGCCCCCGCCGCACCGGAACAGGCGCAGGCACCGGACGCCTCCGTACCTCCCGCCGACCCCACGGCGGCCGACGGCGGCGGCGAGACGGTCGAGCACCACGCGTCGCTGCTGCCCGTCCTCGACGGCGCGCCCGCCCCCGGCGCCGACGCCTGACCCGGGCCAGGCCACGGTCGCGGCGGCGGCACGCCCCCGTGACCGTGGCCGGCGCGCGACCGTGGCCGGCCCATGACCGTGGCGGGCGCGTGACCGTGGCCGGCCCGCCGCCCGCGCGGCACCGGTGAGGCGGCGGGCCCGGGACGCGGCGACGGCGGCCCGGGCCGCACCGCATAGGCTGGCCGGATGCAGGACGAGTACCGCACAGTGGCCCGCGCGGGCGTGCACGAGACCGAGATCAACCGCTCCCGCTTCCTGTGCAGCCTCGCCCCGGCGGCCACCGAGGAGGAGGCCCAGGCGTTCGTCGCCGCCGTCCGCAAGGAGCACGCGGACGCGACCCACAACTGCTACGCGTACGTGATCGGCGCCGACGCCTCCGTGCAGAGGGCCAGCGACGACGGCGAGCCGGGCGGTACCGCGGGCGTGCCGATGCTCCAGATGCTGACCCGCCGCGACATGCGCTACGTCGTCGCGGTCGTGACCCGGTACTACGGCGGCGTGAAACTGGGCGCCGGCGGGCTGATCCGGGCCTACGGCGGCGTCGTCGGCGAGGCGCTGGACGCGCTCGGCACGCTCACCCGGCGCCGCTTCCGGCTCGCCGTGGTGACCGTCGACCACCAGCGCGCGGGGAAGATCCAGAACGACCTGCGGTCCACCGGCCGCGAGGTGCGCGACGTGCGGTACGGCGAGCAGGTCGAGATCGAGATCGGCCTCCCCGACGCGGACGTGCCGTCCTTCCGGGCCTGGCTGGCGGACGCCACGGCGGGCACCGCGGGGTTCACGCTCGGCGGAGAGGCCTACGGCGACGCCTGAGCCGGTGCGCCCCGAACGCCACATCCGCCACACCCGCGTCCCACCACACCCGCGTCCCAGGACCCTGCACATGTCTTGTCACCACACGCGGCACCACCTTACTCTCCGGTAAGTAACCGCCGGTAACACGGGTCGCGTCATCCTGCCCGCGCCCGGCCTCCGTCGACCCCTGGAGTGAGCCGCGTGCACAGAACCCGCATCTCCGACCGGCCGGCGGCCGCCGCCCCGGGCCGCAGGCCCGCCCGCAGGCTGCTCGCCGCCGCCCTGGTCGCCCTGGCCTGCGTGGGCGCGCAGACCGCGGTGGCCCAGGCGGCCCCCGCCGCGCCCGCCGCCTCGTCCGCGTCCGCCGCCGAGGCCGCGTCCGACTTCTACACCCCGCCCGCGAGCCTCCCCGGCCGCAACGGCGCCGTCGTCCGCAGCGAACCGCTCCCGCTGGCCATCAGCCTGCCGACCCTGGGCGGCCCGTTCCCCGGCCGGGCGACGCGGCTGATGTACCGGTCGACCGACTCCGGCGGCAACCCCGTCGCGGTGACCGGCGCCTACATCGAGCCCACCGCCGCCTGGCGGGGCGACGGCGCGCGGCCGCTGGTGGCCGTGGCGCCCGGGACCATGGGTCAGGGCGACGAGTGCGCGGCCTCCAAGGGGCTGCAGTACCCGATCCTGATCGAGGGCGACTCGGTCTCGGTCGGCTACGAGGACCTGTCGATCTACCGCCTGCTCTCCGCCGGCATCGCCGTGGTGGTCACCGACTACGTGGGCCTCGGCGCCACCGACCGCCTGCACACCTACGTCAACCGCGTCGACGGCGGACACGCCGTGCTGGACGCGGTCCGCGCCGCCCGGTCGCTGCCGGGGACCTCGCTGCGCCCGGAGTCTCGGATCGGCCTGTACGGCTACAGCCAGGGCGGCGGCGCCACGGCGGCCGCGGCCGAACTCGCCGCGTCCTACGCCCCGGACGTCACCCTCGCCGGCACCTACTCCGGCGCGCCGCCCGCCGACCTCACCGAGACCATCAAGGGCATCGACGGCAGCGCCCTGGCCGGCGCCCTGGGCTGGTCGCTCAACGGCTTCCTCCAGGCCTACCCCGACCTGCGGCCCGTCGCCGACGGCCACCTCAACGACCGGGGCAGGAAGGCGCTGGAGGAGCTCGCGGGTATGTGCGTGGGTGACTCGCTCCTGGGCTACGGGTTCCGCCGCAGCAGCTCCTGGACCACCGACGGCAGCTCGCTCGCGGAGATCGTGGAGAGCGAGCCGCGCATCCAGGAGGTCCTCGACGACCAGCGCCTCGGCGACCGGAAGCCCTCCGGCCCGGTGCGGGTGGCCACCGGCGTCCAGGACGACATCGTGCCGCACCGGCAGTCCCGCCAGATGGCCGTCGACTGGTGCCGCAAGGGTGGTGACGTCACCTACAAGGCGATCGTGCTGCCGAACCTCGGCGACAAGATCCTCACCAACCACATGGTGCCGCTGCTCACCGACCAGGGCGACGCCGTCGACTGGCTGAAGGACCGGCTCGAGGGCCGGCGGGCGACCTCCAACTGCTGGAGCATGCCGCTCCAGCCCTGACGGGTCGTCGGGCGCCCGGCGGCCGACCGCCGGGCGCGCCCGGTTGTGTCCGGGGCCGGTTCAGCGACCGGCCGACGACCGGGAGTTGAGTACGAAACGGGACAAATCATGCCCAACGGGTGTGCTGTCGGTGGCCACCGTTAAGGTCGGTGGGCATGAGGCTGCTGCACACGTCGGACTGGCATCTCGGCCGGTCGTTCCACCGGGTCGACATGCTCCCGGCCCAGGCGACGTTCGTCGACCACCTGCTCGGCGCCGTGCGCGAGCACCAGGTCGACGCGGTGGTCGTGTCGGGAGACGTGTACGACCGCGCGGTGCCCCCGCTGGCCGCGGTCGAGCTGTTCGACGACACCCTGCACAAGCTGGCGGAGCTCGGCGTGCCGGCCGTCATGATCTCCGGGAACCACGACTCGGCGCGCCGGCTGGGCGTCGGAGCCGGCCTGATCGGCCGCGCCGGCATCCACCTGCGCACCGACGCCGCCTCGGCCGGCACCCCGGTGGTCCTCGCGGACTCCTTCGGCGACGTCGCCTTCTACGGCCTGCCCTACCTCGAACCGGCCCTGGTGAAGGACGAGTTCGGCGTCGACAAGGCGGCCCACGAGGCGGTGCTGGGCGCCGCCATGGACCGGGTCCGCGCCGACCTCGCCGCCCGGCCCGACGGGACGCGCTCGGTGGTGCTCGCGCACGCCTTCGTCACCGGCGGCAAGGGCAGCGACAGCGAACGCGACATCACCGTCGGCGGCGTCGCCTCGGTGCCCGCCCCGGTCTTCGACGGCGTCGACTACGTCGCCCTGGGCCACCTGCACGGATGCCAGACCATCACCGAGCGGATCCGCTACTCCGGCTCCCCGCTCCCGTACTCCTTCTCCGAGGCCGACCACCGCAAGACGATGTGGCTGGTCGACCTCGACGCCCACGGCGGCGTGCGGGCCGAGCGGATCGACTGCCCCGTGCCGCGCGCCCTCGCCCGGATACGCGGCCCGCTCGAAGAACTCCTCGCCGACCCGGCACTGGCACGGCACGAGGACGCCTGGGTGGAGGCCACGCTCACCGACCCGGTACGCCCCGCCGACCCCATGGTCCGGCTCTGCGAACGCTTCCCGCACACCCTCAGCCTGGCCTTCGACCCCGACCGGGGACCCGAGGAGCACGGCGCCTCGTACGCCCGCCGCCTCGCCGGGCGCACCGACCAGCAGATCGCCGAGGACTTCGTGGCCCACGTCCGGGGCGCCGGACCCGACGAGGAGGAGCGCGCCGTGCTCCGCGACGCCTTCGACGCGGTGCGCGCCGACGCCGCCGCCCAGGAGGTCGCCCGATGAGGCTGCACCGGCTCGAGATGAACGCCTTCGGCCCCTTCGGCTCCACCCAGACCGTCGACTTCGACGAGCTCTCCGCGGCCGGCCTGTTCCTGCTGCACGGTGCCACCGGCGCCGGCAAGACCACCGTGCTCGACGCCGTCTGCTACGCCCTCTACGGCAAGGTGCCCGGAGCCCGGGAGAGCGGCCACAGCGGCGCCCAGGGCTCCCCCCTGCGCAGCGACCACGCCGACCCCGCCGTCGGCACCAAGGTCACCCTGGAGCTGACCGTGGCCGGCCGCCGCCTGGAGGTCACCCGGCAGCCCGCCTGGCTGCGCCCCAAGAAACGCGGCAGCGGCACCACCCCCGAGAAGGCCCAGAGCCTGCTGCGCGAGTACGACGCCGCCGCCGGGCTCTGGAAGACCACCGGCAGCCGCTCCCACCAGGAGATAGGGGAGGAGATCACCCAGCTCCTCGGCATGAGCCGGGACCAGTTCTGCCAGGTGGTGCTGCTGCCCCAGGGCGACTTCGCCCGGTTCCTGCGCGCCGACGCCGAGGCACGCGGCAAGCTGCTCGGCCGGCTCTTCGCCACCGAGCGGTTCGGCGAGGTCGAGAAGCGCCTCGCCGAGCGCCGCCGCACCACCGAGGCCCGCGTCAAGGAGGCCGACGCCGACCTCCTCGCCCGCGCGCACCGCATGCAGCAGGCCGCCGGGGACGCCATGGACCTGCCCGCCCTCGTCCCCGGGGACCCCGGCCTCGCCGAGACCGTGCTCACCGCCGCCGCCGTCGCCCGCTCCACCGCCCGGGAGCAGCTCGCCGTCGCCCGCTCCGCGCTGGACGCGGCCGGCACGACCCGCGAGCGGGTGCTCCGGGAGACGAGCGAGGCCCGCGAACTCGCCCGCCTGCAGCGGCGGTTCGCCGAGGCGCGGGAACAGGCCCGGCGCCTGGAGGAGGGCGCCGCCGCCTTCCGCGAGGCCCAGGAGGTGATGGAGCGGTCCCGCAAGGCGGAGGCGGTGGCCCCCGCCCTCGACCTGCGGTGCTCCGCCGAGGCCGAGCACCGCAGGGCGGCCGCCGCCGAGGAACGGGCCCGCGACCGGCTCCCCGCCGGACTCGCCGACGACGGAGCGGCCGGACTCGCCGCGGCCGCCCGCCGCGCCGCCGAGGAACTGGGCGGCCTGGAGTCCGCCCGCCGCGCCGAGCGAAGGCTGCACGCGCTCGCCGCCGAGCGGGAGCGGCTCGACCGCCAGGAACGGGCGGACGAGGAGGCCCTCCAGGAGGCCGAGGAATGGCTCGCCGGCTGGGAGGAGACCCGCGCCGCGCTCCAGGACCGGGTCGAGGCCGCCCAGGAGGCCGCGACCCGCGCCGAACAGCTCGCCGCCCGGCAGGAACCCGCGCGACGCCGGCTGGACGCCGCCCGGGAACGCGACCGGCTCACCGTCCAGGCGGAGGCCGCCCGCGAGGAGGCCGCCGCCGCCCGGGAGAGCGCCCTCGCCGCGCACGAGCACTGGAACACCCTGCGCGAACAACGGCTGGACGGCATCGCCGCCGAGCTCGCCGCAGCCCTCCGCGACGGGGAACCCTGCGCCGTCTGCGGCTCCCCGGACCACCCCGCCCCGGCCGGCAAGGACGTCGGCCACGTCGACCGGGCCACCGAGGAGGCCGCCCGCCTCGACCACCGCGGCCGCCAGCAGCAGGCGGACCAGGCCGAACGGCGTCACGCCGGCCTGCGCGAGGCCCTGGCCGCCGCCGTCGCCGAGGCGGGCGAGGAACCCGCCGCGCACCTGGCCCGCGAGCTGGCCGAGCTGACCGAACGGCACCGCGCCGAACACCTCGCCGCGAGCGACCTCCACCCAGCCCGCGAGGAGCTGCGCCGCGCCGAACAGGAGCACGCCCGCCGCACCGCCGCCCGGCAGGAGGCCGCCGTCCGTGCCGCCGCCCGCGTCGGCCACCGCGAACGCCTCGACCAGGAGCGCGCCACCCTGGCGCAGGAACTCACCGAGGCGCGCGGCGCGGCCGTGAGCGTCGCCGCCCGCGCCGCCCAGCTCGAGAACGCCGTCGCCCTGCTCGACGCCGCCGCCGAGGCCGCCCGGGCCGCCGAGGCCGCGGCGCACCGGCTCAAAGACGCCGACGCCCGCCTGGCCGACGCCGCCTACCGGGCCGGCTTCGACACCCCGCGGGCCGCCGCCGACGCCCTGCTCGACGCCGCCGCCCACCGGGCCCTCCAGCGGCGGCTCGACGCCTGGCAGCAGGAACACGCCGCGGTCCGCGCCGTCCTCGCCGAGGAGGACACCGCCGCCGCGGCCCAGCTCCCGTCCGTGGACCTGACCGCCGTCACGGCCGCGCTCGACGCCGCCGACCAGCGGGTCCGCCGGACCGCCTCCGCCCACGACGCCGCCGCGCGGCGCTGCGCCGACCTCGACCGGCTCTCCGCCGAGGCGCACCGGGCCGCCCGCGCCCTCGCCCCGCTGCGGGCCGAGCACGACAAGGTCGCCCGCATGGCCGGCCTGGCCGCCGGCACCTCCGCCGACAACGAGCGCAAGATGCGGCTGGAGTCCTACGTCCTCGCCGCCCGCCTCGAACAGGTCGCCGCCGCGGCCACCGCCCGGCTGCTCAGGATGTCCTCCGGCCGCTACACCCTCGTCCACTCCGACGGCCGCTCCGGCCGCGGCCGCAGCGGCCTCGGCCTCCACGTGGTCGACGCCTGGACCGGCCGGGAACGGGACACCGCCACCCTCTCCGGCGGCGAGACGTTCTTCGCCTCCCTCGCCCTGGCCCTGGGCCTGGCCGACGTGGTCACCGAGGAGGCGGGCGGCGTGCGGCTCGACACGCTCTTCATCGACGAGGGCTTCGGCAGCCTCGACGACCAGACGCTCGACGAGGTCCTCGACGTCCTGGACTCACTGCGCGAACGTGACCGCAGTGTGGGCATCGTCAGCCATGTCGCCGACCTCAGGCGCCGCGTCCACGCCCAGCTCGAGGTGGTCAAGGGCCGCCAGGGCTCGACGGTCCGGCAGCGCGGAGCCCTGGTCCCGCAGCGCGGAGCCGTGGTCCGGCAGCGCGGCTCCGTCAGCCGGTGATCGCCCGGCGGGGGAGGGGCGAGGAGTAGACCACGCTGGTGGTCACCGGTCCGAGCCCGGCGATCCGCCCGGAGATCGCCTCCAGGTGCCGCATCGACCGCGCGGTGACCTTCAGGACGAAGCAGTCGTCCCCGGTGACGTGGTGCGCCTCCACAATCTCCGGGGTGACGGCCACCAGGTCGTGGAAGGGCTTGTAGTTCGAGGTCGGGTAGCGCAGGCGGACGAAGGCCAGCACCGGCAGCCCCAGCCGCTCCGGGTCGACGACGGCGGAGTAGCCCTGGATCACCCCCGCCTCCTCCAGCCGGCGCACCCGCTCCGTGACGGCGCTCGGGGACATCGAGACGGCCCGCGCCAGCTCGGTGAAGCTCGCCCGGCCGTCCCGCTGCAGAACCTCCAGGACGGCCAGATCGGTGGCGTCCGGCGTGTACGCCGGGAGTTGCGTGGTCATGGGGCCAGCATGCCGGGGATTTCACGGCAGAACAACCGGAAGGCCGTGGACGGCCCGTTCCGGGAGCGGCCTGCCGCGCCTAGATTTCTCGGCGTCGCAACGACCGCACCGAGTGCCCGACCGGAGGCCGACCCATGACCGTCACCCACGCTCCCGCCGCCAACGCCAACGCCAACGCCACCGCCGCTGCTGCCCCCGCCACCGCCGCCGTCGGCAAGACCGCGCCCGTGCCCGCCAACCCCGTGCTGCGCGTCCCGCCCGCCGCGCCCGAGGAGGCCGCCGCGTACTTCGCGGCGAGCCTCGCCTTCCATGCCGACGTCGCCGACGTGGCCGCCGCGTTCGACGGGGCCGGACAGGGCGGTGACCTGGGCTTCGTCCTCCTCGACACGCGCTCCACCGCGGCGTGGGACCAGGGCCACGTCCCCGGGGCCCTGCACCTGCCGACCGCGCAGATCCCCCGGCTGGCCGCCCGCCTGCTGGACCCGGCCGTGCCGGTCGTCACCTACTGCTGGGGCCCCGGCTGCAACGGGGCCACCCGGGCCGCGCTGGCCCTCGCCCGGCTCGGTTACCAGGTCAAGGAGATGCTGGGCGGCTTCGAGTACTGGGTGCGCGAGGGCTTCGCCTACGAGAGCGACGGAGGCCCCCAGGGCGGTGAGCGGCGGGAGACCGACCCGCTCACCGCCCCCGTCACCGGGGCCGCCGACTGCGGCTGCTGACACCGCGGCCCGGCGGCGGCCCGGTCCCCGTCCCGGTCCCGGTCCCGGTCACAGCTGGGACAGCTCGTCCACCAGGTCGTCCAGACCCAGCGAGCCCTGCGAGAGGGCGGCCATGTGCCAGGCCTTCAGGTCGAAGGCGTCGCCGTGCCGCTCACGCGCCTTCTCCCGGCCCAGCAGCCAGGCCCGCTCGCCGAGCTTGTACCCGATGGCCTGGCCCGGCATCGACAGGTAGCGGGTCATCTCGCTCGCCACGAAGTCCGCCGGCCGGCTGCTGTGCGCGCCGAAGAACTCCTCGGCCAGCTCCGGCGTCCAGCGCTCGCCCGGACGGTAGGGCGAGTCCGCGGGGATCTCCAGCTCCAGGTGCATGCCGATGTCGACGATCACCCGCGCGGCGCGCATCATCTGCGCGTCCAGGTAGCCGAGCCGCTCCTCCGCGTCCCGCAGGTAGCCCAGCTCGTCCATCAGCCGCTCCGCGTACAGCGCCCAGCCCTCCAGGTTGGCGCTGACACCGCCGACCGTGGCCTGGTAGCGGGACAGGTCCTTGGCCACGTAGGTCCACTGCGCGAGCTGCAGGTGGTGGCCCGGCACGCCCTCGTGGTACCAGGTGGAGACCAGGTCGTAAACCGGGAACCGGGTCAGCCCCATGGTGGGCAGCCAGGTCCGGCCCGGACGGGAGAAGTCCTCCGACGGGTTGGTGTAGTACGGCGCGGCGGCGCTCCCGGGCGGGGCGATGCAGGACTCCACCCGCTTCACCGGCTCCGCCAGGTCGAAGTGGGTGCCGTCCAGTTCCCGCACCGCGCGGTCCATCAGGCCCTGCAGCCAGTCCCGGACCTCGTCGACGCCCTCGATGTGCCGGCCGTGCTCGTCCAGGTGGGCCAGCGCCACCCACGGCGTGGCCGCACCCGGCAGGATGCGCTCCGCCTCCGTCCGCATCTCCGCCAGGATGCGGTGGTACTCGGCCCAGCCGTAGGCGTACGCCTCGTCGAGGTCCAGGTCGGTGCCGTTGTAGTAGCGGGCCCACCCGGCGTAGCGCTCACGGCCCACCGTGTCCGGGGCGCCCGCCACGGCCGGGCCGTACACGTCGCGCATCCAGTCCCGCAGCTCCACCAGCGCGGCGGTCGCGCCGCGGGCCGCCTCGTCCAGCTCCCCGCGCAACTTCTCCGGGCCGTCGGCCGCGAAGTCCTCGAACCAGCCCCGGCCGGTGCCGTGCGGGTCCGCCCACTCGGTGAGCTGCTCGACGAACACGGCGCAGGGCCGGGGGCCGCCGTACAGCTTCCGTTCCAGGCCCAGCGCCAGCGACTCCCGGTACCCGGCGAGCGCGGCGGGCACCGCGCGCAGCCGCTCCGCGATCGCCGCCCAGTCCTCCTCGGTGTCCGCCGGGGTCACGGTGAACACCTCGCGGACCGAGTGGACCGGGCTGTGGATGTTGCTGACCGCCCGCAGCCCCTCCTGGGCCTCGTGGACGGCGAGTTCGGCGGTCAGGCGCTCCCGCAGCAGGCGGGCGCAGCGCCGCTCGATGCCGGTGTCCGCGCCGGGCCGGCGCTCGGCCTCGTCGAGCCGGGCCAGGGTGGCCCGCTGCAGTTCGGCGAGGGCCTCCTGGCCGGCCGGGGAGGTGTCGGGCAGCCTGCCCGAGCTCTCCCTGACGCCGAGGTAGGTGCCGGTGATCGGGTCGAGGGCGATCAGGTCGTCGACGTAGGCGTCGGCGACCTGCCGGGGCAGCGGGTTGGTGGTGTCTGACATGGCCCCATCCTTGCCCAGGAACGGGGCCGCCGTCAGCAGTGCCGGGACCTCGGACGGTGACAGTGGCAGGAACACGCCACGTCACCGCCGTCAGCGGTCCGGCGTCGCGGCACCGCCCTCCGCGGTCCGGCGTCGCGGCACCGCCGCACACGCCTCCCGCGGGCCGTTACTCTCCGGCCCGCGTCGGCTCCGGCGTGACCGGCCGCACGGGCTCCACCCGCGCCGTGATCACCAGCGTGCCCTCCTCGACCTGGTACTCCAGCGGCAGATCGAGACCGCGCATCGCCGCGAGCATCCCGGTGTTGGAGGCCTGGGTGACCGCGTAGACCGCCTCGCACCCGGCCTCGGCCGCCATCCGCACCAGGCGGTACAGCAGCTCGCCGCCGATCCCGCGCCGCTGCCAGGTGTCCTCCACCAGCAGCGCGACCTCGGTCTCGTCGCCGTCCCACAGGAGGTGGCCGAGTCCCACCACGTGGCCCTGCCCGGTCTCCACGACCAGCGTCCGGCCGAAGTTGGGGCTGAGCAGGTGGCGCAGGTAACGGTCGGCGTCGCCCACCGGGCCGTGGTACCGCCGGCGCAGCGTCTCGTCCGAGCAGCGCGTGTGCAGCGCCTTGGCCGCCTCCAGGTCCCGCGGGTCGGCGCGGCGGACCGTGAAATGGCCCGCGCCCGGCACCGTCAGCAGGTCCTCCGACAGCGGCAGCCGCGGGCCCAGCCGGCTGTCGAGCTCCACCAGGGCACGGGCCCGGGCGAGTTCGGCCGGGGTGAACGGCAGGTACGGGCGTTCCACGGTGATCGCGCCTCCGCCGGGGGCGCGCAGCCGCATCCTGGTGCCGGTCTCCTCGTCGAGCTCCGCGGTCCCGTCCGGTCCCGCCACGGAGGCGTCGCCCGGCCGGGCCGGGACCTGGCGGATGGTGCAGCGCCCCAGCAACTGGCGCAGCGCCAGCGGCAGTTCGGAGGGGTCCAGTGCGGTCCGGGTGGCCAGGGCGACGGCCCGGGTCGGGGCGTCCACCAGGTCGTGGGCGTCCCCGCGCTCCGTCCAGACGTCCCAGCCGCCGGCCACCTCCACCTCCGAGGCCAGTTCCTCGGCGGTGGTCCCGGCGGGCGCGCGGAGCAGGAACTCGTCCACGACGCCGTCGGCCAGCGGATGGGTCTGCAGGCTCACGATGTCCACACCGAGACGGGCCAGGCGCTCGCAGAGCGCGGCCAGCGAGCCGGGCTCGTCGCGCACCGTGGCGCGCATCCGCCACAGCGCGGCGGGCAGCCCGAGCCCCAGCGGGTCCGCACCGGCCTGCCCGGTCCGCCGCCCCGCGGGGGACGACGGCCGGGCGCCGGTATCGGTATCACCTGCCGGGGGCGAGGGTTCGTGGCGTCCTGTCCACCATGCCCGGAAGCCGCTCGGGGCCAGGCGGAGCCAGGACGGGGTCGGTCGTTCGTCGTTCACACGCTTCACGGTGGAGAAGTCTCGATGCATGTCTCCACCGTGAAGGAACGGTGTTGCGTGATCACAAACGCTTTGTGACCGTCCGGTTAAGCGGCCTTCTGTCCGCTATGGGAGATCTCACAGGACAAATGCTCCGGGACGGGAACCCGCAGTTCGCAGGGCCGTGCGCAGGCGGCGTGCCTGGGTCACCAGCCGGGACGAGCCGCGCCGGTCGGCGACCTGGTCCAGCCCCGCGACGGCGCCCCCCGCCCCGGTCCGCTCCGCGCACTCCGCGGCCAGGGCGACCAGGTCGCCGGGCTACTGGCCGACCAGCCCCGGCCGGAGGACCTTGGTGAACAGCACCGCCCCGTCCTGCTCGCGCAGCCGCACCGTCATCTCGCCGCTGCCGCCGTCGATCTCCACCTCGCCGAAGAACTGGTAGCCCTCGGCCGGCGAGACGTTGGAGGCGGTGGGCGCCTTCACGAACACCCGCTCCGGGCCGAAGGTGCCGTCCAGCGCGCTCGCCGGGAAGGCCCCCGCGTTGAGCGGGCCGGAGACGAACTCCCAGAACGGCTCGAAGTCGGTGAACGCCGCCCGCGACGGCTGGTAGTGCTGCGCGGAGGTGTGGTGGACGTCGGCGGTCAGCCACACCGTGCCGGTGATCCGGCGGTGCTTGACGAACCGCAGCAGCTCCGCGATCTGCAGCTCACGCCCCAGCGGAGCGCCCGGGTCGCCCTGGGCGACCGCCTCGACGTTCCGCCGGCCCTCCGTGGTGTCGGGGACCACCAGGCCCAGCGGCATGTCCGCGGCGATCACCTTCCACACCGCGTTCGAACGCGCCAGCTCCCGCTTCAGCCATTCCAGTTGCTCGCGACCCAGGATGCCCTGCGGGTCGACGGTCTCGGTGCCGGAGGAGTTGGCGTTGCGGTAGGTGCGCATGTCCAGCACGAACACGTCCAGCAGCGGGCCGTGCCGCACCACCCGGTACATCCGGCCCTCACGCCGGCCCGGGGTCAGCGTGGAGACGGGGTAGTACTCGCTCACCGCCCGGCGGGCCCGCTCGACCAGCACGTCGACGCGCTTCTCGGTGTACCGGGCGTCCGTGTCGGCGATGATCTGGCCCGGGTACCAGTTGTTGCGGACCTCGTGGTCGTCCCACTGCACGATCGTGGGCACCTGCGCGTTGAAGCGGCGCAGGTTCTCGTCGAGCAGGTTGTAGCGGAAGTTGCCCCGGAACTCCGCGAGGGTCTCGGCGACCTTGCTCTTCTCCTCGGTCACGACGTTGCGGTACACCCGGCCGTCGGGCAGCGCGGCGGTGGCCGCGATGGGACCGTCGGCGTAGACGCTGTCGCCGCTGAGCAGGAAGAAGTCCGGGTCCAGCCGGGCCATCGCGTCGTAGATGCGGTAACCGCCCAGGTCCGGGTTGATGCCCCAGCCCTGCCCCGCGAGGTCGCCCGACCACAGGAAGCGCAGGCCCTGCCGGCGGCGGGCGGGAGCGGTCCGGAAGGTGCCGGTGACCGGTTCGCCGGTGCGGCGTGGATCGTCCGGGTCGGCCAGCAGCACCCGGTAGTGGATCTGCTCGCCGGGCGGCAGACCGCGCAGCCGGGTGACGCCGGTGAAGTCGGTGTCCCCGCCCAGCAGCGGCCCCGGCACCCGGCGGACCCTGCGGAACGACTCGGTGGGCGACACCTCGACGACCATCCGGGCCGTGCGGTCCGAACGGACCCAGACCAGGCCCGAGTCGGCGGTCACGTCACCGGCCTGGACGCCCCACGCCGCTCGGGGACGTCCCGAGAGCGCGAACGCCGGGGCGGCGGAGCCCACTCCCACGGGCAGGGCCAGGGCCGCCGAGGCGGCGAGGGAACCCCGCAGCACACTGCGGCGTGCCGGGACGGACGGGTGGTCGGACATGACTGCGCCTCCGGGAACGGGAAACCGACGGGAGTAGGACACCGGCCGGGGACGGCCGACCGGTGTGCGCAGCCAGACCTACTCCCGTCGCACGGCCCGCGCGGAAACCCCGGGTGAACAACGCGCTCCGCGGTCACCCGCCCGGCTTCCTCAGCGCGCCGGACCGCCGCCGCTGCCGTCCCGCAGCACCCGGGCGACCAGGGCCGGGTCGTCGTTCATCGGCACGTGGCCGCAGCCGCGCAGGCGTATCAGACGTGCGCGCGGAATGATCCGCTTGGCCCGCACGCCCTGGCGGGGGAGCAGCAGCCGGTCCTTGTCCCCCCAGGCCACCGTCACCGGAACGCCCGGCAGGTCCTCGGCGAAGGTCAGCCCGGCGCCCGCGCGCAGGGTCCGCTCGAACCCCGGGGCGTGCCGCAGCGCCAGCGTCTCGGCGACGACGTCCTCCGGGCGGCGGCGGCCCGGCCGCGCGTAGATCGTCCCGGTGAGCGCCGCCCGCCCGGCGGCGGACCGGGCCAGCTGCCGCACGACCGGCAGCGGCAGCCGCAGGGCGCCCTCGCGCATCACCCGCAGCACCGACGCGGCGTAGCGCCACTCGCCCGGCGACCAGAAGCCGCCCGGCGAGAGCGCGGTCACCGTGCGGACCTGCCCGCGGCGGCCCATCTCCAGCGCGAGCAGGCCGCCCAGCGAGTTGCCCGCCACGTGCGGCCGCTCGACGCCCAGCGCCGCGCACAGGGCGCCCAGTACCGTCGTGACGGTCGGCAGGTCGTACTCCAGCCCCTCCGGCAGCGCCGGCGAGGCCCCGAAGCCGGGGAGGTCGACGGCGATCACCTCACGGTCCGCGGCCAGGATGCGGCTCACCGGGTCCCAGGCCTGGAGGTGGTGGCCGATCCCGTGCAGCAGCAGGAGCGGCTCGCCGGTGCCCTCCCGCCGGTAGGAGACGGTCACGGTCCGGGGGCCGTGCGGGGACGGGACGTCGAAGGAGACGGTGTCGGTCATGGGCTCCTCGTCGGGATGGGAGGACGGGTGGGAAACGGATATTGACAGCTTGTCAGCAAAGGGCCCGCAGTGGATAGGGGAGGGCGGCCGTACCGCGCCGCGCTGGACGGAAAGTGCCTGGACACCGGCGGCAGTCCGGGGTGGGATGGCACGGTGACCACCGACTCCGCCACCGAGGCCGCCGCCGCAGAGTTCGAGTCCCACCGCGCGCTGCTGACCGGCGTCGCCTACCGGATGCTGGGCCGGGTCGTGGACGCCGAGGACGTGGTGCAGGACGCCTGGCTGCGGTGGGCGGGCGCCGACCGCTCGGTGGTGCGGGAACCGCGCGCCTACCTGACCCGCGTGGTCACCCGGCTCGCCCTCGACCGGCTGCGGCAGATCAAGGCGCGCCAGGAGTCCTACGTGGGCCCCTGGCTCCCGGAGCCCTGGGCCACCGACCTGGACACGGACGGGGCCCCCGGCGCGCCCGGCACGCTCGGCGCCGCGCCCGCGGACGCCGCGCGGCGGGCGGAACTCGCGGACACGGTCTCCTTCGCCGTGCTGGTGGTGCTGGAGACCCTCTCGCCGCTGGAGCGCGCGGTCTTCGTGCTGCGCGAGGCGTTCGCGTTCCCGTACGCGGAGATCGCCGCCATGCTCGACCGCGGTGAGGACGCCGTGCGCCGGATGGCCGTCCGGGCCCGCCGTCACGTCGAGGAAGGGCGGCCCCGCTACCGGGCCGCGCCCGCGGAACGAAGGGACCTCACCGAGCGGTTCCTCGCCGCGGCCTCGGGCGGCGACCTGGACGGGCTGCTCCAGGTCCTCGCGCCCGACGTCCGTCTGGTCGCCGACTCCGGGGGCAGGGCCAAGGCGCCGCTGCGCGAACTGTTCACCGCCGAGAAGGTCGCGCGCTTCTTCCGCGGCATCAGGTCGGGCGCGGCCGGGGCGTGGTCCCTCCGGCCGGTCGAGGTCAACGGCGGGCCCGCCCACCTGATCCTGGAGGACGGCCGGCCGGAGACCCTGGTGCAGGTCGAGGTCGTCGACGGCCTGGTCGGGCGGGTGTACCTGGTGCGCAACCCGGACAAGCTGCGCCGGCTCGTCGAGACGCACGGTTGACCGAAGGCGTCCGGCTGCCTTCGACCACGAACACCGTGTGAACGGTGTGTGGCGTTCCCTGCCCGATTCCTCCTCCGGTTCCAGGATTGGTCTTGACCAGGTTCGGGGGGCGTCCTATGGTCGCAGGAAAGTTCAACAACCTTTAATAAACAAGGGCGTCTAAAGCGTCGCCGGACACACAGCACCGTGGAGGACAGGGTGGGGACCACGCAGCTGGAATCGGTGTCGGAGCCGAAGTACTGGCATTTGAGGACGGTGCTGAGCCAGGCACTGGACTCCGAGTTCGCGGTGGGCGAGGTGCTGCCCAACGAGCGCGAACTCGCCGCCCGCTTCGGCGTCGCCAGGGCGACGCTCCGGCAGGCTCTGGAACAACTCGAACTGGAAGGACGGCTGCAGCGCCGTCGCGGTGTGGGCACCACCGTCGCCCCGCCGCGGGTCGGGGTGGCCGTGGAGACCGAGCGGCCGCTGTGGCCGGGCGCCCCGGGCGACGCCTGGCAGCCGCTGGACTGCGCGCAGGCCGCCGCGCCCGCCGCCGTCGCCGACACGCTGGGCCTCGCCGCGGACGAGCGGGTGCACGCGCTGCGGCGTTCGCTGACCGCGCAGGGCCAGATCGTGGCCGCCGAACTCCTCTACGTGCCGGCCGTGTCGGTGCCCGAGCTCACCGCCATCGACGCGCCCGCGGGCCCGGCCCGCGCCCGGGCTGTCCTGCGGGAACTGCAGCACCTCACGCTCGAAGGACAGGACCGCGCCGTGGAACTCGGCACGGCGCGCGCCGAGGACGCCAAGGACCTCGACCGGCTGCCCGGAGCGCCGGTGCTGGTCGTCACCACGCGGTTCTTCGCCGAAGGGCGGACGGCCGCGGTCTCCGTGGCGACCTACCGAGCGGACACCTGCCGGCTCACCTTCGGCGCCTCGGGCGACGTGCGGATCGTCCACGAGACGGAACGCCGCGCCTGCTGACCGCGTGCCCGGCCGTCGCCGCCCGTCGCGGGAGCGCTCCCGCGGCGAGCGGCGGGGCGGGTGCGGGGTGGCGGCGGCCGTGGGCGACGGTGTCGCCGCGGGCACGCGCCGTGTCGCCCCGGCAGCGGCGCGGGCGCACACGGGTGCCGACGGCGTGGGTGCCGCCGACGCGTGGGTGCCGGGCGGGTCACGGGGGGTCAGCGGCGTGCGGTCACCGTGCTGTCCACCGCGAACAGTTGCTCCTCGACGTGGTCCAGGGCGAGCCGCAGCGCGCCCGTGGCGACGGCCGCCTCGCCGAGGACGGAGAGCGTGACCCGCGGGGTGCGCAGGCAGTAGCGGGCGAGCTCCTCACGGATCGGTTCCAGGACGTCGTCCAGGCCGGCCGCCCACCCGCCGACCACCACCAGTTCGGGGTCGAGCGCCAGCACCAGGGCGGCCACGTCGTGCACCAGCCGCTGGACGAAGCGCTCCACGGCGGCCCGGGCCCGGGCATCGCCGTCGCGGGCCTGCCGGAAGACCTGGGCCACCGCCTGCTCGTCCAGCGGGCGCAGCGGCTCGCCCTCGGTGGACAGCAGGCTCTCCGGGCTCTCCTCGCGGCCCAGCAGGTGGAGGGCGCCGATCTCCCCGGCAGCGCCTCCGAAACCGCGGTGCAGCCGCCCGCCGATGAGCGAGCCCGCGCCGGGGCTGAGGCCGGCCAGCACGAAGACCATGTCGTTCGACTCGGTGGCCGCTCCCTTCCAGTGCTCGGCCACCGCCGCCGCGTTGGCGTCGTTCTCCACCAGCACCGGGCACTTGAAGGACCGGCTGAGCCGCTCCCCGAGCGGCAGGCCGGTCCACTCGGGCAGAGCCGTGCCCAGCCGGACCGTGCCGTCCGCCTCGACGATGCCGGGGGTGCCGACGCCCACCGCCCACAGCGAGCCCCGCGACACCCCCGCGCGGCGCAGGAGTTCGGCCACGCCGGTCCGCATGCGCTCGATGCGGTCGTCCGCGGTGGCGGTCTCCTCGACCTCCTTGGTGAGGCTGTCCAGGACCCGCCCGTCGAGGTCGGAGAGGAGCGCGGTCACCCGGTGGGCGCCGATCTCGAGCCCCAGCAGGTGGCCCGCCTCGGCGCGGAACCGGAAACGGCGGGCCGGCCGGCCCTGACGGCGCGTCGCGCCCTCGTCCGCGGGTGCCTCGGTCACCAGGCCCGCCTGGATGAGCCCGTCGACCACGCCCTCCACGGTGGGCCGGGACAGGCCGGTGACGCGGGTGATCTCGGTCAGTGTCGCGCAGTCGACCGCGCGCAGCGCGTGCAGCACCACGGCGGAGTTGATCCGCCGCAGCAGCGAGGGGTCACCGCCGGTCAGGCGTCCCACTGGTCCGTCCTCCCAGCTCTCTGCGGATGTTGGCCGGATGTTACTCGGCGTTCGTCCTCCCGGCGAGGACCGGGCCGGGGTTCGCGGAACTGACGGCGCGCCAGTTGTCGGTGGCGCCGGGTTTACTGGAACGCATGAGCATCGCACGTCATCTCGCCGTGGTGGAACGGCTGTGCGGTCTGGAGCTGCCGGAGGAGGGCCCGGCGTCCGCGGGCCGCCATCCCGGGCCGGAGTGGTCCGGTCCGGGATGGCGGGTGGCCGAACTCCGGCGCAGCCAGGACTTCTGGGAGGACCGGTCGCCCGAGGAGGAGACGGCGGAACAGTTCGAGTGTGAGCGTGAGGCGCTGGCGGAGAGGCTGACGGCGCGCTGGGGCGAGCCGCAGCGGGTGGGGCTGTTCGGCGCCTTCGTCCGCTCCATGGAGGGGGACGAGATACCCGACCCCTGGGGGTGGCTCTGCCAGGACCTGCCGGACGTGCACCTGTGGCGGGCCCGGGAGCGGTGGATAGCCCTCGGGGTCTCCCACCCCGACCGGGAGCACCCGTTCTCGCTGCTCGCCGTGGTGACCCGTCAGGACCCGCCGTAGCGGGCCCCGCGGCGGCCGGTCAGTCCTCCGCGGCCTCGCGGAGCCGTGCGTACTCCTCGGCCATGGTCGCCGCCGTCCAGTGGGCGTTGAGGCCGCTCGGGTTGGGCAGCACCCACACCCGGGTGCCGCCACCCATGACGCGTTCCTGGGGGCCCACCGCCGCCTTGCGGTCGCCGAAGGCGGCCCGGTAGGCGGTGACACCCAGGACGGCCAGCCAGCGCGGCCGCAGCAGCTCCGTCTTGGCCTCCAGGATCCGGCCGCCCTCCAGGTACTCCTCGGCGGTCAGCTCGTCGGCCCGTGCCGTCGCCCGCTCGACCACGTTGGTGATGCCGAGCCCGAACGACAGCAACTCGCGCTGCTCCGACGGGTCGAGGCGCCGCGGCGTGAAGCCGGACAGGTGCAGCACCGGCCAGAAGCGGTTGCCGGGGCGGGCGAAGTGGTGGCCGGTGGCGGCCGTCATCAGGCCCGGGTTGATACCGCAGAACAGCACCCGCAGGCCACCCGCGACCACATCGGGCACGATGCGGTCGCGGGCGGCCTCGAGTTCCTCACGGGTGAAGCGGGGGCTCACGGTGCGGCCGACCACCCGGTCAGAGGATGGCGCCGGGGGCGTACGCCGCGGCCTGCGGGTGCTGCTTGACGATCTCCTCGACCCGGGCCACCACCACCCCGACCTGGTCGGCGGCCGCGCCGGTGAACGACAGCTTGTCCGCCATCAACTCGTCCAGCGCCGCGCGGTCCAGCGGGATGCGCGCGTCGGCGGCCAGCCGGTCCAGCAGCTCGTTCCGTCCGGCGCCCTGCTCGCGCATGGCGAGGGCGCAGGCGACGGCGTTCTCCTTGATCGCCTCGTGCGCCTCCTCGCGGCCCACACCGGCCCGCACGGAAGCCATCAGCACCTTGGTGGTGGCCAGGAACGGCAGGTAGCGGTCCAGCTCGCGGGCGATCACGGCGGGGAAGGCGCCGAACTCGTCGAGCACGGTCAGGAAGGTCTCCAGCAGGCCGTCCAGCGCGAAGAAGGCGTCCGGCAGCGCGACCCGGCGGACCACGGAGCAGGAGACGTCGCCCTCGTTCCACTGGTCGCCCGCCAGCTCGCCGGTCATCGAGGCGTAGCCGCGCAGGATCACCATCAGGCCGTTCACGCGCTCGCAGGAGCGGGTGTTCATCTTGTGCGGCATCGCGGAGGAGCCGACCTGGCCCGGCTTGAAGCCCTCGGTGACCAGCTCGTGGCCCGCCATCAGGCGGATCGTCTTCGCCAGCGAGGACGGGGCCGCGGCGAGCTGCACGAGGGCGGTGACGACCTCGTAGTCCAGCGAGCGCGGGTAGACCTGGCCGACCGAGGTGAAGGCCTGGCCGAAGCCGAGGTGGGCGGCGATCCGGTCCTCGAGCTCGGCCAGCTTGCCGGCGTCGCCGCCGAGCAGGTCCAGCATGTCCTGGGAGGTGCCGACCGGGCCCTTGATGCCGCGCAGCGGGTAGCGGCCGAGCAGCTCCTCCAGGCGGGCGTGGGCCACCAGCAGCTCGTCCGTGGCGGTGGCGAAGCGCTTGCCGAGGGTGGTGGCCTGGGCGGCCACGTTGTGGGAGCGTCCGGCCATCACCAGCTCGCCGTACTCGGCGGACAGGCGGCCGAGGCGGGCCAGCACCGCGACGACGCGGTCGCGAACCAGCTCGAGGGAGAGGCGGATCTGGAGCTGCTCGACGTTCTCGGTCAGGTCGCGGGAGGTCATGCCCTTGTGGACCTGCTCGTGGCCCGCGAGGGCGTTGAACTCCTCGATGCGGGCCTTCACGTCGTGCCGGGTGACCTTCTCGCGCTCGGCGACGGAGGCCAGGTCGACCTGGTCGAGCACGCGCTCGTAGTCGGCGAGAGCGGCGTCCGGCACCTCGATCCCGAGGTCCTTCTGGGCGCGGAGCACGGCGAGCCAGAGCCGGCGCTCGAGCTTCACCTTCTCCTCGGGGGACCAGAGCGTGGCGAGCTCGGCGGAGGCGTAGCGTCCGGCGAGGACGTTCGGGATGCGGGGCTTGGCGGGAGAAGTCACGTAACCGGATTCTACTGTTCGTTCCTGCAGGTCCACGCCGCGGCCCCGTTCGTCGGAAGCTACAGGACCCGGCGTGCCGGCTCCGTGCGGGCCGCCGGGGCGCTCGCGACTGTTCAGCGGATCGTCGATTCCCGGCCCGTCGACGCCGCCCCGCGGCCCCGCTGTAATCCGGGTCATGACAACTGACGGACACGCGCACCCCCACGGCCCCCACGGTCACCAGGGCCCCGTCGGACACGACGCGCGCGGCGGGCACCGGCACGCACCGTCGCGCCGAGCGCTGCTCGCGGCGACCGGCGGTCTGCTGATGATGGCCGCCGCGCCCGGCACCGCCCAGGCGCTGACCACCAGAACCGCCCGGGCCTCCGACGTCCCCACGCGGCGGCAGGGGGCGGCCCGCGCCTCGCTGATCACCCAGGGCACGACCCTGGTCCACGCGGACCTGCACAACCACACCGTGATGTCGGACGGCGACGGAGACCCCGCCCTCGCCTTCGCCTCCATGCGGGACGCCGGCCTGGACGTCGCCGCGCTCACCGACCACTCCACCCTGTTCGGCATCGAGGGCCTCAGCTCCTCCGAGTGGCAGCGCACGGCCCAGCTCGCCGACGCGGCCAACGAGCCGGGCGTCTACACGGCGATCCGCGGCTTCGAGTGGTCCAACCCGCTGCAGGGCCACGCCAACGTCTGGTTCAGCGACTCGTTCGTCGACCTCGGCGGCGCGTCCGGCCCCGGCTCGTTCTACAACTGGCTCGCCCAGCGCGACGCGGTGGCCTCCTTCAACCACCCCGGCCGGGAGGTCCTGCGGTTCAACAACTTCGCGCTGTCCGCCAACGTCCTCGACAAGATGGTCGGCCTGGAGATGTTCAACCGCGGGGACGACTACCTCTTCGACGGGTGGGCCGACAGCCGGTCCTCGCCGCTGAACGCCTGCCTCAACGCCGGCTGGCGCACCGGACTGACCGGCGTCACCGACGAG
This sequence comes from Streptomyces sp. NPDC002640, assembly GCF_053592575.1. Classification (NCBI taxonomy): domain Bacteria; kingdom Bacillati; phylum Actinomycetota; class Actinomycetes; order Kitasatosporales; family Streptomycetaceae; genus Streptomyces; species Streptomyces sp. NPDC002640. The sequence continues at coordinate 174,529 of NZ_JBSFVZ010000008.1, read as the reverse complement.
CACGGCACCGACTGGGGCTTCCCCGAGGGCAAGGGCCGCAGCGGCCTGTGGGTCACCCAGAACACCCGGGCCGGCGTCTTCGAGGCGATGCGGGCCCGCCGCTTCTTCGCCACGCGGGTCTCCGGACTGCGGCTGGACGCGACCGCGGACGGGGTGCGGATGGGCGGCGTCGTCAACAAGGCCCGCGCCGACGTGCGGTTCGTGCTCGACCTGGACCGCGGCCCGGAGTGGGAGGGCAAGCCGCTCCACATCCAGGTGCTGCGGCCCGGCTCGGGCGCGCCCGCCGTCGCCGACGTCATCGGCACGACCGCCAACCGGGTCACCGAGTTCACCGTCCCGCTGGACGTCGCGGACGGCAACTGGGTGGTGCTGCGCATCTCCGACCCCGCGCAGGCCAACCCCAGCCCGGGCCCCGACGGTCACCCCTGCAACGACTTCGGCGTGGCCTACTCCAGCCCGTGGTGGCTGCAGCCGTAGCAGGCGCAGCCGCAGCCGCAGCACCGCAGCAGCAGCACCGCGGCCTAGGCGGCGGCGGGACGGCGTGCGCGCCCGCGCGCCGTCCCGCCCCGCCCGCCCGCGTCACTCGTAGGGCAGCAGGTCCGCGCGCTTGGGCAGCAGGCCGTCACCGGAGGAGCGGCCGGTGAGGCGGCGGGCGATCCACGGCAGCAGGTGGACCCGGGCGAACCGGGCGTCGGCGACCCGGCGGCGCAGCCAGGGGTCCGGGGGAGTGGCGGCCATCGGGATGTGCCACCCCTCGTCCTCCGGCTCGTACCCGAGGCCCTGCCAGACCGCCTCGGCGACCCGCCGGTGCCCCTCGTGGGCGAGGTGGATCCGGTCCACGTCCCACACCCGGGGATCGGCCAGCGCCGGCGCCCCGTAGAGGTCGATCAGCACCGCCCCGTGCCGCGCCGCCAGCTCGTCCAGGGTCTCGAACAGTGCCTCCATGCGCGGCCGGAACCGCTCCATCACGGGCCCGCGCCGCCCGGGGCTGCGCATCAGCACCAGCTGCTTGCAGGCCGGCGCCAGCCGCTCGACGGCCTCCTCCAGCAGCCCCGTCACCCGGCCCATGTCGCAGTTCGGGCGCATGGCGTCGTTGAGTCCGCCGACCAGCGTGATGACGTCGGCGCCCATCGCCGCGGCGACGTCCACCTGCTCGTCGAGGATCTGGCCGATCAGCTTGCCGCGGATCGCCAGGTTGGCGTACCGGAAGCCGGGGGCGCGGGCGGCCATCCGGGCCGCGAGGAGGTCCGCCCAGCCGCGGTAGGTGCCGTCGGGCAGCAGGTCGGACATGCCCTCGGTGAAGGAATCGCCCAGGGCGACGAGGCTGGAGTACGTGGGTGCGGGATTCGTCTGCATGGCGCGACCGATCGTATCCCCGCCACATACCGCCCAGTCGGTCACCCCCGGACACCAGTCGGTCGTCCCCGGACACGGCGAGGGCCGGGCCCCCTCGGGGAGCCCGGCCCTCGCGGCACCGCGGGATCAGGCCGCCGGCTGGCCGAACAGCTCGCGCAACACGTCCTCCATGGTGACCAGACCCGTCAGCCGCCCGTCGGAGCCGAGCACCGCGGCCAGGTGGGTGCGGCTGCCGCGCAGGGCGGTCAGCACGTCGTCCAGCGGCGTGTTCTCCCGCACCCGGGCGATGGGCCGCATGGTCTGCACCCGGAACGGCAGGTCGCGCGGCATCGCGTCCAGGGCGTCCTTGACGTGCAGGTAGCCGATGATCCGCCGCTCGTCGTCCACCACCGGGAAGCGCGAGAAGCCGGTCTCCGCGGAGAGGGCCTCCAACTCGGCGGGGGTGACGCCCAGGCTGACGTAACGGACCTTCTCCAGCGGCAGCAGGACCTCGCCCACCGGGCGGCGGCCCAGCTCCAGCGCGTCGTTCAGGCGCTCCCGGGCCCGATCGTCGATCAGACCGGCCTCCCCGGAGTCCTTCACCATCTGCGCCAGCTCGGCGTCCGAGAAGGAGGCCGTGACCTCGTCCTTCGGCTCCACCTTCAGCAGCTTCAGCAGGGTGTTGGCGAAGGCGTTGATCGTGAAGATCACCGGCCGCAGCGCCTTGGCGACCGCCACCAGCGGAGGCCCGAGCAGCAGCGCCGTCCGCACCGGCTCGGCCAGCGCGACGTTCTTGGGCACCATCTCGCCGAGCAGCATGTGCAGGTAGGTCGCCAGGCTCAGCGCGATGACGAACGACACCGCATGACCCGCGCCGGAGGGCATGCCCATCGCGTGGAACAGCGGCTCCAGCAGGTGCGCGATGGCCGGCTCGGCCACCACACCCAGCACCAGCGTCGACAGGGTGATGCCAAGCTGCGCGGCGGCCATCAGCGCCGAGACGTGCTCCAGCCCCCACAGCACCCGTCCGGCGCGGCGGTCGCCCTCCTCGGCGTGCGGCTCGATCTGGCTGCGCCGGACGGAGATCAGGGCGAACTCCGCGCCGACGAAGAAGGCGTTGAGGACCAGGGTCAGCAGACCGATCAGCAGTTGTACGGCGGTCATCGGGTCGCTCCCTGTCCCTTCTCGGCGCCGACGTCGGCCGTGTCGGCCGGCGGGGCGGTCAGCAGCACGCGGGCGGCACGGTGGCCGGACGCGTCCAGCACCTCCACGCGCCACCCGGCGACCTCCATGACGTCCCCGAGGACCGGTATCCGGCCGAGCGAGGTGGCGACCAGGCCCGCCAGCGTCTCGTACGGGCCGTCCGGGACGCGCATGCCGATCCGGGCGAGCTGGTCGGTGCGGGCGGCGCCGTCGGCGTCGTAGACCGCGCGGCCGTCGGGGTCGGTGCCGGCCGGGGCCAGGTCGGGCGTCTGGTACGGGTCGTGCTCGTCGTGGACCTCGCCCACGACCTCCTCGACGATGTCCTCCAGCGTCACCACGCCCGCGGTGCCGCCGTACTCGTCGATCACCACGGCCATCGTGCGGCCGCCGGACAGCCGGTCGAGCAGCCGCTCCACGGTCAGCGACTCGGGCACCAGCAGCGGCTCGCGCAGCAGCTCCGAGACGTGCACCTTGGCGCGCCGCTCGGCGGGCAGCGCCAGCACGTCCTTGATGTGCACGGTGCCGACCACCCGGTCCAGGTTCCCCCGGTACACCGGGTAGCGGGACAGGCCGGTGGCGCGCGTCGCGTTGGCCACGTCCTCGCAGGTCGCCTGGGCGTCCAGGGCGACCACCTGGACGCGCGGGGTCATCACGTTCTCGGCGGTCAGCTCCGCGAGGTTCAGGGTGCGGACGAACAGCTCCGCGGTGTCGGCCTCCAGCGCCCCCTGCTTGGCGGAGTGCCGGGCGAGCGCCGCCAGCTCCTGCGGGCCGCGCGCGGAGGCCAACTCCTCGGCGGGCTCCAGCCCCATCCGCCGCACCACGCGGTTGGCGGTGTTGTTGAGATGGGTGATGAACGGGCCGAAGACCGCGCTGAACAGGCGCTGCGGCGTGGCCACCTTGCGGGCCACGGCCAGCGGGGCGGAGATCGCCCAGTTCTTCGGGACCAGCTCGCCGACGACCATCAGGAAGACCGTCGACAGGGCCGTGCCCAGCACCAGGGCCACCGAGCTCGCGGCGGACCGCGAGAGGCCGAGGGCGCCGAGCGGGCCCGAGATCAGCCGGGCGATCGACGGCTCGGCGAGCATGCCGACCACCAGGTTGGTGACGGTGATGCCGAGCTGCGCCCCGGACAGCTGGAAGGTCAGACCGCGGACGGCCTTGAGGGCGCTTTCCGCGCCCCGGTCGCCGCTCTCCGCGGCGCGCTCCAGCTCGGCGCGCTCCACGGTGGTCAAGGAGAATTCCGCCGCCACGAAGGCGCCGCAGGCCAGCGAGAGCAGGACTGCCAAGAGCAGGAGGAGGACCTCGGTCACGGGGTCGCCTCCCCGCGGCCGGGAGGTGCGGAAGATACGTCGGGAAGGCTGCTACTGGGAGGCTCGCCCATGGGCGGACGCTCACACACCTTTCGAAAGAGAGCCAGGATCACCGTGATCGGTGACACCCCCAGGGTAAAGGACGGGCAAAACGGCCCGCGGGAGAGGGCCATGACCTAGTCACGAGTACCCGTACGGCGGCCCGGCAAGGGGTGCGCGACGCCGGAAAACCGTCCGGCGACCACGGAGAACCGTCCGGCGACCACGGAGAACCGCCCGGCGACGACGGAAACCGTCCGGCGGCCACGAAACACCGCCCGGCGACGACGGAAACCGTCCGGCGGCCACGAAACACCGCCCCGGCGCCGACGGACGGGCCGCCGGCGCCGGGGCGTGCGTACGGCGGGGTCAGCGCACCCGGCCGTACCAGACGCTCCTCGTCCAGATCTTCTGCAGCCTGACCACGTCGCCGCTCTTGGGCGCGTGCCACAGCTTCCCCGAGCCGGCGTAGATGCCCACGTGGTACACCCAGGAACCCGAGTGGAAGAACACCAGGTCGCCGGGCCTGCGCTTGGAGGCGGAGACACGGGTGGTGCGGTTGTACTGCTGGGCTGCCGTGCGCGGCAGGGCCTTGCCGGCCTTCTTGAACGAGTAGAGGGTCAGGCCCGAGCAGTCGAAGGCGCTCGGACCGGTGGCGCCGTACCGGTAGGGGGCTCCCTTCTTGGAGGCCGCCACCTTCAGGGCCTTGGAGCCCGCGGTGGCCGCCTGCGCCTCGGACGAGAGGCCGGGCACCACGATGCCGCCTCCGAATGCGGCGAAGGTCAGGACCGAGGCCGTCGTGGCCCGGGTCATCAGGGACGGGACGCGATTGAGCACGGACATGCACAACCCTTCGACAGCCGCCTGTGAAGGATGACCTGTCGGATTCGGGCCGCGAAGTAGCCCGGCCGCCGTGCGGCGGCTTCACCCCAAGGACCGCGCGGAATCATCTCCGGCGGCCCGTCGTGCTCGGGTCCTCCACTCCTGCCGATCCACTCCTGTCGACCCGTCGCCCGGCCGGCGGCAGGATTCGGCGTCCGCCCGGGCCGCCCCGCCGCGGTGGCGGGGGCTTGTCGTCGGGAGGATCTTCACGCAGACGCGGCCCGGGATCATCCGTAAACAGCGTGTTGTGGAATACGTCACCATTGCGCCGTTCGAGTGGACAAAGTGGCGTGTATCCCTCGGTAAGCACCCGCCGCGAGCCGCTCACCAGCGCGGGAGCCTCGGAGCGCGCCCGGTGTCCGCGCGCCGGGGGCAAGTCGGCACGTCCCGAGGAAGGACGAGCGTCTACGCCGAACGACGGTACGTCGTCTGGTCCGTTTGCCCGGGGGCGCACCCGGGTGGCGGCGGGGCCACGCCCCGGGGCGGGCGGGGCACGCGCCGACGCGTACAGGACACGAGCCCGCCCGCCCCGGCGCCGTTAACGCCCCCGAAATCAGCCGCGACTAGCCTCTGGTGCTCCGTCGGGCGCCGAAGGTGGGGGTGGAAATCGTGCAGCTGACCCCGCACGAGCAGGAGAAACTGCTGATCCATGTGGCGGCGGACGTCGCCGAACGGCGCCGGGCGCGCGGCCTCAGGCTCAACCACCCCGAGGCCGTCGCCCTGATCGCCTCCCACCTCCTCGAGGGCGCCCGCGACGGCCGCACGGTGGCCGAGCTGATGCGCTCCGGCCGCACCGTGCTCAGCAGGGAGGACGTCATGGAGGGCGTCCCCGAGATGATCCACGACGTGCAGGTCGAGGCCACCTTCCCGGACGGCACCAAGCTGGTCACCGTCCACGACCCGATCGTCTGACGAAAGGGACCCCGCCCATGATTCCCGGAGAGATCCTTTTCGACGAGACGCCCGTGATCGTCAACGAGGGCCGCGAGGTCACCCGGATCACCGTGCTGAACGCCGCCGACCGCCCGGTGCAGGTCGGCTCCCACTACCACTTCGCCGAGGCCAACCCGGGCCTGGAGTTCGACCGCTCCGCCGCGCGCGGGCGGCGGCTGCACATCGCCGCCGGCACCGCCGTGCGGTTCGAGCCCGGCATCCCGGTCGAGGTGGACCTCGTCCCGCTGGCCGGACGCCGTGTGGTGCCGGGCCTGCGCCAGGAGACCGGAGGCCCGCTCGATGCCTGACCTTTCCCGCGCCGAGTACGCCGACCTCTTCGGCCCCACCACCGGCGACCGGATCCGGCTCGCCGACACCGACCTGCTGGTGGAGATCGAGGAGGACCGCTCCGGCGGCCCCGGCCTGGCCGGCGACGAGGCCGTCTTCGGCGGCGGCAAGGTGATCCGTGAGTCCATGGGCCAGTCCCGGGCGACCCGCGCCGAGGGCGCCCCCGACACCGTCATCACCGGAGCGGTGATCGTCGACCACTGGGGGATCGTCAAGGCCGACGTCGGCGTCCGCGACGGCCGGATCACCGGGATCGGCAAGGCCGGCAACCCCGACACCATGGACGGCGTCCACCCCGACCTGGTGATCGGACCGGAGACCGAGATCATCGCGGGCAACGGCAGGATCCTCACCGCCGGAGCCGTCGACGCGCACGTCCACTTCATCTGCCCGCAGATCGCCGACGAGGCGCTGGCCTCCGGCGTCACCACGCTGGTCGGCGGCGGCACCGGGCCCGCCGAGGGCTCCAAGGCCACCACCGTCACCCCCGGGCCCTGGCACCTGGCCCGGATGCTCGAGGCGATGGAGGCGTACCCGCTCAACATCGGGCTGCTGGGCAAGGGCAACACCGTCTCCCAGGAGGCGCTGCTCTCCCAGATCCGCGGCGGCGCCGTCGGCCTCAAACTGCACGAGGACTGGGGCTCCACCCCGGCCGCCATCGACGCCGCGCTCACCGCCGCCGACCGCACCGGCGTCCAGGTCGCCATCCACACCGACACCCTCAACGAGGCCGGTTTCGTCGGCGACACCCTCGCCGCGATCGCCGGACGGGGCATCCACGCCTACCACACCGAAGGCGCGGGCGGCGGGCACGCACCGGACATCATGACCGTGGTCTCCCACCCCAACGTGCTGCCCAGCTCCACCAACCCGACGCGGCCGTACACCGTCAACACCGCCGAGGAACACCTCGACATGCTGATGGTCTGCCACCACCTCAACCCGGCCGTCCCCGAGGACCTCGCCTTCGCCGAGTCCCGGATCCGGCCCTCCACCATCGGCGCCGAGGACATCCTGCACGACCTCGGGGCGATCTCGATCATCTCCTCCGACTCCCAGGCCATGGGCCGGGTCGGCGAGGTGATCCTGCGGACCTGGCAGACCGCGCACGTGATGAAGCGGCGCCGCGGCGCCCTGCCCGGCGACGGGCGCGCGGACAACCTGCGGGCCCGCCGCTACGTCGCCAAGTACACGATCAACCCCGCCCTGGCGCAGGGCCTTTCGGCGGAGATCGGCTCCGTGGAGAGCGGCAAGCTGGCCGATCTGGTGCTCTGGGAACCGGCGTTCTTCGGCGTCAAGCCCCACCTGGTGCTCAAGGGCGGGCAGATCGCCTACGCGCAGATGGGCGACGCCAACGCGTCCATCCCCACCCCGCAGCCGGTGCTGCCCCGCCCGATGTACGGGGCGATCGGGCGCGCCCCGGCCGCCAACTCGGTCAACTTCGTCGCCCCCGAGGCGATCGAGGCCGGCCTGCCCGAGCGGCTCGACCTCGGCAAACGGTGGGCGGCCATCACGTCGACCCGCGGCGTCACCAAGGCCGACATGCGGGAGAACGACGCGCGGCCGGACGTCCGGATCGACCCCGACAGCTTCGCCGTGCACATCGACGGCGAACTGGTCGAGGCGACACCGGCCGCCGAACTGCCCATGGCACAGCGCTACTTCCTCTTCTGAGAGCGGTACCCGACGATGAACCGCGCCGCACTCCTGCTGCTGGCCGACGGCCGTTTCCCCGCGGGAGGGCACGCCCACTCCGGCGGTGCGGAGGCGGCGGTCCACGCCGGCCGGATCACCGACGCCGCCTCCCTGGAGGCGTTCTGCCGAGGCCGGCTGCACACCACCGGACTGGTCGCCGCCGCGCTCGCCGCGGCGGCGGCGCTCGGCCAGGACTCGCGGGAACTGGACACCGCCGCCGACGCCCGCACCCCGTCACCGGCCCTGCGCGCCGTCGCCCGCCGGACCGGGCGGCAACTGCTGCGGGCCGCCCGGGCGACCTGGCCGGGCCCCGAACTCGACGCGCTGGCCGAGGCGTTCCCCCGCGGCGCACACCAGCCGGTGGTGCTCGGCGTCGTCGCCCGGGCGGCCGGACTGGAACCGCTGGACGCCGCGTACTGCGCCGCGTACGAGAGCGTCGGCGGTCCCGCCACCGCGACGGTCCGGCTGCTGAGCCTGGACCCGTTCGACGCGACCGGGGTGCTGGCACGGCTCGCCCCGGAGACCGACCGGATCGCCTCCCGCGCCGTGCGGGCGGCCCGGGAGGCGCTGACCGAGGGGCCGGACGCCCTGCCGGCCGCCTCCGCCCCGCTGCTGGAGATCGCGGCCGAGGCCCATGCCGCCCGCAGTGGGCGGCTGTTCGCCTCCTGACCGCACCACAGTCCCCCAACGCACTGCCCAATTTGAGGAGTTCGCCGATGCACCTGGAGCATTCGCACGACGGCCGCCAGGGAGCCGTCAGCGCCGACGCGCGCCGTCCGGACGGCAGGCGCCGCGCCCTGCGCGTCGGACTCGGCGGACCGGTCGGCTCCGGCAAGACCGCCACGGTGGCCGCGCTCTGCCGGGAACTGCGGGCCGAACTCTCGCTGGCCGTCGTCACCAACGACATCTACACCCGCGAGGATGCCGACTTCCTGCTGCGCGAGGCGGTGCTGCCGCCGGAGCGGATCTCCGCCGTCGAGACCGGCGCATGCCCGCACACCGCGATCCGCGACGACATCTCCGCCAACCTGGAGGCCGTGGAGGACCTCGAGGACACGGTCGGACCGCTGGACCTGATCCTCGTCGAGTCCGGTGGGGACAACCTGACCGCCACGTTCTCCAAGGGGCTGGTCGACGCGCAGATCTTCGTGATCGACGTGGCGGGCGGCGACGACATCCCGCGCAAGGGCGGCCCCGGGGTGACGACCGCGGACCTGCTCGTCGTCAACAAGACGGACCTCGCGCCGTACGTCGGCGCCGACCTGTCCCGGATGGCCGCCGACGCCAAGGCCCAGCGGGCGGAGCTGCCGGTGGTGTTCCAGTCGCTGCGCGGCGAGCCGGGGGTCGCCGAGGTCGCCGCGTGGGTGAGGGAGCGGCTGGCCGCGTGGCGGTCGTGACCGCGAGCAGGGTCCCGGACGGCACCGCCGGAGTGCGGGCGCACGCGCGGATCCGGGCGGTGCCCGACGGGCGCGGCGGGACCGCGCTGCCGGTGCTCGCCGGCGAGGGACCGCTCGCCCTGCGCCGCACGCGGGGCGCCGTCGGTGAGGCGCGGGTGCGGGTGGTCGGGGCGATGAGCGGGCCGCTGGGCGGCGACCGGTTCCTGCTGGAGACGGACGTCGAGGCCGGGGCGCGGCTGCGGGTCGGCTCCGCGGCGGCCACGATCGCGCTGCCCGGCCAGGGGAAGGAACCGGCGCGGTACGAGACGCGGCTGCGGGTGGCCGCCGGCGCGGAGCTCCGGTGGGAGCCGGAGCCGCTGATCTCCGTGCGGGGGAGCGAACTCGAGGTCCTGACCCGGGTGGAGGTCGCCGAGGGCGGGCGGCTGCTGCTGCGGGAGGAACAGGTGCTGGGGCGGCACGGCGAGCCGCCCGGAGGACTCGGCTCGCGGCTGACGGTGCGGGTGGGCGGGGCCCTGGTGCTCGACCAGCGGGTGGCCTGCGGGGCCGGGGCACCGGGGGGCTGGGACGGGCCCGCGGTGCTCGGCGACCACCGGGCGGTGGGGCAGGTGCTGCTGGTCGACCCGGCCCTCGGCGGTGCGAGGCCGGTGCCGCCGAGGACGTTCGGGACGACGGCCTCCCTCGTCCCGCTCCCCGGCCCCGCCGCCCTGGTCACCGCCGTCGCGCCCGACGCCCTGCGCCTGCGCCGACTCCTCGACGAGGCTCTCCACGCGCTGCGCGCCTCCATCGAGTGACCTCTCCCTCCCGCACGCCGCAGGCCGCACGCCGCCGGAATGCCGCGGTCAGCGTTTGACGCGGCTGCGGACGGCGAGGACGGCCAGGCCGAGCAGGACGGGCTCGACCAGCCGGGACGCCATCTCGGTATAGGTGCCGACGGTGGTGAGGTTCTGGCCGGAGGAGCGGAAGAGCACCGAGTTGATCACCACCCGCAGACTCTTCTCCAGGCGTTCGGTGGTGAGGCGTTCTGCCGCCGGGCCGGTGGGGTTGACCGGGGCGGGGGTGTCGGTGATCAGGACGATCTCCTCCCCGACCGCCGCCTGCCGACCGGTGGCGGTCGGCTTCGGGTCGTGTGCGGGCAACCCCCACAGCATCATCACCGCGACCGTGACCGTCATGGCCGCCCCCAGCCAGGCCAGGGCGCGGGTAGCGCGCAACCCGTACCCGGACAGGGCCCAGTAGAGGCCCAGCAACGCTCGTTCGCCCCGGGACCGGGTGGTGTCGTGGCGGCGCATCTCGCACTCGCCGTAGTAGAAGTCGGCCGCGTCCGGCTCGTTCTTGCCGTCCTCCAGCGACTTGCGCAGTTGCCGGTACAGCGCCGCCACGGCGGCCGGCTTCAGGTCCGGGGCGTCCGGCGGGGGGCTGTTCCAGCCCAGGCTCGGGGCCCGCTCCTGGTGGCGCGCGACGCGTGCCCGCCAGTGGTGTTCCTCGATCAGGGTGTTGCGTCGGCTCCATCTCCACGGGAGGCGCCGGCTCCAGCCGGCGGGAGTGGTGGCGAAGGTGCACCACCCGTCGACCTTCAGCTGGTCGAGGTGGATGGCCCCGGCGAACCGGCAGGTGCTCAGGTCGACGTCGTGCAGCGCCAGGTGGGCGACGTCCGCCCCGCCCACCGATCTCAGGCGCACGCCGGGCTCCAGGTCCGACAGTTCCGTCTCCGGTAACCAGCCGGTGGCCGGTTCGGACCGCCTGAAACGGGTGAGGCCCGCGGCGACGAGCACCGGGTACTCGAAGACCGCGTCCCTCAGATCCAGCTCGGCGTAGCGCAGGCGCAGCGTGGCGGTCGACGCCCACCGGGTGCGCGCACAACTGACCTGGCGGGCGGCCATCTCCAGCGTCACCGGCTGCTGGAGCACCGCCCCGTCCAGCACCACCCGACGACCGCACACCAATGGCCCGAGTCGCGAGGCCGCCTCGAACCGCGCCCTGTCGAACCGGACGTCGCCGGAGAAGCACACGGAGTGGAACCAGGCGCGGCCGGAGAAGGACGCGCCGTCGAAGTACGCGTTGCCGGAGAAGGAGGCGTCACCGAACCAGGCGTTGCCGGAGAAGGTGGCGTCACCGAACCAGGCGTCACCGGCGAAGGACACGCCGTCGAAGCGGGCGTCACGGGCGAAGGACACCTCGACGAATCCGGTCGCACCGGAGACCGAGGACTTGCTGAAGACGGCGTCGCGCGCGAAGGACGCCGCACCGAACCGGGCGTCGCCGGAGAAGGACACTCTTTCGAAGTGGGCGTCGTGCGAGAAGGACGCCTCGTGGAACGAGGCGTCGCCGGAGAACGACGTCCAGTTGAAGAACGCGACGCCGCAGAAGGACACCTCGTGGAACGAGGCTTCGCCGGCGAAGGTCGCCCAGCCGAAGTACGCGACGCCGCAGAAGGAAGCCCCGTCGAACCGGGCGTCGCCGGAGAACGACACCAGGCCGAACTGGGCGACGTCGGAGAAGGACGCTCCGACGAAAGCGGCGTTGCCGACCTGGGTGCGATCGGTGGCGGGGTCGCGCAGGGCGGTGAGCAGCTCGTCGAGGAGTTCAGCGGTGAAGGTGGTGCCACGGTGGTCGATGTCGCTGCCGGGTGAGAGCGTCGCGAGGTAGGCCGCGCGGTCGGCTTCCTCCAGGTGTGCCAGGCAGCCGGTGTGGTCACCGACGCGGACGCCCCGGCAGCCGACCGGCCGGTCCGGGGTCGCGCCGTGTCCGCAGTGCGGCCAGTCCGGTGACGTGCTGGACGAGGATGCGGATGCAGCAGTGGTCATGTCACCAGGACGTCCCGGTGACGCCGGCGGTTTCGCTCCGGGTCGCAGCGGAGTGCCGGACCGGGACCGCCGGCGCCCGCCCCACCGGTGGCGTCACGGCGCCACGGGTGAGGGCGGACGACCGGCCGGGTTCCCGGTGCCTGGGGGTGGACGACCGTCAGCCGCTGGTCAGGACGCGCCCCAGGGCCCTGAGCGCGCCGTGGAGCTGGTCCTCGGTGATGGTCAGCGGGGGAGCGATGCGGATCGTGGAGCCGTGGGTGTCCTTGACGAGGACGCCCTCGGCGAGGAGCCGCTCACCGACCTCCCGCCCCGTGCCGAGCGCGGGATCCACGTCGACCCCCGCCCACAGCCCCCGCGTACGGAAGGCGACCACCCCGCGTCCCACCAGCGGCGCCAGCCCGTCCCGCAGGACGACGCCCAGTTCGGCCGCCCGCCGCTGGTACTCGCCGGTCTTCAGCAGCCCCACCACCGCCGACCCCACCGCCGCGGCCAGCGGATTGCCGCCGAACGTCGAACCGTGGGTGCCCGGGCCCAGCACCTCCAGGACGTCGCGCCGCCCGACCACCGCGGACACCGGCACGATGCCCCCGCCCAGCGCCTTGCCCAGCAGCACCAGGTCGGGCGTGACGCCCTCCAGGTCCACCGCCAGCGTGGACCCCGTGCGCCCCAGCCCGGACTGGATCTCGTCGGCCACGAACAGGCAGCCGGCCCGCCGGGTGATCTCCCGGACGCCCGCCAGGTAGCCGTCGTCGGGGACGATCACCCCGGCCTCGCCCTGCACCGGCTCCAGCAGCACCGCCGCCGTGGTCGCGTCCACGGCCGCCTCGATCGCGGCGAGGTCGTTGTACGGCACGATCCGGAACCCCGGAGCGAAGGGGCCGAAGCCCGCCCGGGCCGTCCCGTCCGTCGAGAAGCCCACGATCGTCGTCGTGCGCCCGTGGAAGTTGTCGGCGGCGACCACGATCGTCGCCCGGTCCTCCGGCACCCCCTTGACCTCGTAGGCCCACTTGCGGGCCACCTTGACCGCGCTCTCCACCGCCTCCGCGCCGGTGTTCATGGGCAGCACCATCTCCTGCCCGGTCAGCGCGGCCAGCCGCTCCGCGAAACCGGCGAGCCGGTCGTTGTGGAAGGCCCGCGAGGTCAGCGTGAGCCGGTCGAGCTGGCGGTGCGCGGCCTCCACCAGGACGGGGTGCCGGTGGCCGAAGTTGAGGGCGGAGTAGCCGGCCAGCAGGTCGAGGTAGCGGCGGCCCTCCACGTCCTCCACCCAGGCGCCCTCCGCCCGCGCCACCACGACCGGCAGGGGATGGTAGTTGGGCGCGAGGACGGACTCCTCGGCACGGATCAGACCCGCGGAGCCGCGGGGCGCCGAGCCGTCCCGGCGCGACGGGCCGGGGTCCTCGGAACGGTCGGAGGGAAGGGTGGGCGCGGTCATGGGCGGACCTCCAGGGTGCAGCACTTGATGCCCCCGCCGGCCTTGCGGAACTCCGACAGGTCGACGGGGACCGGGACATAGCCGCGGTGCGCCAGCTCCTCGGCCAGGGCCACCGCCGCGGGGGCGATGAAGACGTGACGTCCGTCGGAGACGGAGTTCAGACCGAACGCCAGCGCGTCCCCCAGGGTGGCGATCACCGCGTGCGGGAACAGCCGCTCCAGGACCGCGCGGCTCTCGGGCGCGAAGGCGTCCGGGTAGTAGGCGACGTTCTCGTCGTCGAGGGCGAAGAGCGCGGTGTCGAGGTGGTAGAAGAACGGATTCACCAGCCGCAGCCCCACGACCGGGACGCCGAAGTACTCCTCGGCCTCCCGGTGGGCCTGCGGCGTGGTGCGGAACCCGGACCCGGCCAGCACGCGGCCGCCCACCGGCACCAGGTCCCCCTCGCCCTCGCAGACCGTCCGGGCCCGCCGCACCGGGACGCCGGCCTCCTTGAGCCACAGCTCGTAGTGCTCCGACTCCTCCCGCCGCTCGGCCGCGTGGAAGACCGACCCCAGCGCCCGGCCGCCGAGCACCAGCGCCGCGTTGGCCGCGAAGACCATGTCGGGCAGCCCCGCCACCGGCGGGATCGTCTCCACCACGTGCCCGTGGGTCCGGTAGGCGGCGGCCAGCGCCTCCCACTGGCGGTGCGCGCGTGCGGCGTCGACCTCCTCGTCCGGATGCATCCAGGGATTGATCGCGTAGGTCACGTCGAAGTGGCGGGGCTCGCACAGGAGGTAGCGCCGTCGGCGCGGTGCACGTCTCACGGACATGCCCCCACGTTAGGAAGCGGGCAAAGCGCCGACAAGCGACCAAGCGGGGTGTTCCGGAGCGGAATGCGCGGCCCCGCCGGGATCCGCGGTCCGCCGGCGCCCGGCACCCGTCCCCTCATGTCCATTTGTGCGATTACCTCTTACACTCCACCTTCATGCTGCGAGCCCTCGCCGTCGACGACGAACGCCCCTCCCTGGGCGAACTCCTCTACCTGCTGGAGTCCGACCCGCGGATCGGCAGGGCCGAGGGCGCGTCGGACGCCACCGAGGCGCTGCGCCGCATCAACCGCGCCCTGGAGTCCGGCCCGGACGGCCCCGAGGCCATCGACGTGGTCTTCCTCGACATCCAGATGCCCGGCCTCGACGGCTTGGACCTCGCCCGCCTCCTCACCGGCTTCGCCAGCCCGCCCCTGGTCGTCTTCGTCACCGCCCACGAGGACTTCGCGGTGCGCGCCTTCGACCTCAAGGCCGTCGACTACGTCCTCAAGCCGGTCCGCCGGGAACGCCTCGCCGAGGCCGTCCGCCGCGCCCACGAACTGCGGGCCGCCCGCATCCCCGTGCACGAGCCCGAGCCGGACGCCATCACCGTCGACCTCGGCGGCGTCCGGCGCCTGGTGCAGGTCGACGACATCACCCACGTCGAGGCCCAGGGCGACTACGCCCGGCTGCACACCGCCACCGGCAGCCACCTGGTCCGGGTCCCGCTGTCCACCCTCGAGGAGCGCTGGCGGTCCCACGGGTTCGTCCGCATCCACCGCCGCCACCTGGTCGCCCTGCGCCACATCGACGAGCTCCGCCTCGCCGCCGGCTCCGTCAGCGTCCTCGTCGGCGGCGAGGAACTCCAGGTCAGCCGCCGTCACGCCCGCGAACTGCGCGAGCTGCTGATGCGCCGCGGCGCCGCGTAGGAGGCCGCCGCCATGCCCCACGACGCCCCCCGGGCCACCGAGCGCCGCGTCCCCGCCCGCGTGCTGGTCACCGGCCCGCCCCGCCGCCACCGGGGCCCGGCCCACGGCGCCCGCTACCGGCCCCGCACCGAGATCCACGAGCAGACCACCCTCGGCCACACCTACGTCCGCTCCCTGATGCGCGCCCAGCTCCGCACCGCGCTCGCCGTCTTCGCGGTCCTCGCCGCCCTGGTCGTCCCGCTGCCCCTGGTGTTCGCCGCCGCGCCGCACGGCCGCCTCCTGGAGTGGGCCGTGCTCGGCTTCTGCCTCTACCCGCCACTGGTGCTGCTGGCCCGCTGGCACGTGCGGCGCGCCGAACGCCACGAGCGGGACTTCGTGCGGCTCGTCGAGGACCAGGAACGCTGACCGCACGGCACCACGCCGCACCGCACCGCCCCGCCCCGCACCCCGCACCGCGCCGCCCCGCACCCCGCACCGCATCGCCCCGCACCCCATGATCGAGACACCCGGCCCATGAACGAGACCCCCGCCCCATGAACGAGAGCTACGCCGTGGCCGCCGTGGCCCTGGTGGTGGTCGCCACCGCCCTGGTCGGCGCCTTCGGCCTGCGGGTCTCCCGCACCACCTCCGACTTCTACGTCGCCTCCCGCACCGTCGGACCACGCCTCAACGCGGCCGCCATCAGCGGCGAGTACCTCTCCGCCGCCTCCTTCCTCGGCATCGCCGGACTGGTCCTCGTCCAGGGACCCGACATGCTCTGGTACCCGGTCGGCTACAGCGCCGGATACCTGCTCCTGCTGCTCTTCGTCGCCGCCCCGCTGCGCCGCTCCGGCGCCTACACGCTCCCCGACTTCGCCGAGGCGCGGCTCGCCTCCCAGGGCATGCGGCGGCTGTCCGGCGCTTTCGTCGTCGGCATCGGCTGGCTCTACCTGCTGCCCCAGCTGCAGGGCGCCGGGCTCACCCTGAAGGTCCTCACCGGCGCGCCCGGCGCGCTCGGCTCGGTGATCGTCGCGGTGGTGGTGGTCGCCAACGTCGCGGCCGGGGGGATGCGGTCCATCACCTTCGTGCAGGCCTTCCAGTACTGGCTCAAGCTCACCGCCCTGCTGGTCCCCGCCCTGTTCCTGGTCCTCGCCTGGCAGGGCGACGGGGCGCCCACCCGGGCCTTCGACGAACCCGCGGCCTTCCGCGAGCACCGCACCGTCCGGGTCCAGGACACCGTGGAGATCCGCCTCGCCGAACCCCTCACCGTCACCGTGCACGGCCGGGTCGACGGCCGCCCGTACGACGGCGACCGGGTCGGTCTGCCCGCCGGCGTCCACACCGTCGAGGCGGGTGCGCGGCTCGCCTTCCCCGAGGGCGCCGAGGTCCCGGTGGCCCGGGGCGCGGGCAGCGCCGCGCTCTCCGACTCCTCCGGCCCCGACCGGGGGGAACGCCCGCTCTACGCCACCTACGGGCTGATCCTCGCCACCTTCCTCGGCACCATGGGCCTGCCGCACGTCGTGGTCCGCTTCTACACCAGCCCCAACGGGGTGGCCGCCCGCCGTACCACCGTCGCCGTCCTCGGCCTGATCGGCGCCTTCTACCTGCTGCCCCCGGTCTACGGCGCCCTCGCCCGCATGTACGCCCCCGAACTGGTCCTCACCGGCAACACCGACGCGGCGGTCCTGCTGCTCCCGGACCGGATGATCGGCGGCATCGGGGGCGACCTGCTGGGCGCCCTGCTGGCCGGCGGGGCGTTCGCCGCGTTCCTGTCCACCGCCTCCGGACTCACCGTCGCCCTCGCCGGGGTGATCGCCCAGGACGCCCTGCCCACCCGCGGCATCCGACACTTCCGGGTCGCCGCGGTGACCGCCATGGCCGTGCCGCTCGCCGCGAGCGTGCTGGCCGGACGGCTGCCCATCGCCGACGCCGTCGGGCTCGCCTTCGCGGTCTCCGCCTCGTCCTTCTGCCCGCTGCTGGTGCTCGGCATCTGGTGGCGGCGGCTCACCCCGCCCGGCGCCGCCGCCGGCATGCTGGTCGGCGGCGGATCCGCGCTCGCCGCGGTGTCGGTCACCGTCGTCGGCCACGACCCTGTGGACGGCGTCCCCTACGCCTTGCTCGCCTGGCCCGCGCTGTGGTCCGTGCCGCTCGCCTTCCTCACCATGATCCTGGTCTCCCTCGCCACCGCCGGCCGGGTGCCGCCGGACACCGACGCCGTCCTCGCCCGCTTCCACCTCCCCGAGGAGATCGGCGGCGGTCCCGTCCGGAAGGAGAACGCGACATGACCACCCTGGGCGCCTTCCTCGCCGGGGTCTGCGCGGCCGTGCTGCCGCTGCTGGCCGCCGGGTTCTGGTTCGGCCGCCGCACCGCCCGGCCGTCCTATCCGGCGGGGCTCGGCACGCCCGTGGAGCACGCCACCTTCCAGACCCTGCACACCGCCTCGCTGGCCGCCCCGCCGCTGCGCGCCGGGCTCACCGAGGAGACCGCCCGCCGCGCCGCCCGCCGGCTGCGCTCCCTGCTGGGCACCGAGGCCCTCTGCCTCACCGACCGGGAGCGCGTACTGGTGTGGGACGGCGCCGGCTCCCACCACCGGGCCGAGATCATGGAGCGCCTCGCCGGCCCGCTGGAGTCCGGCCGCGGCGAGGCGTTCCGGCTGCGCTGCGAGACCCCCGACTGCTCGCTGCGCTGGGCCGTCGTCACCCCGCTCACCGTGGACGACCGGGTGCACGGCGCGCTGGTCGCCTGCGCCCCGGGGGAGTCGGCGGTGCTGGTCCGCGCGGCGGGGGAGGTGGCCCGCTGGGTGTCCGTCCAGCTCGAGCTCGCCGACCTCGACCGGTCCCGCACCCGGCTGATCGAGGCCGAGATCAGGGCGCTGCGGGCGCAGATCTCCCCCCACTTCGTCTTCAACTCGCTCGCCGTGATCGCCTCCTTCGTCCGCACCGACCCGGAGCGCGCCCGGGAGCTGCTGCTGGAGTTCGCCGACTTCACCCGCTACTCGTTCCGGCGGCACGGCGACTTCACCACCCTCGCCGACGAGCTGCACGCCATCGACCACTACCTGGCACTGGTCCGCGCCCGCTTCGGCGACCGGCTGGCGGTCACCCTGCAGATCGCCCCGGAGGTCCTGCCGGTCACCCTGCCGTTCCTGTGCCTGCAGCCGCTGGTGGAGAACGCCGTCAAGCACGGGCTGGAGGGCCGCGGCGACACGTGCGGCATCGCCATCACCGCCCGGGACGAGGGCGCCGAGGCGGTGGTCGTCATCGAGGACGACGGCGTCGGCATGGACCCCGAGGCGCTGCGGCGGATCCTCGCCGGGGAGGCCGGACCCGGCGGCGGCATCGGCCTGTCCAACGTGGACGACCGGCTCCGGCAGGTCTACGGGGACGACTACGGGCTGGTCATCGAGACGGCCCGGGGCGCCGGGATGAAGGTCACCGTCCGGCTGCCCAAGTACCGGCCCGGGGTGCATCCCGCGGGTCCCGGAACCGGAGGCCTCCGCAGAGGGTGACATCGGGGGCGGGCGGGGCACCATGGGGGTAGCGGACCTGAGGAGGTCGCCATGCCCGTAACACCCGGTTCCCCCGGTTCCAAGATGCCCGGCTCGACCAAGGCCATGGGCGCGCTCGCGGTGGGCGGCCTGGTCGTCGTGTCGGCGTACTCGGTGGCCCTCGGCAGCAACGGCTGGCTGTGGTTCGGCTGGCTCGTGCTCGGGGCCCTGTTCCTGGCCCTGGTGGCGCTGCGCGACACCTGACCGGAGACCGGACCCCGAGCGGAGGAGCGGCGCCGCCGGGCGTCAGCCCTGGCGGGCCGAGCCCGCGCGCAGCGAGGCGAGGTACGCGTTGTACGCCTCGAGCTCCGCGTCGCCGTCCCGGTCCGCCGCGCGGTCCTTGCGGCGGCCCTCCCGCTGCTCGGAGCGGTACCACTGGAACAGCAGGGCGATCAGCACCAGCACCGACGGGATCTCGCTGAACGCCCAGGCGATGCCGCCCGCCGCGTTCAGGTCCTCCATGGCGTCGATGCCGAGCGAGGCCGGCGGGTCGGCGAACGCCCCGATCATCGGGGTGGACGCCATCATCAGCGCGATGCCGAAGAACGCGTGGAACGGCATGCCGGCGAAGAGCTCCAGCATCCGCATCAGGTGCCCCGGACGGTGCGGGCCGGGGTCCACGCCCATGATCGGCCAGAAGAAGACCACGCCGACCGCGAAGAAGTGCACCATCATCGCGACGTGGCCCAGGTACGAGCCCATCAGGAAGTCCACCAGCGGCGTGAAGTACAGCGCGTAGAGGCTGGCGATGAACATCGGGATGGTGAACAGCGGGTGCGTGATCACCCGCATGTACCGGCTGTGCAGCAGCTTCAGCAGCAGCTCGCGCGGGCCCAGGGTGCCGCGGGCGGCGACCGGCAGGGCGCGCAGCGCCAGGGTGACCGGGGCGCCCAGCAGGATCATGATCGGCGAGAGCATGCTGAGCACCATGTGCTGCACCATGTGCACGCTGAACATGACCATGCCGTAGTCGTTCAGCCCGGTGCACATCACCAGCACCACGCTGAGCACGCCGGTGACGAAGGACACCGTCCGGCCGACCGGCCAGCGGTCCCCGCGCCGCGTCATCCGGACCACGCCCCAGCCGTACAGCAGGAGCGCCAGCAGGGAGGCGACGAGGAAGAAGGCGTCCGGGGACCAGGCGAGCCCCCGGGCGAGGGTGAACGGGGGCAGATCCATGGCGCCGTGACCGCTGTGGTCCATCCGCCGGCTCCTGTTTCGTGGGGGTTGTGCAAATCTGTCCGCACCAGACTAGAACCGCCCCCGGCCGTGCCGGCGGCCGGGGGCGGTTCACCTGCGGCCGTCAGGGCGCGCAGGCGTCGGGGGAGGGGTGGGAGCGGGGCGGGACCGGGGTCACACCACGGTGGGGACCTCGGCGTACCGCTCCTCGGGGACCGTCTTCAGCGAGGCCACGGCCTCGGCCAGCGGCACGGTGACGATGTCGGTGCCGCGCAGCGCGGTCATCCTGCCGAACTCGCCGCGGTGGACGGCCTCCACCGCGTGCCAGCCGAAGCGGGTCGCCAGGACCCGGTCGTAGGCGGTGGGCGTGCCACCGCGCTGGACGTGGCCCAGGATCACCGGGCGGGCCTCCTTGCCGAGGCGGTGCTCCAGCTCGACCGCCAGCAGGTTGGCGATGCCGGCGAACCGCTCGTGACCGTAGGCGTCCTTGCCGCCCTCGGCGAAGTCCATGGTGCCCGGAAGCGGCTTGGCGCCCTCGGCCACGACGACTATCGCGAACCGCTTGCCGGCCTCGAACCGCGCGCCGACCCGTTCGGTCAGCTCCTTGATGTCGAAGGGCCGCTCGGGCACCACGATCGCGTGGGCGCCGGCCGCCATGCCCGAGTGCAGGGCGATCCAGCCGGTGTGCCGGCCCATCACCTCGACGATCAGCACCCGCTGGTGCGACTCGGCGGTGGTCTTCAGCCGGTCCAGGGCCTCCGTGGCCACGCCCACGGCGGTGTCGAAGCCGAAGGTGACGTCGGTGACCGCGATGTCGTTGTCGATGGTCTTGGGCACGCCCACGATGGGCAGCCCGTTGTCGGACAGCAGGCGGGCGGCCTTCAGGGTGCCCTCGCCGCCGATCGGGATGACCGCGTCGAGGCCGAGGTCCTTCAGGTGGCCCTTGGCCCGCTCCACGCCGTCCCGCAGGTGCTCGGGGCGGACGCGGGAGGAGCCGAGGATGGTGCCGCCGCGGGCCAGGATGCCGCCGACGGCGTCCAGGTCCAGCTTGAGGTGGTCGCCCTCCAGCAGGCCCTTCCAGCCGTCGCGGAAACCGATCACCTCGTCGCCGTGGGCGTCGACGGCGCGGTGGACGACGGAGCGGATGACGGCGTTGAGGCCGGGGCAGTCGCCGCCGGAGGTGAGCACACCAATGCGCATGGCGCGGAATACCTTCTCGATGGGGGACGGCACCGGACCGCTTCGTCCGGCTTGACGACCGCCACCCTACCGGCGCGAGGGCCCCCTGCCGAACCGGGCGTCCGACAGCCGGACACCCCCGCTCACCTGTGCGGATGCCCTGTCAAACGGGCTCTCCACGGGGGAGTCCGGGGGTGTCCTGGAGGGTGCCGCCGAGGCCGGTCAGGCCGGCTGCGTGGCCGCCGCGATGCGCTCCTGGCGCAGCGCCTCGTACCACCGGTCGTCGACCGGCGGGAGGGCGTTGACGTCGAGGGCGAGCTTCAGCAGGTGGTCCGCGATGTGCGGGTTGCGGGCCAGCACGGGGCCGTGCATGTAGGTGCCGAAGACGGTGTCGTTGTACGCGCCCTCGGTGCCGTCGCCGGTGCCGTTGCCGTTGCCGATGCGCACCCGGGCGAGCGGCTTGGCGTTCGGGCCGACGTGGGTCACGCCCTGGTGGTTCTCGAAGCCGGTCAGCGGGGGCAGGCCGAGCCGCGGGTCGATGTCGCCGAGGACGTCGCCCACGCAGCGGGCGCCCTCGCCGCGCACCGAGACCACGTCGAGCAGGCCGAGGCCCGGCTCGCGCTGGCCGAGGTCGTTGATGAACTCGTGGCCCAGAATCTGGTAGCCGGCGCAGACCGAGAAGACGATCGCGCCGTTGCCGACCGCGCGGTGCAGGCCGCCGTCACGGCGCAGCCGCTCCGCGGCCAGGCGCTGCGGACGGTCCTCGCCGCCGCCGATCAGGTAGATGTCGCCGGAGGTGGGGATGGGCTGGTCGCTGCGGACGTCGATGCGGGCCACGTCCAGGCCGCGCTGGCGGGCCCGGCGCTCGACGACGAGGGCGTTGCCCTGGTCGCCGTAGGTGCTGAGCAGATCCGGGTAGATCCACACCAGCCGGAGTTGGCTGTCACTCATGAGTCGGTCCTCGAACGGTGAGTCGCGGGTCAGTCGCTGGTCGTGGGTCAGTTGCCGACGCGGCGGCGCAGGTCCTGGAAGGCGGTGTAGTTGGCGATGACCTCGATGCGCCCCGGCGGGGCGAGGCGGGCCGCCTCGTCGAGGCTCTCGCACACCTGGAAGTTCTGGTTGGCGACCTCCAGGCGCACCGCCAGGTCCAGCTTCCGGTCGCCGAGCACGAAGATCGGGTGGCCGGTCAGCCGCGAGTAGTCGACGTCCCACAGCCAGGAGGTGTCGGTGCCGTCCGCGCCGCGGGCGTTCACCGAGAGGATCACCGGGGTCGGCGGCGGGTCGATCAGCGAGAACGTCTCCAGCCAGCCCGCCGGGTTCTTGGCGAGCAGCAGACGCAGGTCGCGGCCCTGGAACTGGACGGTGTCGTACCGGCCGGCCACCGCCTGCACGTGGTACATGCGCTCCAGCGCGACCTGCGGCGGCACGCCGAAGACGGCGGCCACGGCGGCGGAGGAGGTGGCGTTGGCGCGGTTGGCGCGGCCCGGGAGCTGGAGGTGGATCGGCCAGGCCGAGCCGTGCGGGTCGAGCACGTGGTCGCCGGAGAGCGCCCAGCTCGGCGTCGGACGGCGGAAGCCGCACTCGCCGCAGAACCAGTCGTCGCCCGGACGCTGCAGCACACCGCCGCAGGACGGGCAGGACCAGGCGTCGTCCTTCCACATCTGGCCGGCCGCGACCCAGATCACGTTCGGGGAGGAGGAGGCGGCCCACACGATCAGCGGGTCGTCGGCGTTGGCGACCACCACGGCCTTGGTGCCGGCCAGGCCCTCGCGCCAGTTCTCCGCGACCATGCGGGTCTCGGCGGCGCGGTCGAGCTGGTCGCGGGAGAGGTTCAGCAGCGCGACGCACTGGGGATCGGTCTCGCGGGCGACGGCGATCAGGTACTTCTCGTCGACCTCGATGACGCCGAAGCGGGCCTCCTCACCGCGCTCGGCCAGGGCCGAGGTGATGCCGGCGGGCATGTTGGCGCCCAGCGCGTTGGAGACCACGGGACCGGCCGCGCGCAGCGCCTCGGCGATCAGGCGGGTCGTGGTCGTCTTGCCGTTGGTCGCCGAGACCAGCGTGATGTCCAGGCCCTGTGCGAGCCGGGCCAGGAGCTCGGGGTCCAGCTTCAGCGCGACCCGGCCGCCGATCACCGAGCCGCTGCCGCGTCCGGCTGCCCGGGAGACGGCCGCGGCGGTCTTGCCCGCCGTCACGGCCAGCTTGGCCCGCGGCGTCAGCGGGTCCGAGGTGCCTGCCATCAGTTCTCGATCCTCCTTGCGTACGCGCCGCGCGTGAGTCCCGGCAGCGTGTGGTGGCTTCAGCCTATCGAGATCCGCTCACCCGGCCGAATATCGGCATCGCACCGTGACCGGCTGCGACGGAGGACGTGGGGGGCGCGCGGAACCGTCATGGCCTGGGGTGACCGTACCCTGACCGGCATGCGACACGGTTCGATCCCCGGCGCCGACGGGCGCGTGAGACCACTCACCCTGCACGGAGACCCCGTGCTGCACAGGCCTTGCGCGGAGGTGACGGAATTCGGGCCGGAGCTCGAACGGCTGGTCGAGGACATGTTCGCCACCATGTACGCGGCGGGCGGGGTGGGGCTCGCGGCGAACCAGGTGGGGGAGGGGCTGCGGGTCTTCGTGTACGACTGCCCGGACGACGAGGACCTCCGCCATCTCGGTCATGTCGTGAATCCCCGGCTGGTGGAGGCCGACGGAGTGACGGTGCGGGGTCCGGAGGGGTGCCTGTCGCTGCCGGGGCTGGAGGCGGGGACGGTGCGGTTCGACCGGGC
The DNA here is from genome assembly GCF_053592575.1 of Streptomyces sp. NPDC002640. Classification (NCBI taxonomy): domain Bacteria; kingdom Bacillati; phylum Actinomycetota; class Actinomycetes; order Kitasatosporales; family Streptomycetaceae; genus Streptomyces; species Streptomyces sp. NPDC002640. Next base: position 150,774 of record NZ_JBSFVZ010000008.1, on the reverse strand, counting down.
GGTCGTGCGGGGGCGGTCCGCCGCGGGGGAGCCGGTGGAGGTCGTCGGCACCGGATTCTTCGCGCGGTGCCTGCAGCACGAGTGCGACCACCTCGACGGCCTCGTCTACCCCGACCGCCTCACCGGTTGGCGTCACCGCCGCCTCCTCCGCCAGGCCTCCCGCGCGCCCTGGTCCCGCTGACCCGCACGTGCGGCCGGCCCTCGTCCCTGCTGGCACCCGTGCCGCCGGCCGGCACGGGTGGGCGCAGGCCGGCGCGTAGGCACGCTGTGCCGCGCCGCGGCCGCTCGCGGAGGGGCGGCGCCGCGCAGGGGGAGAGGTCAGAAGGCGGGGCCGTCGGCGCGGTCGCCGGCGTCGGCGAGGCGGCCCCAGAGGAGGTCGGCCAGGCTGCGGACCAGCTCCTCGCGAGGGCACGGCCGCTCCCCGAGCCACCAGTCCCCCGCCGCGTGCATCATGCCCACGATGCCGTGGCCCCAGACCCGCGCGAGCTGCCGCCCGTTCGGCCCCAGGTCCACCCGCTCCTCGATGACCTGCGCCAGGTCCTCGCCCATCCGCCGCAGCAGCGGCGCCGAGTGCCGCCCCACGTCGAACCCGGGCTCGCCGCCGGAGCCGCCGTCCGCCGGGTGCATCAGGAACCGGTACACCTGCGGCCGCGCCTCGATCGCGGCGAGGTAGGTGTCGAGCGTCCGCTCCACCCGCTGCCGCCGCTCGGCCGGCGCGTCCAGCGCGGCCCGCAGGGAGTCCAGCAGGGCATCGGTGTGCCGCTGGGCCAGTGCGGCGTAGAGTCCGCCCTTGTCGCCGAAGTGGCGGTACAGGATCGGCTTGGTGATCCCGGCCTCGGCCGCGATCGCGTTCATGGAGGCGCCCGGGCCGTCGCGGAGCACCACCCGGTCCGCGGCTTCCAGCAGTTCGCGCCGGCGCCGCTCGGTGGACCTCTGCTGGGGGGTCCCCTGCTGCGTCGTCTCCATGGTCGGTGCTCTCCCCACCCGTGCGTTTCCGGTGATGCTTGCGCAAAGTAACACTGATCGGCCCGTGACCGCCCTCCGGCTCGGAACTCGTGGTACTCCCCACACCCGCCGCGAGGGCCCCCTCCTGCGGAAACGGGTGAAAAGCCGGTGGGTTGACTTTCCTACCCGCCGGTAACAGACTGCGGTTACCGCAGGTAACACGTTGCGCAGCACTGGAGGGGTCATGGCCGAGTTCACGATGGAACTCAACGACGAGCAGAAGGAGGTCCGGGACTGGCTCCACGGGTTCGCCGCCGATGTGATGCGCCCGGCCGCCGCAGAGTGGGACGAGCGCGAGGAGACCCCCTGGCCCATCATCCAGGAAGCGGCCAAGCTCGGCATCTACTCCCTCGACTTCTACGCCCAGCAGTACTTCGACCAGACCGGTCTCGGCCTTCCGATGGCCACCGAGGAGCTCTTCTGGGGCGACGCCGGCATCGCCCTGTCGATCATGGGCACCGGCCTCGCCGCCGTCGGCGTGCTCGCCAACGGCACCAACGAGCAGATCGGCACCTGGATCCCCCAGATGTACGGCACGCCGGACGACGTGAAGGTCGCCGCCTTCTGCTCCTCCGAGCCCGACGCCGGCTCCGACGTGGCCGCCATGCGCACCCGCGCCGTCTACGACGAGGCGAAGGACGAGTGGGTGATCAACGGCACCAAGACCTGGGCGACCAACGGCGGCATCGCCAACGTCCACGTGGTCGTCGCCGTCGTCGACCCCGAGCTCGGCTCCAAGGGCCACGCCTCGTTCATCATTCCGCCGGGCATCGAGGGCCTCTCCCAGGGCCAGAAGTTCCAGAAGCACGGCATCCGCGCCTCGCACACCGCCGAGGTGATCCTCGACAACGTGCGCGTCCCCGGCTCCTGCCTGCTCGGCGGCAAGGAGAAGCTGGACGAGCGCCTGGCCCGCTCCCGTGAGAAGGCGAGGAAGGCCGGCGGCGAGCGCGTGAAGAACGCCGCCATGGCGACCTTCGAGGCCTCCCGTCCGGTGGTCGGCGCGATGGCCGTCGGCACCGCCCGCGCCGCCTACGACTACGCGCTGGAGTACGCCAAGACCCGCGTCCAGTTCGGCCGCCCGATCATCGACAACCAGGGCGTGGCCTTCCAGCTGGCCGACATGCGCACCAGCGTCGACGCCGCGCGCCTGCTGGTGTGGCGCGCCTCCTGGATGGCGGTCAACGGCAAGCCGTTCGACGGCGCCGAGGGCTCGCAGTCCAAGCTCTTCGCGAGCGAGACGGCCAAGAAGGTCACCGCCCAGGCGCTCCAGATCCTGGGCGGCAACGGCTTCACCCGCGAGTACCCGGTGGAGCGGATGCACCGCGACGCGGCCATTTATACGATCTTCGAAGGTACGAGCGAGATCCAGCGCCTGGTCATCGCCCGCACCATCTCCGGCGTCCACGTCCGCTGACCCGGGTCCGCTCCGGTGTCGCCCGAGGGGGCGCGGGAACCTTCCCGCGCCCCCTCGGTCACGGGGTGACGCCCGCCGCCGGGACCGCGCCGCCGTGGCGGAGCGGGGTGAGCTGCTGGATGTCGTAGCGGGCCCGCAGCGCCTCGATCGCCGCCTCGTCGGGCGGGCCGCCGGACGAGAGGATCTCGAGGAGTTCCTCGAAGTACCGCTCGTGGTCCGGCGGCGGCGCGGCCTGGAAGAACATCCGGGCCGGGGTGTCCGTCGGGTTGGCGAAGGCGTGCGGGCAGCCCGGCGGCACGGCGATCACCGTGCCGGGGGTGGCGCGCACCACCCGGTTGCCCGAGAGGGACTCCCAGTGCCGCCAGTTGTCCGGCGTGCGCACCCGCGGCTCGAAGGCGAGCACGTCCAGCTCGCCCTCCAGGACGTAGAACAGCTCCTCGCTGCGGGTGTGGACGTGCGCGCCGACGTCGAAGCCGGGCGGCACGACCACCTCGAAGCTGGACGCCGTCCGCGAGTGCGCGCCCGTGACCTTGAACGTCACGTGCTGGGCGGGCGTGGCCACCGTGCGGCCGGCGCCGGGCGGCACCAGCAGGCCTTCCGTCACGGTCATCGGCGGCTCACCAGGTGACCGGAAGGGACTCGGGCCCGCGGATCAGCGCGCCCTTGCGGAACGGCACCTGCTCGGCCGGCACCGCGAGCCGCAGCCCCGGCACCCGGTCCAGCAGCGCGTCGACCAGCAGCTGGGACTCCATCCGCGCCAGCATGCCGCCCACGCAGTAGTGCGGGCCGAAGCCGAAGGCGACGTGCGGGTTGGGGTTGCGGTCGAGGTCGATCCGGTCGGGGTCCGGGAAGACCTCGGGGTCCCGGTTGGCGGCGAGGTAGGAGTTGTACACCACGTCGCCCTTGCGGATCCGCACCCCCCGGATCTCCACGTCCTCCGTGGCGATCCGGGACAGCCCGACCGCGTTGCGGTGCGGGATGTACCGCAGCAGCTCCTCGACCGCCCGCGGCCGGACGTCGGGCTCGGCGCGCAGCCGTTCGGCCAGCTCCGGGCGGGTCATCAGCAGGTAGAACATCTGCCCGCTGTTGTTGGTGACCGCCTCGCCGCCGATCTGCACCAGCACCGCCAGCCCGACGGCCTCCCGCACGGTGATCTCGCCGCGGCCGACCGCGGCGCCGAGCAGCGAGGTGACGTCCTCGCCGTCGCTGTCCCGCCGCTCCTCCACCAGCCGGGTGAAGTAGGCGGCCATGTCCTCGCGCGCCCGTTCGCTGACCTCGGCGCCGTGGGACTGGGACAGGATCCGCTGGGTCCAGTCGTGCATCAGGCCCCGGTCCGAGGCCGGGACGCCCATCAGCTCGCAGACCACGGCGATCGGGAAGGGGCCGAGCACCGCCTCGGTGAGGTCGGCGGGCGGACCCTTGGCGAGCAGGTCGTCCACCAGCTCGTCCAGCAGGAGCCGGGACCGCTCCCGCACCCGCTCCACGCCGCGCGCGGTGAACGCGGAGGCCACCGAGCGGCGCAGCCGGGTGTGGTCCGGCGGGTCGAGGAAGCCGACCGCGTCGGACCCGGGGATGAAGTGCGGGGCCAGCCGGGTGACCGGGCGGCCCATCACCTCGGCCCGGCTGAACCGCGGGTCGTTGGTCACGGCGCGGACGTCGTCGTAGCGGGTGACGAGCCAGGCCCAGCCCTCGCCGTTGGGCAGCGAGATCCGGGTGACCGGGCCCTCGCGCATCAGCTCGGTGAGGACCGGGTCGAAGTCGGCGCCGTGCAGGTCGACCGCCGGCCAGTCCCGTACCGGGGGAAGGGCCGAGGCGGTCGCCTCGTCGGTGGTGGAGGTCATCTCTGCTGTCGTCTCCGTCCGGGTCTCGGACCCCGTCGTCGGCGTGTCACGCCGGCACTCCCAGCGCCCGGTCCGCCGCGTTCCGTGCCGTGGAGGCGCTGTCGACCTGCCAGCTGCCGATCGACATCTCCGCGGTGATGCCGGGACCGAAGCCGGCCAGCATGCCACGGGCGCCGTCCTCGGCCCCGCCCTCGTCGAACATGCGGCGCAGCGCGTCCAGGACGACGGCGCTGGCGATGTTCCCGTACTCGGTGAGGGTGGCCCGGCTGAACCGGAAGGCGTGCGGCTCGACGCGCAGGTACTTGCTCAGGTCGTCGAGGATGCGCGGCCCGCCGGCGTGGATGATGTAGAAGTCCAGGTCGGAGGCGTTCCAGCTGTGGGCCTGGGCCAGCTCGTGCAGGGCGGGGGCCAGCGGCTCCATGGTGCCGGGCACCCGCTTGTCCAGCAGGAAGTGGAAGCCGGTCGCCCGGACGTCGTACGAGATCCAGTCCTCGGTCCTGGGGATCAGGTACGAGCCGTTGCGCTCCAGGCGCATGCCGGTGCCGCCCCGTCCGCGGACCACGGCCGCGGCGATGCCGTCGCCGAACAGGCCGTTGGACAGCAGGGAGCCGACACCGAGGTCGGTGGGCTGGTAGCAGAGCGAGCAGAACTCGCACGCCACGATCAGCGCGTTGGCCTCCGGGTAGGCGGTGCAGAAGTCGTGTGCCCGGTTGACGGCGGCTCCGCCGGCCGCGCAGCCGAGCTGGGCGATCGGTATCTGCCGCGTCGTGGAGGGGAAGCCCATCTCGTTGATCAGCCAGGCCGTCATCGAGGGCATCATGAAGCCCGTGCACGAGACGTACAGGATGACGTCGATGTCTTCCGGCCGGACCTGGGCGTTGTCCAGGGCCTCCCGCACGACGGCGGGCACTCGGGACTTGGCCTCGGCCTCGTAGATCTTGTTGCGGTCCGCGAAGCCGGGGTGCTTCAGGGTCTCCTCGATCGGCTGCACGATGTGCCGGGTACGGACCCCGGTGTTCTCGATCAGCCGCAGGGCGAGGGGTAGTTGCGGGTGGTCATGGTGACGGGAGCGCGCCAGTTCGAGCGTCTCCTCCATCGTGATCACGTGCTCCGGCACGGACACCGAGGGTTTGCACAACGTGGCCATGTGGGCGCACCTGCTTTCGTGGGGTGTGGCGGTGCATCCCCCAGCCTCACCCGCCGGGGCGCGGAATTCGCGCGGTGGTGGTCCAACCGGGGAAGGGTGACGGCAGGAGCGAGGACGGGAGAGCGGGATGACGCGGTGGACGGCCGGGGAACTGCTGGAGGGGGCCAGGGCGGAGTTCGCGCCCGACCCCGCGGCCAACCGCGCGGTGCCGTTGATCGAACGGGGCGAGGCCGCCCCGGAGCTGCTGCGGGCGCTGGCGCTGGAGGAGCGGGCGGTGGTCGCGGCCGACCGGCGGGCCTTCCTGCGGCTCGCCGAGCGGGCGGCCGGGATGCCCCGGTGCGCCGCCTACTACGCCGAGTTGGCGCGGGGCGAGGAGGTGGCCGCGGCGCGGCTGGAGGACTTCGCCCGGGCGGTCGGCGCGGTGGGCCAGGACGGCCGGAACGGCACGGGCGGCGGGGCCAGCGGGAACGGCACGGGCGGCGAAATCGGCACGGCCGGCGGGAACGGCACGGGCAGCGAGGCCGGCGGGAACGGCACGGGCAGCGAGGCCGGCGGGAACGGCACGGGCGGCGGGGTCGGCACGGTCGGCGAGAGCGGCACGGGTGGCGAGGCCGGCGGGAACGGCGGGAACGGCTCGGGCGGCGGGGCCGGCACGGGCAGCGAGGCCGGCGAGAACGGCACGGGCGGCGAAATCGGCACGGCCGGCGGGAGCGGCACGGGCAGCGGGGCCGGCACGGTCGGCGGGATCGGCCAGAACGGCGGGAACGGGGAGGGGCGGGGGCTCGGCGAGGCCCGGGACGGGCGGGAGGGCGGCGGGGTCGGCGCGGGAGCGGGAGCGGGCGGGGGACGGGTGGACCGGACGGGGGGCGGGGCCGGCGGGGGCTACGCCCTGCGGCCCGGCTGCCAGGCCTACCCGGCCTTCGTCGCCTGGCTGGCGCTCAACGCCGCCCCGGCCGGCACCGTGCTGGCGCTGGCCGCCAACTTCTCGGCGTGGGGCGGCTATTGCGGCCGGATCGCGACGGGCCTGCGGGAGCACTACGGGCTGGACGACAGGGCGTGCGCCTTCTTCGACCTGTTCGCCGCGCCGTCCCCGGAGCACGAGGAGACGGTGCTGGCCGCGGTCCAGGAGTGGGCGGAGGCGGGGCGGATCGACGAGGCGGCCGTGCGGAGGCACGGCCGTCTGCTGCGTGCGTACGAGGCCGGATTCTGGGACGCGCTGGTCGACGGGTAGCGGAGCGTCGGGGCGGAGCCGGTCGCAGGCGGCGGTCGGACGTCAGGGGCGGTCGCTGCTGTGGGCGATGCAGGCCACGTCGATCCGGTCGGCCAGCTTGGCGAGTTCGATGGTCAGCGCCGCCACGGTGTCCTCGTCCAGGTCGTCCCGGCCGTCCTCGACCAGCCGCAACCACCGCCCGCCGACCGTACGCAGCAGCTTGCTGACATCGGCGGCCGCCACCTGCAACGTGCCGCGGTTGTCGACGATCAGGGGGAGTGTCACTTCGCGGTTCACAAAGGGGATGGTAGACCCGTAAGGGTCACGCTCCGTGCCAAACGGTGGTGATGTTGCAGAACTCCCGGATCCCGTGGCCGGAAAGCTCCCGTCCGTAGCCGGACCGCTTCACTCCGCCGAACGGGAACGCCGGATGGGAGGCCGTCATCCCGTTGACGTAGACGCCGCCCGCCTCCAGGTCGCGGGCGAAGCGTTCGACCTCCGCCTCGTCGTCCGTCCAGACGTTGGAACTCAGCCCGAAAGAGGTGTCGTTGGCGATGTCGACCGCCTCGTCCAGGTCGGCCGCCCGGTACAGCGTGGCCACCGGGCCGAAGGTCTCCTCGCGGTGGACGCGCATCTTCGGGGTGATGCCGGCCAGCACCGTCGGCTCGTAGAACCAGCCCGGCCCGTCGGGGCGGCGGCCGCCGCAGAGCACCTCGGCGCCCTGCGCCACCGCGTCGTCGACCAGTTCCTCGAGGTCGGCGCGGCCCTTCTCGGAGGAGAGCGGGCCCACGTCGGTGGCCTCCTCCAGCGGGTCGCCGGTCCGCAGGGCGCGGATGCCCGCGACGAACCGTTCGGCGAAGGCGTCGTAGACGTCGGCGTGCACGATGAACCGCTTGGCGGCGATGCAGGACTGGCCGGTGTTCTGGGTGCGCGCGGTGACGGCCACCTCGGCCGCCCGGTCGAGGTCGGCGGAGGGCATCACCACGTACGGGTCGCTGCCGCCCAGCTCCAGCACTGTGTGCTTGATCTCGTCGCCGGCGGCCGCGGCCACCGCGCGCCCGGCGGGCTCGCTGCCGGTGAGGGTGGCGGCCCGCACCCGCGGGTCCCGCACGACCTTCTCGACGTCGGCGGAGCCGATCAGCAACGTCTGGAAACAGCCCTCCGGGAAGCCGGCCCGGCGGAACAGGCCGTCCAGGTAGAGGGCGGTCTGCGGGACGTTCGAGGCGTGCTTGAGCAGGCCGACGTTGCCGGCCATCAGGGCGGGCGCGGCGAACCGGACCACCTGCCAGAGCGGGAAGTTCCACGGCATCACCGCCAGCACCGGCCCCATCGGCCGGTAGCGCACCACCGCCCGTGAGCCGCCGGAGTCCGCCACGTCGGCCGGGTCCGGGTGCTCGTCGGCCAGCAGCGCCTCGGCGCGGTCCGCGTACCAGCGCATCGCCTTGACGCACTTGGCGGCCTCCGCGCGGGCCTGCTTCACCGGCTTGCCCATCTCGGTGGTGACCGTCCGGGCGATCTCCTCGGCCTCCGCCTCCAGCAGGTCGGCGGCCCGGTGCAGCAGCCGTGCGCGCTCCCCGAAGGAGGTGGTCCGGTAGGACCGGAAGGCCGCGTCGGCCGCGGCGAGCCTGCGCTCCACCTCGTCCGCGTCGATCGCGTCGAACGTCCGGACCGTCTCGCCGGTCGCCGGGTTCACGGTGGCGATGGGCATGCCCGACCAACTCCTCACTCGCTGTGCGGTTCGCTTCCGTGCGAGTGCTCAGCGAGGCGGCGGAGAAACTCCGCCTGCGCCTTCACCACCAGGTCGGCCGCCCGGTCGACGGGCAGCCAGGCGACGCGGTCGAGCTCGGGGAAGACGCGCGTGTGTCCCGAGCCGCGCGGCCACTCCAGCTCGAAGGTGCCCGGTACGACGGCCGCCGGGTCCAGGTCCGCCTCCACCGCCCAGACGGTCACCCTCTTGCCGCCCGCCTGGCGGACCTCGCCCAGCGGCACCGCGGGCCCGTCCGGCGGCTCCAGCCCCAGCTCCTCCCGGAACTCGCGCCGCGCCGCGGCCCACGGCTGCTCCTCGTCCTCGTCGTACTCCCCCTTGGGGATCGTCCAGGCACCGGCCTCGCGCCGGGCGAAGAAGGGGCCGCCCATGTGGCCCAGCAGCACCTCGACGCCGCCGTCCGCGCCCCGGCGGTGCAGCAGCAGCCCGGCGCTGCGGGGACCGCTCACGGCGTGACCCCGGGGTGGGCGGCGAGCAGGGTCTCCACGGTGTCGGCCTCGGCGGCCGGCTTGTCGTCCCGGTAGCGCAGCACCCGGGCGAAGCGGAGGGCGACGCCCGCCGGGTAGCGGCTCGAGCGCTGGATGCCGTCGTAGGCGATCTCCACCACCTGTTCGGGGCGGACGGTGACGCCCCAGGGGTGGTGCTCCACGGCCAGTTCCTGGAACCGCTCGGTCTGGCGGCGGAGCAGTTCGTCGGTCATGCCCTTGAAGGTCTTGCCGAGCATCGCGAAGCCGCCGTCCGCGGTGCGGGCGCCCAGGTGCAGGTTGGAGAGCTTCCCGGCCCGCCGCCCGTGGCCCCATTCCGCGGCGAGCACCACCAGGTCGAGGGTGTGCACCGGCTTCACCTTCAGCCAGCCCGCCCCGCGGCGGCCGGCGCTGTAGGGGGTGTCCAGCGACTTCACCACCACGCCCTCGTGGCCGCGCTCCAGCGTGGCGGCGAGGAACCGTTCCGCCTCGGCCGCCTCCCGGGGCCCTTCCACCACGAGCCGCCGCACCCGCCGTGGCTCGGGCGTCAGCCGGGCCAGCTCGGCGTGACGCTCGGCGGACGGCAGGTCCAGCAGGTCGCGGCCGTCCACGTGGAGGACGTCGAAGAAGACGGGGGAGACCGGCACCGCGCGGGCGGCGGTGGCGACGTCGGTGCGGGAGCCGATCCGCCCGGCGGTCTCCTGGAAGGGGCGGGGGCGGCCCCGCTCGTCCAGGGCGATCACCTCGCCGTCCAGGATGAGCCGCTCGCCGCCCAGCTCGTGGGCCGCGGCGACCACCTCGGGGAGGCGGTCGGTGATGTCGTCCAGGGTGCGGGTGAAGACGCGCACCGTGTCGCCGTCGCGGTGGACCTGCACGCGGATGCCGTCCAGCTTCTCCTCGACGGCGGCCGGGCCGCCCAGCCGGGCGACCGCCTCGGTGGCCGAGGGGGCGCTCTGCGCGAGCATCGGCAGCACCGGGCTGCCCACGGTCAGGCGGAAGCGGTCCAGGGCGGGCGGGCCGTCGGCCAGCAGCGCCTCGGCGACCGGGGCGAGCCCGCCGGCCAGCATCACCGCCCTGCGGACGTCCTCCGGGGCGGCGCCGGAGGCCTCGGCGAGACCGTCCGCGGCGGCGGCGTCCAGCGCGCCCTGACGGACCTCGCCGGTGAGCAGGGCGACCAGGAAGGCCTGCTCCTCCTCGGTGGCGCGCGACATCAGGGAGGTCACCAGGCGGGCGCGTTCGGCCTGCGCGCCGGGGCCGGCGACGGACTTCAGCGCGCTGAGCTCACGGTCGGTGCCGAGCACGGTGAGGGAGGGCTCGTCCGCGGGGGAGACGGGGTTGCCGAGGGTCTTCCAGCCGACGCCCAGCCGGCCCTGGGGCAGCCGGCCCGCCAGGTAGGGGATCACCACGGGCACGTCCTCGGGCTCCGCCTCGCTGAAGAGCCCGGCGAGGAGCGCCTTCTTCCGGGACCGTGAGGAGGTGGCGGCGACCTCGCGCGAAACGGCGGCAACACGCACCAGCAGCATGCCGTCCAGGTTCCCAGCGCGAGCCCGCTCATCCCGCTCGGCGGTTCCTTCTCCCGGAGGGTTCCCTGGGCGCAAGCGACCGCTTAGTATGCGCGGCGGGACGACAGCGACGGCGTCGGTGACGGTCAGCGACGTCGGCAAGAACACCGGCACCCGTGGGAGGCCCACCATGCAGGCATGGCACGTGCACGAGAACGGCGCACCCCGAGAGGTGATGCGCCCGGTGGAGGCCGAACCGCCCCGGCCGGGGGACGGCCAGGTCCTGCTCAAGGTGCGCGCCGCCAACGTCAACTTCCCCGACGCCCTGATGTGCCGGGGCGAGTACCAGGTGCGGCCCCCGCTGCCCTTCACTCCCGGCCTCGAGTTCTGCGGCGAGACGGAGGACGGCCGGCGGGTCCTGGCGACCGCCGTGCTGCCGCAAGGCGGCTTCGCCGAGTACGCCCTCGCCGACGCCCGCGGCCTGCTCCCCGCCCCCGAGGCGCTCGACGACGCGGAGGCCGCCGCGCTGCACATCGGCTACCAGACCGGCTGGTTCGGCCTGCACCGGCGCGCCGCGCTCCAGGCCGGCGAGACCCTGCTGGTGCACGCCGCCTCCGGCGGCGTCGGCACCGCCGCCGTCCAGCTCGGCAAGGCCGCCGGGGCCACCGTCATCGGCGTGGTGGGCGGCGAGGAGAAGGCCGCCGTCGCCCGCGAGCTGGGCTGCGACGTGGTGATCGACCGCAAGACCCAGGACGTGATCGCCACCGTCAAGGAGGTCACCGGAGGCCGCGGCGCCGACGTGATCTACGACCCGGTCGGCGGCGAGGCGTTCCGGCAGTCCACCAAGGTGGTCGCCTTCGAGGGCCGCATCGTGGTCGTCGGCTTCGCCAGCGGCACCATCCCGAACGCCGCGCTCAACCACGCGCTGGTGAAGAACTACTCCATCCTCGGCCTGCACTGGGGCCTGTACAACACCAAGGACCCCAAGCTGGTCCAGCACTGCCACGAGCAGCTGACCGAGCTGGCCGCCACCGGCGCCGTCCGGCCGGTGGTGAGCGAGCGGGTGCCGCTGAGCGCCGCCGCCGACGCCGTGCAGCGGGTCTGGGAAGGCGCCACCACCGGCCGGGTCGTGGTCGTCCCCTCGCTGGAGAACGGAGCCGCGGCATGACCGGCGCCGACGACCTGCGCCGCCGGACCCGGGAGCTCCTGGCCGCGCACCCGCCCGCCACCACCGACAGCAAGGCCTTCCTGGAGGCCCGCTTCGACGCCGGCCTGGCCTGGGTCCACTTCCCCGAGGGACTCGGCGGCCTCGGTCTGCCGCGCACCCTGCAGTCCGTGGTCGAGGCCGAGCTGGCCGCCGCCGGGGCCCCCGGCAACGACCCGCGCCGGATCGGCATCGGCCTCGGCATGGCCGCGCCGACCATCCTCCAGTACGGCACCGAGGAGCAGAAGCGGCGCTTCCTGCGCCCGCTGTGGCTCGGCGAGGAGGTCTGGTGCCAGCTCTTCAGCGAGCCCGGCGCCGGATCCGACCTCGCCGCCCTCGGCACGCGCGCCGTCCGGGACGGCGAGGACTGGGTGGTCGACGGCCAGAAGGTGTGGACCTCCAGCGCCCACGCCGCCCGCTGGGCCATCCTGATCGCCCGCACCGACCCGGACGTGCCCAAGCACCGCGGCATCACCTACTTCGTCTGCGACATGACCGACCCCGGCGTCGAGGTCCGCCCGCTGCGCCAGATCACCGGCGAGGCCGAGTTCAACGAGGTCTTCCTCAGCGGCGTCCGCATCCCCGACGACCGTCGCCTCGGCGAGGTCGGCGACGGCTGGCGGGTCGCGCAGACCACCCTCAACAACGAGCGCGTCGCCATCGGCGGATCGCCGATCCCCCGCGAGGGCGGCATGATCGGCAAGGCCGCCGCCACCTGGCGCGAACGCCCGGAGCTGCGCACCCACGACCTGCACCAGCGGCTGCTCGACCTGTGGGTGGAGGCCGAGGCGGCCCGCCTCACCGGCGCGCGGCTGCGCCAGCAACTGGTCGCCGGACAGCCCGGACCCGAGGGCGCCGGGATGAAGCTGGGCTTCGCCCGCCTCAACCAGCAGATCAGCGGACTCGAGGTCGAACTCCTCGGCGAGGAAGGCCTGCTGTACGAGGACTGGACGATGGTCCGCCCCGACAAGGTCGACTTCACCGGCCGCGACGCCGGATACCGCTACCTGCGCGCCAAGGGCAACAGCATCGAGGGCGGGACCAGCGAGGTCCTGCTGAACATCGTCGCCGAACGCGTGCTGGGCCTGCCCGGCGAACCGCGCACCGACAAGGACGTCGCCTGGAAGGACCTGGCCCGATGAGCGCCCCCGCCACCACCCCGGACCTGCTGTACTCGCAGGAGGAGGAAGACCTCCGCGCCGCCGTCCGCGACCTGCTCGCCGACCGGTGCGAGCAGTCCGCCGTGCTCGCCCGCACCGAGTCCGGCGAACCGCACGACCGGACGCTGTGGAAGAGCCTCGCCGAGGACATGGGCCTGGCCGGGCTGCTCGTCCCCGAGGAGCGCGGCGGCCAGGGCGCCGGCCACCGGGAGGCGGCCGTCGTACTGGAGGAACTCGGCCGCGCCGTCGCGCCGGTGCCGTACCTGACCAGCGCCGTCGTGGCCACCGAGGCGCTGCTGGCCTGCTCCGGCGAGGAGGCGGACCGGCTGCTCGCCGCCCTCGCCTCCGGCCGGACGGTCGGCGTCCTCGCCGTCGCCCTGAACACCGCCCCCGGCGACACCCCGCGCACCGCCCGGGTCGAGAACGGCACGCTGCACGGCGAGTTCACCGGCGTCGCCGACGCGCAGGCCGCCGACGTGCTGCTGGTGCCGGGCGAGGACGGCGCCCTGTACGCGGTCGACACGACGGCCGACGGCGTCACCGTGACGCCGCGGGTCTCCCTCGACCTGACGCGACCGGTGGACACCGTCACCCTCGCCGGGGCGGCCGCCTCGCGCGTCGGCGACGACGCCTCCGGCGCCGTCGCGCGCGCCCTGCGGTCCGGGGCCGGGCTGCTCGCCTCCGAGCAACTCGGCGTCGCCGAGCGGGTGCTGACCGGGACCGTCGGTTACCTGAAGGAACGGCGGCAGTTCAACCGGCAGGTCGGCGGCTTCCAGGCGCTCAAGCACCGGCTGGCCGCGATCTGGCTCGAGGTGGTCAACCTCCGCGCCACCGCCCGCAACGCCGCCGACGCGCTGGCCACCGGCAGCGAGGACGCCGGGGTGGCGGTCGCCGTCGCCCAGGTGTACGGGAGCCGGGTCGCCGTCCACGCGACCGAGGAGGCGGTGCAGCTCCACGGCGGCATCGGCATGACCTGGGAGCACCCGACGCACCTGTACCTCAAGCGCGCCAAGGCCGACTCCCTCGCCTACGGCGCCGCCGGACGGCACAAGGAACGCCTGGCCGAACTGGTCGACCTGCCGGGGCCGTCGGCCTGACGAGCCACCCCGGGGCGGCGGGCCGTTCACCCGGCCCGCCGCCCCCGCCCGGGGAACACCACACGTTCGGCGGACACGTCAACCACTCGCCCGTTCCTCCCATTGCGCCACACTTGCGGCCGAAAGCCGTGAAACGGGCGCGCAGTGGAGGAGATTTCCTGATGGCCATTTCCATCTCTGTGGTGGTCCTGCTGCTGATCCTGGCCGCCATCCTGCTGCGCTGCGGATCGCTCAAGCTCTCGCACGCCACCATCTGCGTGCTGCTCGGGTTCTGCCTGGCCGGCACCAGCATGGCCCCGACCATCCACAACGGGCTGGCCGCCACGACGGAGATCGTCAGCGGCCTCCATCCGTGACCGCACGGAACCTGGCCGCGCGCGACCCGGGTGCCGCGCGGTCCTCAGAGCAGCCGGGAGCGGATCAGGAAGCGGACGCCCTCCGGGGCCTCCAGGGAGAAGCCGCTGCCCCGGCCGGGGACGACGTCCACGATCAGCCGGGTGTGCCGCCAGAGCTCGTACTGGGAGCGGGACATCCAGAACCCCACCGGCCGCTCCACGCCGTCGACGCGCAGCTCGGCGAGGCGGACGTCGGAGTCCCCGATGCGGAACTCGCCCTCCGGGTAGCACATCGGGGCGCTGCCGTCGCAGCAGCCTCCGGACTGGTGGAACATCAGGGGCCCGTGCAGCTCGCTCAGCCGCCGCACCAGGCGGGCCGCCTCCTCGGTGAGCTCCACACGTGCGGTGTCGTCGTCCATGTCGCCATCCCAGCGGGTCCGAGGTTGCGACCACGTTGCGCCGCGGGCCGGGCGGTGTGGGTCGGTCGTGCCGGCCCGGTCAGTCGGCGCCGCCGTCCTCCCGGACCAGCAGCACCCCGCTGATCAGCTCGGGGCGGATCCGCACCGGGCGCTGGGCGTGCGAGGGGCCCAGCGGACGCAGCAGCGAGCGGTAGCGCTCCAGGTCCGCGGCGTCCTCCACCGGCAGCGCGTAGCCGGTGACCGAGACGCTCCAGCCCAGGTGGGTCCGCGGGTCCAGGGAGCCCGCCTCGTACGCCACCACCACGCCGGGCCCGCCGTCCGGCAGCCCCCGGGGCAGCAGTGCCGCGGCGTCCGGGGTGCGGATGACGATGTGGCCGTCGTCCAGCAGGTGGCTGACCGGGCGGACGGTCGGCAGTGCCTGCCGGGTGAAGACCAGGCGGCCCAGCGACACGGTCGCCATCAGCCGCAGCGCCTCCGCCGCGTCGAGGGGGATGCTCCGGCGGGCCTCGACGCGGAGCTCATGGCCGAGGGCCTCCGGGGGGTGGGCCTTGGCGCCGTTGGCTCGGGGGCGGTGGAGCCTGGCGCCCGCGGAGGGCTCAGCGGGACCGCCACCGTCTGCCGTCGCGGTGCGCGGGGTGGCCTTGTCGAGGTGCATGAGCGTGTCCAGAGGTCGGGGCCGGGGCCCGGCGCGGACCGGGGGTGGTCGGGCCTCCATGCAACAGGGCGCCACACTCGTACGCCAGGGTCCTTCGGCCCCGTCGCACGCCACCACGGCCCCGTCCGCGGTCACCTGCTGTCCCCGCGGTCACCGTCGGCACACGGTCACCGTCGGCACGCGGGCGTCGTCAGGCAGGCATGGTCCTCGGGCGGCCGCTGTCGTCAGCGCGGCCACCGTCGCTCAGGCCCGTCCTCGCCGTCCCCGCCGTCTCCGTCGGCTTGGTCCGCCTCGTCGTCGCCGAGGGCCGCGCGGCCCGCCTCCAGCCGTGCCACCGGCACCCGGAACGGGGAGCAGGAGACGTAGTCCAGCCCCGCCGCGTGGAAGAAGTGGACGGACGCCGGGTCGCCGCCGTGCTCGCCGCAGACCCCGATCTGCAGGCCGGGCCGCGCCCGCCGCCCCTCCTCGACGGCGATCCGCACCAGCCGGCCCACCCCCTCCTCGTCCAGCGTCTCGAAGGGGGAGACGGCGAAGACGCCGCGGTCGAGGTAGGCGGGGAAGAACTCGGACTCCACGTCGTCGCGGGAGAACCCCCAGGTGGTCTGGGTGAGGTCGTTGGTGCCGAAGGAGAAGAACGCGGCCTCCCCGGCGATCGGGCCGGCGGTCAGCGCGGAGCGCGGCAGCTCGATCATGGTGCCGACCGGGCAGTCCACCGGCACGCCGGACTCCAGGCGCACCTCGGCCAGCACCCGCTCCACCTCGGCCTTCACCAGCCGGAGTTCCTCGACGTCACCGACCAGCGGCACCATGATCTCGGCGCGCGGATCTCCGCCGGCCCGGGTGCGCGCCACCACCGCGGAGGCCACCGCCCGCACCTGCATCCCCACCAGACCGGGCACCGCCAGGCCCAGCCGGACACCCCGCAGGCCCATCATCGGGTTGTCCTCGTGCATCCGGTCGACGGCCTCGAGGAGCTCCATGTCGCGCTGCCCGGGCCGCTCCCCGCGCGCCGCGGCGGTGGCCACCCGCACCGCCAGCTCGACCCGGTCGGGCAGGAACTCGTGCAGCGGCGGGTCCAGCAGCCGGATGGTGACCGGCAGGCCGTCCATGGCCTCCAGGATGCGCGTGAAGTCGTCGGTCTGGAGCGGCAGCAGGGCGTCCAGCGCCCGGTCCCGCTCCCTCGGCGTGCGGGCCAGGATCATCTCCTCCACCAGATGCCGCCGCTCGCCCAGGAACATGTGCTCCGTCCGGCACAGGCCGATGCCCCGCGCCCCGAAGCGGCGGGCACGCGCCGCGTCCTCCGGCGTGTCCGCGTTGGCCCGCACCTCCAGCCGCCGCACCGCGTCCGCCTGCTCCAGCGCCCGGCTCACCGCCCCCACCAGGCCGTCCCCGGCCGCCGCGGCGTCCTCTCCCGCCTCCAGGCGGCGCATCACCTCCGAGGGCACCAGCGGCACCTCGCCGAGGTACACCGCGCCGGACGAGCCGTCCACCGACACCACCCGGCCCTCCTCGAGGACCGTGCCGTCCGGCGCCGTCGCGCGACGGCGCGCGGTGTCCACCACCAGCTCCTCCGCCCCGCACACGCAGACCTTGCCCATGCCCCGGGCCACCACCGCCGCGTGACTGGTCTTGCCGCCCCGGCTGGTGAGGATCGCCTGCGCCGCCACCATGCCGGGCAGGTCGTCGGGGTTCGTCTCCTGCCGGACCAGCACCACCCTCTCGCCGGCCGCCGCCCGCCGCGCCGCCTCCGCCGAGTCGAAGACCACCGCCCCGACCGCCGCACCCGGTGAGGCGGCCACCCCGCGGGCCAGCGGTTCGGGCGTGCGTTCCGCGTCGAAGCGGGGGAACATCAGCCGGGCCAGCCCTTCGCCGCTCACCCGGGACAGCGCCTCCCGGCGGTCGATCAGTCCCTCCTCCGCCAGCGCGTCCGCGATCGCGAACGCCGCCTCCGCGGTCCGCTTGCCGACCCGGGTCTGCAGCATCCAGAGCCGGCCGCGCTCGATGGTGAACTCGATGTCGCAGAGGTCCCGGTAGTGCCGCTCCAAGGTCTCCATGATCTCCAGCAGCCGCCGGTACGAGGCCGGATCCAGCCGCTCGAGGTCGGCCAGCGGCACCGTGTTGCGGATGCCGGACACCACGTCCTCGCCCTGCGCGTCGGGCAGGTAGTCGCCGTAGACCCCCGGCCTGCCGGTCGCCGGGTCACGGGTGAACGCGACGCCGCTGCCCGAGTCCGGCCCCAGGTTGCCGAAGACCATCCGCTGCACGGTGACCGCCGTGCCGAGGTCGTCCGGGATGCGCTCGCGCCGACGGTAGAGCCGCGCCCGCTCCCCGTTCCAGGACGCGAAGACCGCGAGGATCGCGCGGCGCAGCTGCTCGGCGGGGGACTGGGGGAACGCCTCGCCGGTCTCCCGCAGGATGGCGTCCTTGAAGGTGTCCGCGAGCTCCGCCAGGTCGTCCGCGTCCAGGTCGAGGTCGCTGCGCGCGCCGCGGGCCCGCTTGAGGGCGTCCAGCGCCTCCTCGAAACGGACCGCGGGCGCCCCCATCACCGTCGCCCCGAACATCTGCAGCAGCCGCCGGTAGGAGTCCCAGGCGAACCGTTCGCTGCCGGAGACCCGGGCCAGACCGAGCACCGACTCGTCGTTGAGACCGACGTCCAGGATGGTCTCCATCATCCCCGGCATCGAGAACCGGGCCCCGGAGCGCACCGACAGGAGCAGCGGATCGTCCGCCCGGCCCAGCGTCCGCCCGGCCGACTCCTCCACGGCCGCCAGATGGCGGGCCACCTCCCCGGCCATCCCGTCCGGCTCCGACCCGGTGGCCAGGAACGCGCGGCACGCCTCCGTGGTGATCACGAAACCGGGCGGCACCGGCAGGCCCATCCGGGTCATCTCGGCCAGGTTCGACCCCTTGCCGCCGAGCAGGCCGGCCATCTCCCGGCCGCCCTCCGTGAAGTCGTAGACGTAACGGACCATGGCGCTGCTCCTCGATGTCGTACGGGCTCTGCGGGCGGCTGCGCACGGGGCTCCGCGGGCCGCGTCGCGGGCTCCGTGGGCCGCGTGGTCCATGGCCGGGGCCGCATGGTCCCTGGCCGGGGCCGACCGGCCCTGGCCCGGCGGTCCGGGACCGAGGCATGATCGTTGTGGGACACCCTGCCGAACGACAAGGAGCGAACCGATGGCGGACAGCCGGCCGGCCGGCCCCGCGAGCCCGATCCGGGTCTTTCTTCTCGACGACCACGAGGTGGTCAGGCGCGGGGTGCACGACCTCCTGAACGACGAGCCGGACGTGACCGTGGTCGGCGAGGCCGCCACGGTGGCCCAGGCCCTCGTCCGGGCTCCCGCGCTCCGCCCGGACGTGGCCGTGCTGGACGTCCGGCTGCCCGACGGCGACGGGGTGAGCGTATGCCGGGAGCTGCGCTCCCGCATGCCGGACCTCGCCTGCCTGATGCTCACCTCCTTCGACGACGACGAGGCCCTGCTGGACTCCGTGATGGCCGGGGCGGCGGGGTACGTGCTCAAGCAGATCCAGGGCTCCGACCTGGTCGCCGCGGTGCGCGCGGTGGCCGCCGGGCGCTCGCTGCTCGACCCCTCGGCGACCGCGCGGCTGATGCGCCGGCTGCGCGGCGAGGAGAACCGGCGGCCCGCCGGACAGCGGCTGCCCGACCTCACCGAGCGGGAGCGGGAGATCCTGGACCTGATCGGCGAGGGGCTCACCAACCGGCAGATCGGCGAACGGCTCTTCCTCGCCGAGAAGACGGTCAAGAACCACATCTCCCGGCTCCTGGCCAAGCTGGGGGTGGAGCGGCGGGTCCAGGCCGCCGTCATCGCCACGCAGCTCCGCGACGGGCACCGGTAGGCCCGACGCGGGCGGTCCGCCACGCGACCGGCCTCCATCCGGCTCGGTCCGGTTCGGGTTTGGCGCGGCGGCCCGGCCCGGCTCGGGTCCGGTGCGGCCCGCCTTGCCCGCCTCGGTCCGCTCGGTCCGAATCGGGTCCGCAGTGCGGAGCGCCTCGGTGCGTCTCGGTGCGCCGCACCGGCGGCCCATAACCGATCTTGTCGGCGATCCACGCACCCCGTACCGTGTGCGCCTGCCCGGCCGCTACCGTTGGCATATGCGGTCACGGTGGGCGGACCGCAGACCGACGGGGAGGACACTGCGGTGGACGGCGTGGACGACCCGACCCGCGAGGTGCGGCTGCCCCACCTGCGGTTGGACGACCTGCTGGACGAGCTCCAGGGCCGTCTCCAGGCGGCCCGCGGCACCCGCGACCGCATCCACAGCCTGCTGGAGGCGGTGCTCTCGGTCGGCCGCGAGCTCGACCTGGAACAGGTGCTGCGCGGCGTCGTGGAGTCCGCCACCGTCCTGGTCGACGCCCGGTACGGCGCCCTCGGCGTCCTCACCCCCGACGGCGAAGGGCTCTCCTCCTTCTACATGGTCGGCGTCGACGAGGACCACATCGCCCGGATCGCCAGCTTCCCCGCCGGGCATGGCATCCTCGGCCAGCTCGTCCGGCACCCCGAGCCGCTGCGCCTGGACCGGCTCTCCGACCACCCCGAGTCCTTCGGCTTCCCCACCAACCACCCGGCCATGGAGAGCTTCCTCGGTGTGCCGATCCGGGTCCGCGACAAGGTCTTCGGCAACCTCTACCTGACCGAGAAGGGCAACGGGCAGAAGTTCGACGACGAGGACGTCGCCGTGCTCTCCACCCTGGCCGTGGCGGCCGGGGTGGCCATCGAGAACGCGCGGCTCTACGAGGAGTCGCTGCTGCGCCAGCGGCTCCTGCGGGCCAGCGCGGAGATCACCCGCAGCCTGATGTCCGGCAGTCACCGCGGCGAGGCGCTGGCGCTGATCGCCGAGCGGGCCCACGAGGTCACCGGCGCGCAGATCGCCGTCGTCGCGGTGCCGGTGGAGGGCACCGGGTCGCTGGTGCTGGAACTGGCCTTCGGCGAGGACGCCGAGGAGTACCGCGGGCTGGTGCCGGCGCAGGACGACAGCCTGATCGGGAGGGCCTACGCCACCGGCCGGCCGGTGGTGGTGCACGACGTCGCCAAGGACGCCAAGGCGCTCTCCGCGCTGCCCCGGACGGCCGGGATGGGCCCGGCGGTCGCGCTGCCCATCGGCAGCGGCGCCGCCGACGTGCGCGGTGTCGTGCTGCTGGTGCGCGAGACCGGCCGCAGCGCCTTCAACGCGACCGAGATCGAGTCCCTCCAGGGCTTCGCCGCGCAGGCGGCGGTGGCGATGGAACTGGCCGACCGGCGCCGTGAGGCCGAACAGATCGCCATGCTGCAGGACCGCGACCGGATCGCCCGCGACCTGCACGACCTGGCCATCCAGCGGCTCTTCGCCACCGGGATGACGCTGCAGAGCGCCGGCCGCTTCATCGACCACCCCGAGGCGTCCGAACGGGTGATGCACGCGGTCGACGACCTCGACGAGACCATCAAGATCATCCGGTCGACCATCTTCGGACTGCGCTCCCGGGACGAGATCACCGGCGCCGGACTCCGCTCCCGGGTGGTGCGGACCGTGGCCGACGCGGCGCGGGAGCTGGGGTTCACCCCGAGCGTCCGCACCGAGGGCCTGCTCGACAACGACGTCCCCGCGGCCCTCGCGGACCAGGTGGTCGCCGTGCTCACGGAGGCGCTGGCCGACGTCGCCCGGGCCGCGGGGGCCCGCCGGGCCGACGTGGTGCTGGAGACGTCCGGCAGGCAGGTCACCCTCACGGTCACCGACGACGGCTCCGGCCCTCCCGGGCGGCCCCCGCGGGGCGGGCCGGAGGACCTGACGGGGCGGGCCGGAGGGCTCGGCGGGGAACCGACCGTCGAGCGGACGCCCGGCGGCGGCACCCGACGGGTGTGGCGGGCGCCGCTGCGGGGGTGACGGCACGGCGGGTGCGGGTGCGGGTGCGGGTGCGGGTGCGCGGGTGCGCGGGTGCGCGTGCCGTGCCGGTCCTGGCGCCGTGCGGGCGCGGGTGACCTGCGGCCGTGGGTGCCGTGCGGGGCGCCCGGTGCCGTGCGGCCGCGGGGCCGTGTGCCGAGCGGTGCGGGCCGGGTCCGGACGCCAGGGGATGCCGTGCGGGGCCCGGTGCCGTGCGGGTGCGGGTGGGCCCGACGGTCCCTAGCCTGGTGCGGGGGGCGCCCGACCGAGCTCAGGAGGCCACACCCATGAAGGCGCTCGTGTTCCACGGACCCGGCAGGCGTTCCTGGGAGGACGTCCCCGACCCCGTCGTCCAGGACCCCACCGACGCGGTGATCAAGGTCGACGCGGTCACCATCTGCGGCACCGACCTGCACATCCTCAAGGGCGACGTCCCGGCCGTGAAGGACGGACGGATCCTCGGCCACGAGGCCGTCGGCACCGTGCAGAGCGTGGGCGACTCGGTCACCAACGTCGCCCCCGGCGACCGGGTGCTGATCTCCTGCATCACCTCGTGCGCCCGCTGCCGCTTCTGCCGCGAGGCCCGCTACAGCCTCTGCACCGGCGGCGGGAGCTGGATCCTCGGCCACCTCATCGACGGCGTGCAGGCCGAGTACGTGCGGGTGCCGTTCGCCGACACCTCCACCTACAAGCTGCCCGACAGCGTCTCGAACGAGGACGCGCTGCTGCTGGCGGACATCCTGCCGACCTCGTACGAGATCGGCGTGCTCAACGGCCGCGTCTCGCCGGGCGACGTGGTCGTGGTGGTGGGCGCCGGGCCCGTCGGCCTGGCCGCGATGACCACCGCCAAGCTGTTCGGCCCCCGCCAGGTGATCGCCGTCGACCCGGCCGCGCAGCGGCGGGAGGCCGCGCTGCGGCACGGGGCGGACGTGGCCTTCTCGCCCGAGGAGGACGTCAAGGCCAAGGTCCTGGAGCTGACCGAAGGGCTGGGCGCGGACGTCACCATCGAGGCGGTGGGCATCCCGGCGACCTTCGAGCAGTGCGCCGAACTGGTGAGGCCCGGGGGCCACATCGCCAACGCGGGCGTGCACGGGGCGCCGGTCACGCTCCACCTCGAGGACCTGTGGATCAAGGGCATCACCCTCACCACGGGGCTGGTCGACACCAGCACCACGCCGACCCTGCTGAAGATGGTCGCCTCCGGAGGGCTGGACGTCGGCGGGTTCATCACCCACCGGTTCGGGCTCCACGAGATGGACGAGGCCTACGACGTGTTCGGCCGCGCGGGGGAGACCGACGCCCTCAAGGTCGCCCTCTCCGCCACCTGACCGGCCCCCGGCGTCAGGTCTCCCGGAGGGGCGCGTACGCGTCGGCGGCGAGGCCGAAGGTCCAGGCGACGCCCTCACGCGCCGTCCGGGTCCGCGGCGGGACCCGCAGCCAGTACGTGCGGAACGTCCCGTCCGGCTCCGCCGTGGAGTTGACCACCTCCACCATCACCACCGGCTCGTCGGAGGGGAGTCCGATCCGCCACAGCACCCCCGTCCCGTCCCGGTGCACCGGACGCGCCCCGGAGTCCGCGAGGTACCGGTCGTACCCGTAGTGCTCCAGCATCACCCGCCTCAGCTCGGCGTTCTCCTCGTCGCGTATGCGCTCCGGCGTCAGCGACGACAGCCCGGAGAGGAACTCCGCCGGCACCGGCATGCCACGCCACGCGTACAGCGCGAACCCGTCCGGGAACGCGAGGGCGGGCCCGTCCCCCCGGTCCAGCCGCCCGTTCTCGTCCCGGTGCAGCTCCACCGGCCGCTCGCAGAGGACGGCCGCGTGCTCGTAGGGCCACCACCAGCCGGCGTGCCGGGCCACCGCGGCCAGACCGTCCAGCGGCGCGCGGTCCGTGTCGAAGGCGGCCAGCCAGGCCGCGTCGTGCTGCCCCAGCACCGCGTCGAGCATCAGCAGGCGTATCCGGGTCCGGGACGCCGCGTCGTCCCCGGACAGTTCCTCGGTCACCGCCTCGGTGATCCGGTCCGTCAGGACGCGCGTGGTGTCCCACAGCCGCCCGCCCGTCGCCGCCCAGTGCGCGCTCCAGCCGGCCGGGCCCAACCGCGCGGTGAGCGCCTCCCGTTCCGCGGCCCACGGCGCCGTCCGCACCGCCTCGCGCACGCTGCGGCCGAGCCCTCCCGCCTCGGCCGCGAGTAGCATCCGCATCGCCTCACGCGGAGAGCCGGCCCACAGCACGCGCTCCGGCCCGGCCAGACCTGCCCTGCGGTAGGCCAGCCGCAGGCCCTCCTCGGCCGCCGCACGGTCCGCCGGCCCCGTGCCCGCCGCCGTGCCGCGCCACCGCGCCACCCGATCGACCGCCACGGCGGCCCCGGTGTCCGTCGTCGTCATCGTCATCGTCATCCTTCCGTCCTCCCGCCCTGTCGCCCCTGCCGCTCCGCCCGGCCCGTGCTCAGTCCGCGACCAGCCGCACCGAACCGGGCACGTACTCCCGCTGCCGGATCACCCGGAACCACCCCTTGGGCAGCGGTATCGCCGCGTGCTCCTCGTGCACCACCCGTCCCCCCTCGGGGAGATGGAGCAGCAGCGGACCGAACGGCCCGCTCTCCCGCACGAGTCGGCCCGCGCCGACCACCGCGTGGGCGTGGCCGGTCACCTCGCCCAGGGCCAGCACCAGCCGACCCCGCGCGTCCCTGGCCTCGCCCGGGGCGTCCACCGCGTGGCGCGGCACCGCCGTCCCCTCGACGGGCACGATCAGCACGTCTCCCTGCCGGTACACAGAGCTCTCCCCTCGCCGCCGCTCCGGGCTCGCCACCCGGACACGTCTTCGACAGTAGGAGCCGCCACCGACAACGCCCGGCCGCCGGGCGTCCCCGGCGTCGGCGCTGTCGGTGGCCCTTGGTAGAACTTCTGACAGATCGGCATTCCGCTGTTCGAACCGGGGATCGTCAGGAGAGGCGCATGACCGTCAACGACCACTTGGACGAGCTGTACGGACTGCCCGCGTTCACCTTCCCGGAGGCGGGGCAGGAGACCGGGCTTCCGGACCCGGAGACGGTCGCCTGGCGCATCGCGGTCGAGATCGACGAGCCGGAGGAGTCTTGGCCCGAGGCCTTCACCCGGTTCGCGGACACGGTGGACCTCTCCCGGGTGCGCGCCCTGATCGTCGGCGGGTGGACGGACGCCTACGAGGAGTCCAGCAAGGAGGTCGTCGAGGCGATCGTCGCGGCCGCGGACCGGCTCACCGGCCTCCGCGCGCTCTTCGTCGGTGACATGACCTTCGAGGAGTCGGAGATCTCCTGGATCACGCAGTGCGACGTCACGCCGCTGCTGCGGAGCTTCCCCGGGCTGCGCTGGTTCGGCGTCCGCGGCGGCAAGGAACTGGCCTTCCCGTCGCTGCGGCACGAGCGGCTGGAGAGCCTGGTCGTGGAGACCGGCGGGCTCGGTGCGGAAGTCGTCCGGTCCATCGCGGCCGGCGACTTCCCCGCCCTGGAGAACCTCGACCTCTGGCTCGGCTCGGACTGGTACGGCGGCACCGCCGAAGTCGACGACCTCCGGCCGATCCTCGAAGGCGCCCGGCTGCCCTCGCTGCGGTACCTGGCACTGCGCAACAGCGTGATCGAGGACCGGATCGCCGAGGCGCTGGCGGGAGCCGCCGTCGTCCCCCGGCTCGAGGTGCTGGACCTGTCCATGGGCACCCTGTCCGACGAGGGCGCGGCCGCCCTGCTCGCGGGCCAGCCGCTGACCCACCTCAGGAAGCTGGACCTGCACCACCACTACATCGGCTCGGAGATGCAGACCCGCCTCCGCGAGGCGCTGGAGCCGGCCGGTGTGGCCGTCGATCTCGGGGAGGACCGCGCCGGCTCCGACAGGGACGGCGACCGCCGCTACATAGCCGTGGCCGAGTGAGCCGGGCGACCCGCTTCGCGGTCGTGGGCAACCCGGAGAACCGCAGGGTGGCGCTGTTCTCCGCCGCCGTGCGCTCCGCCGGGCTGCCCGCGCCGCGGGTGGTGCCGTGGGTGGACGTGCTCCGCGACGCGGGGGCGGCGTTCGGGCCCGAGGAGACCGTCCGGATCGACTCGCCGGGGGAGAACCCGGAGGTCGACCGGCTGCTGCGGGACGTCACCGACCCGACCCGGGTCGAGGGCTCGGCGCGCTGGTACCGGCGGTTCACCGCCGCCGCCCGCACGCTCACCGGCGGCCGGAGGCTGGACGACGTGGACGAACTGGCGGTGCTCTTCGACAAGCGCCGCTGCCACGCCGTGCTCCGGGAGGCCGGGGTGCCGGTGCCCGCGTCACCGACCTCCGGCCCGTCGGCGGCACCGGTGCGCGGCTGGGAGGACGCGCGCGCCCTGATGCGCGAGCACCGCATGCCCCGGGTGTTCCTCAAGCTCGCCCACGGCTCCTCGGCCTCCGGGGTGCTGGCCGTGGAGACCGCCTCCGGAGGCCGGATCCGCGCCACCACCTCGGTGGAACGGGCCGACGACGGACGGCTGTTCAACTCGCTGCGGCTGAGAGTCCTGCACGACGAGCGGGAGATCGCCGCCGTCGTCGACACGCTCGCGCCGGACGGGCTGCACCTCGAACGTTGGGTGCCCAAGGCGGCGCTCGGCGGCCGCAGTTGCGACCTGCGGGTCGTGGTCGTGGCCGGGCGGGCCACCCACGCCGTGGTGCGCACCAGCCGGTCGCCCCTGACCAACCTCCACCTCGGCGGCGAGCGGGGGGACCTGGCGGCGGTCCGCGCCGCCGTCGAGACCGCGGGCGGCGACCTGGGCCGCCTGCTCGCCGTCTGCGAACGGGCCGCCGCCTGCTTCCCGCGCACCCTGTGCGTGGGCGTCGACCTGCTGCCGGCCGTCGGCTGGCGGCGCTTCGCCGTCGGCGAGGTCAACGCCTTCGGCGACCTGCTGCCCCGCCTCACCGGGCTCCCCGGCAGCGGCGCCGAGGGCCTGGACACCTACGCCGCCCAGGTGCGCGCCGCCCTGCGCGGCGCGCCCGTCCCCGTACCACCGCACAGCCCGAGGAACCACGATGCCCCCGCAGCTACCGCAGCCTTCGCCCCCACCGCCCGCACCTGAGCCGGACATGAACGAGATCGTCGGCAGCCACGACCTGCTGATGGTCACCCTCGACACCCTCCGGTACGACGTGGCCGTCGAACTGGCCGAGGCCGGGCGCATCCCCCACCTCGCCCGCCACCTGCCCGGCGGGCGGTGGGAGGAGCGGCACGCGCCGGGCAGCTTCACCTACGCCTCCCACCAGGCGATGTTCGCCGGGTTCCTGCCGACCCCGGCCCGGCCGGGCCCGCACCCCAGGCTGTTCGCCGCGCGGTTCGCGGGCAGCGAGACCACGGCCGCCGGCACCTTCGTCCACGACACCCCGGACCTGGTCTCCGGACTGGCCGAGGCCGGCTACCACACGGCGTGCGTCGGCGGCGTCGGCTTCTTCAACAAGCAGGGCCCGCTGGGTTCCGTGCTGCCCGGCCTCTTCGCGGAGTCCCACTGGGAACCGGAGTTCGGCGTGCCCTCGCCCACCTCCTTCGAGGCCCAGGTGGCGTGCGCCGAGCAGATCGTGGCCCGGCTGCCGCACGAGAAGCGGCTGTTCCTCTTCGTCAACGTCTCCGCACTGCACCAGCCGAACTGGTTCCACCTGCCCGGCGCCACCCGTGAACACGGCGACACCCGGGCCAGCCACGCGGCCGCCCTGGAGTACGTGGACCGGCACATCGGCCGGCTCTTCGACGCCGTGCGCAGCCGTCGCCGCTGCTTCGCCGTCGTCTGCTCCGACCACGGGACCGCCTACGGGGACGACGGCTGGACCGGGCACCGCCTCGGTCACCCCGTGGTGTGGACCGTGCCCTACGCCCACTTCTTCCTCGACCCCGACGAGGCACGATGACCACCCCCGCGCCCGCGCCCCTCACGCCGCCGGCCCCTGCGACCACTGCCGCTCCGGCGACCGCTGCCGCTCCCGCGACCTCCGCCGCGCCGGAGCCGCCCGCCACCGCCGCCGCGCCGCGTCCGTACAGCCAGTACGTGTACGCCTACCCGCACAAGACGGCCTACCGGCGCCTGGAGCCCCGGCCCGCGCTCGCCGGACTGTGGGCGGGCGAGCCCAAGGACGCGCTCTCGCTCTACCTGCACATCCCGTTCTGCGAGGTCCGCTGCGGCTTCTGCAACCTGTTCACCCGGATCGGCGCGCCCGACGGGCTCACCGGCGCCTACCTGGACGCCCTGGACCGCCAGGCCGCCGTCGTCCGCGAGGCCCTCGGGGACGGGCCGGTGCGGTTCGCCACCGCCGCGTTCGGGGGCGGCACCCCCACCTTCCTGACCGCCGCCGAACTCGAGCGGCTCTGCGACATCGCCGAGCGGCGCGCCGGCGCCGACCTTCGGGCCGTCCCGCTCTCCGTGGAGGCGTCACCGGCGACCGCCACCGCCGACCGGCTCGCCGTCCTCGCCGACCGCGGGACCACCCGGCTCAGCCTGGGCGTGCAGAGCTTCGTGGACTCCGAGGCGCGCGCCGCCGTCCGCCCCCAGCGGCGGGCCGACGTCGAGGCGGCGCTCGGCCGGATCCGGGACGCCCGCATCCCCGTCCTCAACATCGACCTCATCTACGGCATCGACGGCCAGACCGAACGGACCTGGCGGCAGTCCCTGGACGCGGCCCTGGCCTGGAACCCGGAGGAGATCTACCTCTACCCGCTCTACGTCCGCCCGCTGACCGGCCTCGGCCGGCTCGGCGCCGACGCGGACGCGGCCTGGGACCGGCAGCGCCTCGCGCTCTACCGCGCCGGCCGCGACCACCTGCGGGCCCACGGCTACCGGCAGCGGTCCATGCGCATGTTCCGCCGCGCCGACGCCCCCGCCACGGGAGAGGAGGACTACGCCTGCCAGACCGACGGCATGATCGGTCTGGGCTGCGGAGCCCGTTCCTACACCCGGGAGCTGCACTACTCCTTCGACTACGCCGTGGACATGCGGCAGATCCGCTCCATCGTCGACGACTACACCGCACGCCCCGCCGAGGACTTCCGGTTCGCCGAGTACGGCCGGGCGGTCGACGGCGACGAGGCGCGCCGCCGCCACCTGCTCCAGTCGCTGCTCCAGGCCGACGGGATGGACGCCGACGACTACCGGGCCCGCTTCGGTTCCGCTCCGGAGGCCGACTTCCCCGGCGAACTGGCCCGGTTCGCCGACTGCGGCTGGCTGGACGACTCCGCTCCCGCGGGGCTGCTGCGGCTCTCCGAGGAGGGCCTCGCCCACTCGGACGCCCTCGGACCCGAACTGTTCTCGCCGGCGGTCCGCGCCGCGATGGCCTCCTACGACCCGAAGTGAGCGGACCGCGATGGACCTGACGCTCCTGTACCGCGGCCCGCTGGCCTCCTGCGACTACGACTGCCCGTACTGCCCCTTCGCCAAGCGGCGCGACACCCCGGACCAGCTGCGGGCCGACCGGGCCGCCCTGGAACGTTTCACCGACTGGGTGGCGGCCCGCACCGAGGACTCGCTGTCCGTCCTGTTCACCCCGTGGGGCGAAGGGCTGGTGCGCTCCTGGTACCGCCGGGCCATGGTGCGGCTGTCCCACCTGCCGCACGTCCGCCGCGTCGCCATCCAGACCAACCTCAGCTGCCGCACCGACTGGCTGGCCGAGGCCGACCCGGACACCCTCGCCCTGTGGTGCACCTACCACCCCGGCCAGACCCCCTACGACCGGTTCCTCGCCAAGACGCACGACCTGACCGCCCGTGGGGTCCGCTTCAGCGTGGGCGTGGTCGGCCTGCCGGACCATCTGGACCACGCGCGGCGCCTGCGCGCCGATCTTCCCGAACGGGTGTACCTCTGGGTCAACGCGGCCGACGGGCACGCCTACTCGGACGCCGAGGCCGAGCGGTGGACCGCGCTCGACCCGCTGTTCCCCTACAGCCGTCACCCGCACCGCAGCGGCGGCCTGCCCTGCCGGACGGGTGAGTCGGTGGTCTCGGTGGACGGGGACGGGACGGTCCGCCGCTGCCACTTCGTCCGTGCGGAACTGGGCAACCTGTACGACGATTCGTTCCGTGCGGCTCTGCGGCCCCGCGCCTGCCCGCTCGCGGTGTGCGACTGTCACATCGGCTACGTCCACCTGGAGACACTGCCGCTGTACGACGTCTTCGCGGGCGGGGTCCTGGAGCGGATTCCCGCCGACGCCCCGTCAGCGCGCGTGCCGGTCCCGCTCGAAACACCGAGGGCCTATTGACGTGCGCATGACGGATCGGCTGGAGTGGTGCGCGCCCGCACGACACGGCGGCCCCGCGGCCCGCTCCCCCGATCTGGAGGAACCTTGAGCACACGAACGGCGCACCGGACACGAACGGTCCTGTTCAGACGTACCGCCGTCCCGGCCCTGGGCGCGCTGCTCGCGGCCGCGCTGCTGGTCACCGGCGCACCCGCCGGCGTCGCCGCCCCCGCGCCGGACGGGGCGGTGGCCGCCGACGCGTCCACCGGGCCCACGGCGCGGGCCTTCGCCC
Source organism: Streptomyces sp. NPDC002640 (assembly GCF_053592575.1). Taxonomy (NCBI): domain Bacteria; kingdom Bacillati; phylum Actinomycetota; class Actinomycetes; order Kitasatosporales; family Streptomycetaceae; genus Streptomyces; species Streptomyces sp. NPDC002640. The sequence goes on along the minus strand of NZ_JBSFVZ010000008.1, from coordinate 121,182 downwards.
GCGCCGCCGCCGAGTACGGCGTGCCGCGCGACCTGCTGGTCGCCGTCGCCCACGGCGAGAGCCGCCTGGACGGCCACGACGGCGAGCCCAGCCAGGCCAACGGCTACGGCGTGATGCACCTGGTCAGCAACCCCACCCACCGGACGCTGGAGCAGGCGGCGGAACTGACCGGGCTGCCGGGGTCCCGGCTGCGCGAGGACACCTCCGCCAACATCCTGGGCGGCGCCGCCGTCCTCAGGGCGACGGCCGACGAGCACGGCCTCGACGCGGCCGACCGCCGTGACGCGGGCGCCTGGTACGAGACGGTGGCCGCCTACGGCGGCGCCGAGGACGACCGCGCCGCCCGGCTCTACGCGGACGCGGTGTACGACTTCCTCGGCCAGGGCCTGACCGCGCGCGCCGAGACCGGCGAGACGGTGCGGGTGGCCCCCCGGACGGTCGAGCCCGACCGGGGGAAGCTGGAGCGGGCCGGCGGGGACTTCGGCGTCGCCAGCACCGACTACGCCCCGGCCCTGTGGGTCCCGGCCGACGCCTCCAACTACACGGTCGGCCGCAGCTCCGCGATCACCCATGTGGTGGTGCACGTCACCCAGGGGTCGTACGCCGGGTCCATCAGCTGGTACCAGAACCCGTCCTCCGACGTGAGCGCCCACTACACGATCCGCTCCTCGGACGGCCAGGTCACCCAGTCGGTCCGCGAGAAGGACACCGCCTGGCACGCCCGGTCCGGCAACCCCTACAGCGTGGGCATCGAGCACGAGGGGTACGTCAGCGACCCCAAGTGGTTCACGGACGCCATGTACCGCTCGTCCGCCGCGCTCACCAAGCACCTCGCCGACCGCTACGGCATCCCCAAGGACCGCGCGCACATCGTCGGCCACGTCGAGGTGCCCGGCAACGACCACACCGACCCCGGCCCGTACTGGGACTGGTCGTACTACATGCAGCTCATCGGCGGCTCGAACTCCGGCGGCGAGGTGCGGCTGAGCTTCCCGGCCTACACGTCGATCAGCGCCGGCTCCACCGGTGACCTGGTCCGCGCCGCCCAGTACCTGCTGAACCAGCAGGGCTACAAGGCCGGCACGGTCGACGGCGTCTTCGGGTCCGGCACGACCACCGCGGTCAAGGCCTTCCAGACCGCCAAGGGCCTCACGTCCGACGGCGTGGTCGGCAAGCGCACCTGGACCGCGCTGCTCACCGCCGGGACCAGGCCGGTGCTCCAGCAGGGCAGCTCCGGAGCCGACGTGCAGCGTCTCCAGCGCGGCCTGACCGCGGCGCTGGGCCGCACCGTGGACGCCGACGGCGTCTTCGGCTCGGGCACGGCCACGGCGGTCCGCGAATACCAGACCAGCCGCGCGCTGACCGTGGACGGCATCGTGGGCTCCGGCACCTGGGGGGCCCTCCAGGCCGGCCGCTGACCCCCGGCCGCACCTCCCGCCCGTCACCCCCGCGCGCCCGTCGCGCGGGGGTGACCGGCTTTCCGGCCCCCGGTCCCGCGTCCGCGTCCATCACGTAATCTTCACGGTTGCGGACCGTTGTCGGGAAGATGTGGAGGGGCCGACCGGTGGCTGACGAACCCCTGGAGCCGCGGGTGCGGCTGCCCCAGCTCAGGCTCGACGAACTGCTGGGCGAGGTGCAGGCCCGTCTCGACGCCGCCCGCGGCACCCGGGACCGGGTGCACAGCCTCCTGGAGGCCGTGCTGTCGGTCGGCAGGGAGCTCGACCTCCAGCAGGCCCTGCACGGCATCGTGGAAGCCGCCGCGGTCCTGGTCGACGCCCGGTACGCGGCCCTCGGGGTGATCGGACCGGACGGCCGCCGCCTCTCCGCCTTCCACACCATCGGTGTGAGCGACGAACGGATCGGGAGGATCGGCCCCTTCCCCGAGGGGCACGGCATCCTCGGCGAGCTCATCCGCCGCCCCGAGCCGCTGCGGCTCACCAAACTCTCCGAGCACGCCGCGTCCTACGGGCTGCCGCCGGGGCATCCGCGGATGAACAGCTTCCTGGGCGTGCCCATCCGGGTGCGGGACCAGGTCTTCGGCAACCTCTACCTGACCGAGAAGAGCGGCGGCGCCCAGTTCGACGAGGACGACGAGTCGGTGCTGTCCACGCTCGCCGTCGCGGCCGGCGTCGCCATCGACAACGCCCGTCTCTACGAGGAGTCCCGGCTGCGGGAGCGGTGGCTGCGCGCCAACGCCGAGATCACCCACAGCCTGATGTCCGGCACCGGCCGCGCCGACGTACTCGGCCTGATGGCCGACCGGGCGCGCGAGATAACCGGCGCCGCCCGGGCGGTCGTCGCGGTGCCCCTGGAGGACGGCGTGGCCCTCCGGGTCGAACTGGCCACCGGCGAGGGGGCGGACGAACTGGGCGGGCTGGTGCTCGAACTGGGGGAGAGCCTGCTGGGGCGTGCCTTCTCCACGGCCGCCCCGGCCTTCTGGCCGGACCGCTCGGGCAGGGAGGACCGGCCCGGCGACGTCTCGCTGCTGCCCGGCCACGGTCCCGCCGTGGCGGTGCCCATCGGGGACGGCGGCCAGGGAGTGCGCGGCGTGGTGCTGCTCGCCCGCCAGGCCGGCGGCCCCGCCTTCACCGGCGAGGAGACGGAACAGCTGCAGGCGTTCGCCGCGCAGGCGGCGATCGCCATGGAACTGGCCGAACGGCGCCGCGACGCCGAGCAGATGGCCGTGCTGCAGGACCGCGACCGGATCGCCCGCGACCTCCACGACCTCGCCATCCAGCGGCTGTTCGCCACCGGGATGACCCTGCAGAGCGCCGGGCGGTTCATCGAGCACCCGGTGGCCGCCGACCGGGTGCTGCGCGCCGTCGACGACCTCGACCAGACCATCAAGATCATCCGGTCCACCATCTTCGGACTCCGCGCCCGCGACGGCGAGGGAGCGGTCACCCTCCGCTCCCGGGTCGTCCGGGTGGCGGGCGAGGCCGCGTCCGTGCTCGGCTACGCGCCCGGGGTGCGCATCGAGGGGCTGGTCGACACGGTGGTGCCCGGCCGGGTGGCCGACGACCTGGTGGCGGTGCTCGCCGAGGGGATGGCCAACATCGCCCGTCACGCGCGCGCCGACCGGGCCGACGTGGTGGTGGAGACCGACGGCCGCACCGTGCGGCTCACGGTCACCGACGACGGCGTCGGCCTGGCTTCGGGCGGACGGCGTAGCGGGCTGCGGAACATGGCCGAACGCGCCGAACAGCGGGGCGGCTCGCTCACGCTCACCACCCCGCCGGACGGGGGCACCACGCTGGTCTGGGAGGTCCCGCTGCCCGTCGAGGGCTGACGCCGCGACCGGGCCGAGGTCTACGGCAGTGAGTCGAGGAACTCGAGCAGTGCCTTGTTGTATGCCTGCGGGTTCTCCATGTTGGGCATGTGCATCGCCCCGGGGACGCGGACCCTCCGGCCGTCCTTCACGGCGTCGGTGACCGCGGAGGTGGCGCCCAGGTTGTCGGCGGACTCGTGCTCCCCGTCCAGGGCCAGCACCGGCACCTCGGCCAGCTCGCCGATCCGTGACGCCACGTCCGGGATCTGCACCTGGAGGTTCGGCTCGTCCGCCGTGTGCTTGGCCAACGTGCCGGACAGCGCCTCGCGCAGGATCCGCACCGTCTCCGGATCGTGGTGGTGCAGCATGGAGAACGGCCAGTCGGGCGCGAACACCGCCAGGGGAGGCGCGTCCCCGGCGTCGTGGACCGGCGGGGGTGCCGTCACGCCGCCGCCCGAGAGCGACAGAGCCCGCACCGCCCAGGGGTGTTCAAGTGCGGTCTCCACGGCGACGGACGCGCCCATGGACACCCCCACGAGCACCGCCGGGCCGCGGTCCAGGTGGCGCACCAGCGCTGCCACGTCGTCGGCCGACCGGAAGGGCCGGCTCGCGTTGGCCGAGCCGCCGTGCCCGCGCGCGTCCGGCGCCACCACGTGGAAACGCTCGGCCAGGACGGGCATCTGGGCCGACCACACGGTGTGGTCGGCGAAACCGGAGTGCAGAAGGACGACCAACGGGCCGCTGCCGGGTCCTGCTTCGGCGTAGGCGAGGGCGCCGTCGTCGCTGGCGAAGGTCTTCATGACAACCAAGGTGTCATTGTTTCCAAGGAATGACAACCCAGGTGTCATAATGGAGGGGTGGACGACGAGATGAGCCAGGACGAGCGCCCCGACCCGTCGGACCCGTCGGACCCGGACGCCCGGGCCCGTCGGCTGATGGAGGTCTTCGACCTGGTCGGCCCGCTCTACCGCAAGGTCTTCCGCAGGATCGAGGAGGAGACGCCGGTCGACGGGCTCGGTGTCGGGGTGCGCGCCGTCCTCGACCTGCTGCACCGCAACGGGCCCCTGACGGTGCCGCAGATGAGCCGGGCGCAGGCGCTCAGCCGGCAGTTCGTGCAGCGGATGGTCAACGACGCGCTCGCCCGCGGTTACGCGGAGACCCGCCCCAATCCGGCGCACCGGCGCTCCTCGCTGATCGCCCTCACCCCGGCGGGGGAGCGGGCGGTGCGCACGGTCGTCGCCCACGAGCACGCCCAGCTCCGCCAGATCGGCGGCGACCTCACCGACGCGGAACTGGACGCCTGCGTCAAGGTCCTCGCCCGGATGCTCGACCTCTTCGACGACGTCGACATGGACGGCACGACACCGCCTGCCCCGCCCCGACGGCGGAGCGAGGGGGACGCGCCGTAGGCATCCCCAGTCGCCCGCCGGTCTCCCAACTCCGTTCGTCGCCCCCCTCATTGGCGCGAGGCCCGCTTGTGGATCTTCGGCCGGGGCGGTGTACTGGGGCCGCGGCCCACGGGCCGGACCAGGACAGGGCACGGCCGGGGCGCCGGAGCCAGGGGCGGGAGGAAGGCGCGACATGCTCTCCATCGACATCACGGGGGCTCTCGACAGCATGCCCCCGCACGCGTCGTCCGAGTACCACGCGCGGGCCGGAGTGCTCTGCGACCGGCTGACCGAGGAGGACATGGACTCCCTGGAGGCGCTGGTCGCCGACGGGAGCGACCGCAAGCGGAGCTTCGACGCGCTGTACGTCCTGCTGGCCAGGCACCGCAGGGTCCTGGACTCCGACCGCTTCCGCCGCCTCTACGAACGTCACGCGGGGCACTTCGACGACATGCCGATGCGCGCCGTGCTCGACTCCGACATGGCCCTCCTGCACCCCGGCGGACCCGACCTGGGGAGCGCGGTCGAGTACGCCGCGCGGGCCCTGGCCTCCTACCCGAACAACCAGCCGCTCGTCGCCCACCACGCCCGCGTCCTGGCCGAACTGGGCTGGTCCGGCGCCGACGTGCCGCGGGAGGAACTGGAGCAGGCGCTGGGCAGGGTGGAGCGGTCCATCGAGGCGGACCCGGAACGGGCGAGGTTCCGGGCGGTCAAGGGGCAGTTGTGCGCCCTGCTGGGCCGGCACGAGGAGGCCGAGGCCGCGATCCGGCGGGCACTGGACCTCGAGGACTCCAGCCAGAACGGCTACGCGATCCGGGTCATCGAGTACCAGCGGCTGCGGGCCGACATCCGGCTCCGGGCGGAGACCGAGCGCATCCGGGAGGCGCTGCGCGAGACGACCGAACGGCTGGACCAGGAGATGGACCTCCGGCTCGGCGCGGTCGCCGAGACCATCCGGCGCCGCGAGGAGGCCGAGCTGGCCAAGCTGCGGTCCGAGTCCCTGGGGACGCTCGGTCTGCTCGCCGCGGTGATCGCCTTCATCGTGACCAGTGTCCAGGTCGCCGACAAGATGCCGCTGGCCGACGGGCTGCGCCTGTTGGCGGGCATCGCCGGTGTGCTCACGCTGGTGTTCACCGTGTTCGCCGGCGTCTACGCCGCGGTGCGCTCGTGGTGGCTGACCGCACCGGTGCTGCTGGGCGTGACGCTGTTCGCCTACGCGAGCTACGCATGACCCCCGGGACGGCGGGGCGGGAGGCCGGTGGGCTCAGAGGTCCCGTTGGTACTCCAGGGCGGTGTGGGTCGGTTCGTAGCCCAGGGTGTCGTTGATCCGCCGCATGGCGGTGTTGCTGTCGGCCGTGTCGGTGACCAGGCCCGTGAGCCCGGGGTGGGCGGTGCGGGCCAGGCGGATCGACTCGGCCTTCATCCGGAGGCCGAGCCCGTGGCCGCGGTGCTCGGGCAGGACACCCGTGCCGTAGTGCTGTCCGTCGCCCTTGCCGTCCCCCGGCACCACGAGCTCCGAGAAGCCGACGATCGAGCCGTCCGAGACGTCGACGGCCGCGACCGTGCTGAGCAGATCCCCGCGCTCCGTGATCGCCCGGGCGGCGGCCAGGACGCGCTCCACGTCCCAGACGACGACGCCGTAGTCCGTGTCGTCCATCGGCATGTCGTCCATCGCGCGGCGGGAGTCGGCGAACGTGGCCGCCAGCTCCGGAGGGACCGCGCCCTCCCAGGACACCAGGCGGTAGCCCGGGTGCGGCCGCCCGGCGATCGCGTCGACCGTGGCGCCGTCCGGCCGGTCGAGGGCCAGTCGCGCGTACGTCAGGGCCAGCACCCTGCGGAAGCCGTGCGCGGCGAGGAACCGGTCACCCGGCGATCCCGCCTCCGCCTGGGCGATCACCGACCGCCGGGTCTCCCGCCGCGCTCCGGCCAGGGCCGCCTCGAGCAGCCGCGTCCCGACGCCCCGGCGGCGCTCCGCGGGGTGCACGGTGAGCGAGAGCTCCGCCAGGTGCTCCTGCCCCTCCTTGGTGAACACCCGCAGGAACGCGGATCCGAGCGGATGCTCCCCGGCGTCGCTCGCCAGCCAGGCGAGACGGTGACCGGACGGGGTGCGGTCGGGATCGGTCAGGGCGGTGACACGGATGGACAAGGCGGCTCCGGGAGAGGGGGGAAGGGGGTTCGAACACCCCAGTCGACCACGCGCCGCGGTGATGTCGCCTCCGGTTTTCCGGCGCCGCCCCAGGGGGTGGCCGGGCCTGCGCGGACCCCGGGTGCGCCGGTCGGCCGGGCGTGCACGGCTCTTTCGGGTACGGCCGTTGGTCATAGACTCGTCGGATGACTGCTGAGGACTCCGCCTTCACCGTGCTGGGCGTGCTGGGTGATCCCGTGCGCCGACGCCTGTACCGCCATGTCGCGGCCGCGCCGGAGGAGGTGGGGCGCGACGCGGCGGCCGAAGCGGTCGGTGTCTCGCGGTCGCTGGCCGCGCACCACCTGGACAAGCTGGTCGAGGCGGGGCTGCTGGACGTGTCGTTCCGGCGGCTGTCGGGGAAGGCCGGGCCGGGGGCGGGTCGACCCGCGAAGGTGTACCGGCGGGCGGACGGCGAGCATGCCGTCTCCGTGCCGCCCCGGTCGTACGACGCGGCCGGACGGCTGCTCGCCGAAGTGGTGGACAGGGCGGGCCTGGACCGGGAGCTGCAGGCGGCCGCGAGGGCGGCGGGCGCGGCGGACCCCGAGGCGGCCGCCGGTGACCTGGAGGAGCTGCTGAAGGAGCGCGGCTACCAGCCCTTCTGGGACGGGGAGACGCTGCGGCTGCGCAACTGCCCCTTCCACGCGCTGGCGGACGAGTTCCCCGCCCTGATCTGCGGGATGAACCTCGCGCTGCTCGACGGCATGGCGGACGAGGAGTGGCGTGCGGTGATGGAACCCTGTCCCGGCGGCTGCTGTGTGGCACTTTCTAAAAACAATGGAGGTTGACTGTAGAAGGTGGGTGGGTCAGTCTGGGCCCATGACGACCTTTCACCTCGCCCAGGTCAACGTCGGCCGTATCGTCGGCCCGCTGGACGGACCCGAACTCGCCGGATTCGTCGCCGAACTGCCCACGATCAACGCACTGGCCGACCGCAGCCCGGGATTCGTCTGGCGCATGGTCGACGAAGGCGGCGCGGACTCCACCGGGCTGCGGCCCGACGGCGGGGACGACCTGCTGCTGATCAACTGCTCGGTCTGGGAGTCGGTGGAGGCGCTCCGCGCCTTCACCTACCACTCCGACCACCTGCGGGTGCTGAGCCGGCGCCGTGAGTGGTTCCGGCGGATGAAGGACGCGCACCAGGCGTTGTGGTGGGTGCCCCAGGGGCACCGCCCCACCGCCGCGGAGGCGATGGAGAAGGTCGCCCTGGTGCGCGAACTGGGTCCGGGGCCGCGGGCGTTCACCTTCCGCGAGACCTTCCCCGCGCCCGCGCCGCCGGCCGCGCCCGCGTCCGCTGGCCGAGCGGAGACGGCGACGGAAATCGCCGCGCCGTGACGCCGGGGCGAGTCCTGTCGTGACCCTCATGGGAATCGCCAGGACGTCGTACGTCTGCCTGCCCTGCCGTGCCTCCTGGAAGCAGGCCTTCCCGCGGCGGGGGGACGAGGGGCGGGTGGGGGTCTGTCCGCGCTGCGCGGGGCCGCTGATCCACGCCGGCTCGGTGTTCGCCGCTCCCGCGCGGCGTGACGAGGAGGGGTGGCGGGTGGTGGGCGTCCTGCTGAACGCCGGGGTCGACTTCCGCTCGACCTGCTGCTGCGGGTGCGGCCCGGGCTACCCTCCGCGGACCCTCCGTGAGGTGCGGGAACGGCTCGCCCACGCGCGGCGGACCGGATCGCACGGGCCCGCCGCGCGACCCCGTGCCTGACGCTCAGCCCGCCGGCAACGACCGGGACCAGGCCACCTCGCGCGCCAGTTGCCCCGTGGCGGTGAAGAGACGGACCTGGTGGGTCCCGGCCAGGGCGGAGGCCAGGGCGTCCCGGTCGGCGGGGGCGAAGCCCAGCTTCTGCCAGAACGGACCGGAACGCCGGCTGAACAGCCACGCGTGCTCGGCACCCTCCTCCCTCGCACGGGCGAGGGCGAAACGGGCCAGCGCGGTGCCGTAGCCCGCGCGTCGGGCCGCCGGGCTCACCGCCACGCTGCGGATCAGGGCGTGCCGCCCGTCCGCGCTCACTTCGTAGCCGGTGCTCCCGGTGACCGCCCCGTCGGGGCCACGGTCGATCCAGAGCCGTACCGAGGGGGCGTCCAGGCCGCTGAGCGTGAGGTCGACCTCGCCGAGGAAGGCGGTCAGGGCGGGGACGTGCTCGCCCGTGACCCGTGTCGGCGCGCCCGCCGGAACAGAGAAGGCGGAAGGGGCGGCGGTGGCGTGACGAGCCGTGGACATGGCACGCATCCTTCCACGCGGCCCGTCGGCGACGCCGTCCGGGTCCGGCCGACGCTGTTCCGTCCGGTCGGCCCGCGCCGCTAGGCTGCGGCTCCGCCGTGCTTCCGCACGCCCGGTTGCCGACCGGAAGGAACCGCCCCCATGCCCTTTCTCGCCACACCGCCGGTGGCTGCCGCGGCGGCCCGGGCGATGCAGGTCGCGGTCCGTCTCGCCGACCGCTACGGCCGGCGCGGGCCGGGCGCGGTCGCCGCCCGCCGCTTCCCCGAACACCCGCGTAACGCCTCCGTGGTGACGGTGCCGACGACGGTCGCCCCGGCCCGGGTGGCGGTGTACCGCCCGCCGGGGGAGCAGGACACCGCCCCGCCGGTCCACGTCAACTTCCACGGCGGTGGCTTCGTCCTCCCGCTGACCGCGATGGACGACGCGTTCTGCCGGTTCCTCGCCGCCGAGGCGGGGGTGGTCGTGGTGAACGTGGACTACGTCCTCGCACCGCAGCACCCGTTCCCGGCCCCCGTCCACCAGGCCTACGAGGTGGTGTGCCGGGTCGCCGAGCGCGGCGCCGAACACGGCTGGGACGGTGGCCGGCTCACCGTCGGGGGACACAGCGCCGGAGGCAGCCTCGCCGCGGCCGCGTCCCGGCTGGCGTTCGAGAAGGGCGGTCCGGAGATCGCGCTGCAGGTGCTGCACTACCCCGGGCTGGACCTCGCGACCGGCCCGCGCGCCAAATCGGCCGCCGTCCCACGGCCCGCGCTGAGACCCTGGCAGTGCGACGTCTTCAACGGCTCCTACACGCCCGACCCCCGCCTGCGCACCGACCGCCTCGCCTCCCCGGCGCACCCCGCCGACACCGCCGACCTCCGCGGCATCGCCCCCGCCGTGATCGTGACCGCCGAGCACGACCTGCTGCGCGACGAGGCCGTCCGGTACGCGGAACGGCTGCGGTCGGTCGACGCGCTGGTCGAGCATCACGACGTGCCGGGCGTCGACCACGGCTACGACGTGCGCGACGAGGCGCTGGCCCGCGAGGTGTACGGGCTGATGGCGAGCCGCGTCCGGGAGGCGGTGAAGGGCTGACGGCCGACCTCCGCCGAAGCCCGCCACCGCAGCCGGGCGGGGAAGGGGCCCCGCTTCTCGCGCGGCGCCCTTCCGTGGGGCTCCACCGCGGCAGCCCTCCGCGTGCTCCTGCGCGGCACCCTTCCAGGGCTCCGCCGCGAAGCCCTCTGCAAGGCATTCTCCGCGGCACCCCTCCGCACGGCTCCGCCGCGGCACCCCTCCGCAGGGATCCTGCGCGGCAGCGCACCCCTCCGTGGGCTCCGCCGCGGCGGCCCCTCCGCAGCGCAGCTTCCGCGGTGCCCCTCCGTGTCGTCCCTCCGGGGGCCCGTCAGTCCTCCCGGAGGTCCTTGACCCGCTTCAGCTTGCCGACGGAGCGCTCCAGGGTGTCCGGGTCGACCACCCGCACCTCGACGCTCACCCCCACCCCGTCCTTGACCCCTCGGACCACCTCACGGGCCGCCTCCTCCCGCCGCTGCGCCCCCGTGTCCGGCCGCGCCTCCACCAGGACCGTCATGTGGTCCATCCGGCCCCGCCGGGTCAGCTCCACCTGGAAGTGCGGGGCCAGACCGGGGACGCGCAGGACGACCTCCTCGATCTGCGTGGGGAAGACGTTCACCCCGCGCAGGATGATCATGTCGTCGCAGCGCCCGGTGATCCTCTCGATGCGGCGGAACGCCGGCCGCGCGGTGCCGGGGAGGAGCCGGGTGAGGTCGCGGGTGCGGTAACGGACCACCGGCAGCGCCTCCTTGGTGAGGCTGGTGAACACCAGCTCGCCCTCGGCGCCGTCCGGCAGCACCTCGCCGGTGACCGGGTCGACGACCTCCGGGAGGAAGTGGTCCTCCCAGACGTGCAGGCCGTCCTTGGTCTCCACGCACTCCTGCGCCACGCCCGGCCCCATCACCTCGGAGAGGCCGTAGATGTCCACCGCGTGCAGCCCCGCCCGCTCCTCGATCTCGCGCCGCATCTCCTCCGTCCAGGGCTCGGCGCCGAAGATGCCGACCCGCAGCGAGGTGGTGCGCGGGTCGACGCCCTGACGCTCGAACTCGTCGAGCAGGGTGAGCATGTAGGAGGGCGTGACCATGATGATCTCGGGGCGGAAGTCCTGGATGATCTGCACCTGGCGCGCCGTCATGCCGCCGGACGCCGGGATGACCGTGCACCCGGCGCGCTCGGCGCCGTAGTGGGCGCCGAGGCCGCCGGTGAAGAGGCCGTAGCCGTAGCTGACGTGCACCTTGTGGCCAGGCCTGCCGCCGGCGGCGCGGATCGAGCGGGCCACCAGGTCGGACCAGACCGACAGGTCGTTCTCGGTGTACCCGACCACCGTGGGACGGCCGGTGGTGCCGCTGGACGCGTGCACCCGGCGGACCTCGGGCATCGGCACGGCGAACATGCCGAAGGGGTAGGTGTCCCGCAGGTCGCTCTTGGTGGTGAACGGGAACCGGCTCAGGTCCTCCAGGGAGCGGCAGTCCTCCGGGCGTATGCCGGCCTCGTCGAACCTGAGCCGGTACAACGCGACGTTGTCGTAGGCGTGCCGCAGCGAGGCGCGGAGCCGCTCGAGCTGGAGCGCCCGCAGCTCCTCGCGGGTCAGGCGCTCGGCGTCGTCCAGCAGGTCCGCCGGGGGTGCCTCGCCCGGGCGGGCGGGGCGGGTCTGCGGAACGGACACGTCAGCGGTCATCGCGACTCCTCGGGTGCTGGAGGCGGCCGGCTCCGCCGCCGACCGCGCGGCTGCGGCCGCGGAACTCCGCGACCACCTCGTCCCCGCGCCGGACCGTGACGTCGTAGAGGCCGCTGCGGCCGAAGGAGACCCGCTCCCGGCCGGTGGCCACCAGGACGTCGTCCTCGTGGGCGGGGGCGACGAAATCGATGTCGGCGCCCGCGGCCACGGTCACCGGACCGCGGCTGTCGCAGGCGCAGGCGAAGGCGGTGTCGGCGAGGAGGAACAGGTGGCCTCCGTGGGCCGTGCCGTGGCCGTTGACCATCGCGCGGGTCACCCGCATCCGGCACACGGCCGTCCCCGGGCCGTGCTCCAGCGGCTCGATGCCGAGCCGGGCCGACGCCTCGTCCGCCGCGAACATGGTCTCCGCCGGACCGGGGGAGCCCTGAGCAGCCCGCGTCACCGATACCACCACCCTGTGTTACCGACCGAACATTCGGTTTTCGTGCGCAGGATCAGTAATTCAGCCAGGCCACAGGGCTGTCAAGGGGTGTGGACAGGCCGGTGGGCAGGGGTCGGCCAGGGCGCGGAGAGGGTGCGGAGACGGCGCTGAGCGGCTGAGGAGGGGCGTGGTCCGGGCTGCGCACGCGGGCGTCCGGGCCCCGCGCGTTCGGTCTGGGCGGCGTCGGGTCAAGTGTCCGGAATTGCGCGGACGATCATGAAGAAGCGTTGCTGCGCGAGGGCTTGACGCCTGGTCGGGCCGCTCGTACGGTCGCGACGCGCGGCGGTTGCAAGGGCTTGCAGCAAGCTCCGTCCGGTTCTTGCACCGCGCGTTGTCCCACCGTGCCCCCGGATTCCCCCCGCAGTTTCCCCTCTCCCCTTCGTGGAGGACGCATGGCCAGAAAGAGCATGGCCGCGGCTCTCGCCCTCGTGGCGGGCGTCGCGACGGCCGTCGTGGCGACACCGACCCCGGCGCAGGCCGCCCCGCCCGGCGACAAGGATGTGACCGCCGTCCTGTTCGAGTGGAAGTTCGCCTCGGTCGCGAAGGCGTGCACCGACCGGCTCGGCCCCGCCGGCTACGGATACGTCCAGGTCTCGCCCCCGCAGGAGCACATACAGGGCTCGCAGTGGTGGACCTCCTACCAGCCCGTCAGCTACCGGATCGCCGGGCGCCTCGGCGACCGCACCGCGTTCAAGAACATGATCGACACCTGCCACGCGGCGGGCGTGAAGGTCGTGGTCGACACGGTGATCAACCACATGTCGGCCGGCTCCGGCACCGGCACCGGCGGCTCCTCCTACACCAAGTACAACTACCCGGGCATCTACTCGGCCCCCGACTTCGACAACTGCACCTCGCAGATCAACAACTACGGGGACCGGGGCAACGTCCAGAACTGCGAACTGGTCGGCCTGGCCGACCTGGACACCGGTGAGGACTACGTCCGCGGGCGCATCGCCGCGTACATGAACGACCTCCTCTCGCTCGGCGCCGACGGCTTCCGGGTGGACGCCGCCAAGCACATGCCCGCGGCCGACCTCGCGAACATCAAGTCCCGGCTGACCAACCCGAACGCCTACTGGAAGCACGAGGTGATCCACGGCGCCGGTGAGGCCGTCCAGCCCGACGAGTACCTCAACACCGGTGACGTGCAGGAGTTCCGCTACGCGCGGGACCTCAAGCGGGTCTTCACCAACGAGAACCTGGCCTACCTGAAGAACTTCGGTGAGAGCTGGGGCCACCTGAGCTCCGCCAAGGCCGGCGTCTTCGTCGACAACCACGACACCGAGCGCAACGGCGACACGCTCAACTACAAGAGCGGCTCCACCTACACCCTCGCCAACGTCTTCATGCTGGCCTGGCCCTACGGCTCCCCGGACGTCCACTCCGGCTACGAGTTCACCGACCACGACGCCGGTCCCCCCAACGGGGGCCAGGTGAACGCCTGTTACAGCGACGGGTGGAAGTGCCAGCACGACTGGCGGGAGATCTCCTCCATGGTCGCCTGGCGCAACACCGCCCGCGGACAGGCGGTGACGAACTGGTGGGACGACGGCGGCGACCGGATCGCCTTCGGCCGCGGCAGCAAGGCCTATGTGGCGATCAACCACACCACCACCTCGTTCTCGCGGACGTTCCAGACCTCGCTGCCCGCCGGCGACTACTGCGACGTGCAGTCCGGGCGGAACGTCACCGTGAACTCGGCCGGCCAGTTCACCGCCACCCTCGGCGCCGGCACCGCGGTGGCCCTGCACGCCGGGGCCCGCACCTGCGCCGGCAGCGGGCAGCCGCAGCCGCAGCCGGGCGGCGGCGCCTCGTTCCAGGTGAACGCCACCACGGTCCCCGGCGAGAACATCCACGTCGCCGGCGACTGCGCCCAGCTGGGCGGCTGGGACACGGCCAAGGCACCCAAGCTGGACCCGGCCGCCTACCCGGTCTGGAGCCTGGACGTCACCCTGCCCGCGGGGACGACCTGCGCCTACAAGTATGTGCGCAAGAACGCGTCCGGGTCCGTCACCTGGGAGTCCGGGAGCAACCGCACCCTCACCGTGCCGGCCACCGGCAGGGTCACGCTGAACGACACCTGGCGCGCCTGACCGGTGAACGGACGAGGGCGGCCGGGGTGCGGAACCACGCACCCCGGCCGCCCTGTCGTGAGCCCGTCCCGGGTCAGGACACGACGTCCTTGCGGGCGAACCCGCGGAACGCCAGGGCGAAGAGGACCAGCGCGTAGGCGACCGAGACCGACATGCCCTGCAGCATCCCGTCGTAGACCGGCTGCGGCTGGATGGCGTCCGCCCAGGCGAACTGCCAGTGGGCGGGCAGGAACTCGCGCCAGGTGCCGAGCGCCTCCACCTGGTCCAGCACACTGCCCAGGATGGTCAGGCCGACCGCGCCGCCCACCGCGCCCAGCGGCGCGTCGGTACGGGTGGAGAGCCAGAACGCCAGCGCGGCGGTGACCAGTTGGGACACGAACAGGTAGCCGACGATCACCGCGAGCCGCCACAGCGCGTCGGTCACCGGCAGCGACCCCCCGGTGGGAATGCGCAGCGGGCCCCAGCCGTAGGCGACCGAGCCGACGGCCAGCGCCACCAGCGGCAGCCAGACCATCGCGGCCAGGCTCATCGTCAGTCCGACGGCCAGCTTGGACCACAGCAGCCGCATCCGGGGCACCGGGGCCGCCAGCAGGTAGCGCAGCGAGGACCAGTTGGCCTCGGAGGCCACGGTGTCGCCGCAGAACAGCGCCACCGGCACAACCAGCAGCAGACTCGCCGAGACGAACAGGCACGTCGCGGCGAAGTTGGCCCCGGACGCCGTCGCCGTGTCCATCAGGTTGATCCGGCGGCCCGGACCTTCCTCGTCGTCGCCGATGGCGAAGGCCACCGCCATCACCACCGGGAGCAGCGTCAGCACGGCTCCCACGGCAAGGGTCCGGCCGCGCTTGAGCTGCCGGACGAACTCGACGCGCAGCGGCAGGGTCCGGCCCGGCCGGTAGCCGTCGGCGGTCGCGTTCCGCGCCGGGGCGGCCGCGGGCTCGGTGAGCGTGCTCATGCGGAGCCTCCGATCAGGGTGAGGAACGCGTCTTCCAGGCGTCGGTGCGGGCCCACCGACTCCACCGGCACGTCCAGCCGCACCAGTTCGGAGACCAGACGGCTGGTGCCGCCGCCCGCCTTCAGCCGGATCAGCAGGCCGTCGTCGGTGACCACCGCGGTGTCCACCTCGGGGAGCGCGGCGATCTTCTCGGCCAGCGGCGCGGCCACCGGCTCGGTGGTCCCCACCAGCAGGGTGTCGCCGCTGCCGACGATCTCCGCCACCGGACCGGCCTGCACCAGCCGGCCCTGGTCCATCACCACCAGATGCGTGCAGGTCTGCTCCACCTCGGAGAGCAGGTGGCTGGAGACGATCACGGTGCGGCCGCCGGCCGCGTACCGGATCATCACCTCACGCATCTCGCGGATCTGCGGCGGGTCGAGCCCGTTGGTGGGCTCGTCGAGGATCATCAGGTCCGGCAGACCGAGCATCGCCTGGGCGATGGCCAGGCGCTGGCGCATGCCCTGGGAGTAGGTGCGCACCGCGCGTTCCAGCGCGTCGCCCAGCCCCGCGATCTCCAGTGCCTCGTCCAGGTGGGCGTCCTCGGCCGGACGGCCGGTGGCCCGCCAGTACAGCTCCAGGTTCTCCCGGCCGGACAGGTGCGGGAGGAAGCCCGCGCCCTCGACGAAGGCGCCGACCCGGGAGAGCACCGGCGCGCCGGGCCGGATCGCGTGGCCGAAGACCCTGATCTCGCCCTCGTCCGGCCGGATCAGGCCCATCAGCATCCGCAGGGTGGTGGTCTTGCCCGCGCCGTTCGGGCCGAGCAGGCCGAGGACCTGGCCCCGCTCCACCCGGAAGGAGAGGTCCTTCACCGCGTAGCGGTCGCTGGATCCGGCGTACCGCTTGCTCAGCCCGCCGATCTCCAGCGGCACCTCCGCGAGCTCCGCCGACGGCGGAGGCGTCGCGGCCCGGCGGCGTGCGGTGACGATCAGCGCGAGCGCGATCACCAGACCGGCCAGCGGCAGCCACCAGACGCGGGCGGGCAGCGGGGTGGCCGCCGTCCGCACGTCCTCGGCGGTCGGCACCATCAGGTCGCCGCGCAGGGACACCGTGTACGTCGCCGGGGCGGCGGGGGAGGCGTAGGCCAGGTCGGTGGAGGCCAGGACCAGCCGCAGCCGGTGCCCGGAGCGGACCTCGTGGTCGATGACCGGCAGCGCGAGCCGCGCGTCCTGGCCGGCCGGCACCCGTACCGGCGTGACCAGCTGCGACGGCAGGACCTGCTGACGGCCGTCCGGGCCGATGTCGTAGACCTTGGCGAAGAGCACCGCCTCCTCGGCGGTCGACTCCACGCGGACGGTCGCCGTCGGGGACCCGGTGATCCGGACGTCCTCGGTCAGCGGCTTCGACTCGAACGCCGCGAACTGCCCGGGCAGGTCCAGGGAGACGCCGACGCCCAGCGAGGAGAGCTGGGACATGCCGCCGCCGGCCGCGGCGCCGATGCCCGGCAGGGAGGAGACGGCGGGCGGCGCGGCACCCGCGGGGTTCTCCACCCGCTGCTCCTTCCCGGCGAGCGGGACCCGCAGCGGGTCGCCGTTCAGGCCGGGGTACTCCTCGGAGGTGGCCCCGGCGAGCTGGGCGTCGCCGTCCCGCGAGTCCACGCCGCCGGTGCGGGTGACACGGAAGGCGGGACCGGTGTCGGTGCCTTCCTCGCCCTTGAGGTAGCGGTCGAACCAGGCGCCGGTGCGGGCCAGCACCCGGTCGCCCTCGGAGTCGCCGCCGTCATGGCCGCCGGCGATCCAGTCGATCGCCACCGGGGCGCCGTTGGCGCGGATGGCGCGGGCCGCCGCGTCGGCGTGGTCCAGGGGGAACAGCGAGTCGCTCTGGCCCTGCAGCAGCAGAGTGGGCGCCTTGATGCGGTCGCCGACGGCCACCGGGCTGCGCCCGGCCAGCAGCTCCATCGCCTCGACGTCCGGCTTGCCGGACTGGGCGACCCGCTCGTACATCCGGCACAGCTCCTCCTCGAAACGGGAGCAGCCGCCGCCGGAGTTGATGAACATCCCGGCCCAGAGCTTCTTGAAGACCCCGTTGGGGAAGAGCGCGTCCGACAGGTTCCAGTAGGTGATCGCCGGGGCGAGCGCGTCGATCCGGCCGTCGTGCCCGGCCGCCAGCAGGGCGATGGCCCCGCCGTAGGAGGCGCCGGCGGCTCCCAGCCGCGGGTCGCCCTTCTTGTCCAACCGCACCTCGGGGCGGGTGGCCAGCCAGTCGATCAGCCGGGAGACGTCGGCGACCTCGGCCTTCGGGTCGTTGATGCCGATCTTCCCGGTGGACCGCCCGAAGCCGCGGGCCGACCAGGTCAGCACCGCGTACCCGTCCCGGGCGAGTACCTCCGCCTGCTCGCGGACCTCCCTCTTGTCGTTGCCGAAACCGTGGCCGAGCAGGACGGCCGGGCGGCGCTCGTCGGACGGGCCGGAGGTGAAGTACGAGGTGTCGATCCGCACCCCACCGTCCATCGTCATCATCTGTTCGGTGTGCCGGACCGGGGGCGCCTCGTCCCCGGAGGCCGCAGCCGTCCAGGTGCCGGCGCCCGCCAGGACGACGGCGGCCGCGGCCGCCGCGAGCACACGGTTCCGTGGCCACCTGGGCAATCGAAGATCCATGCGCCCACGATACGGGGGGCCTTCCGGCGCCCGGCCCGGCCCCGGTCCCCGGGCTCCCGCACCGCACTCCTTACGGAACGGTCTGGGCGTGAAGGCGCCCGATGCCCGTAATAAAAGCGGCGGTCCGGCGGACCGGAAGCCTGCCGGAGGCCACGGCGGACGCCTTCCGCGCCCGGCCGCCGCCGGCGGATCCCGACCGCCCGGATACCCTCCACCCCTTCCTCACAAACCCCGCGATCCCTGCCCGGAAACTGGCGTGCCCGCGTCTTATGGCGGCCCGACTACCGGCGGTAACCTCCTGCCCCCGTACCCGTCGGGAGGAGCTGCCGTGACCCGGCACACCCCAAGCACCGCCCCGAGCAGACGCCTCGCCCGCAGAGGCGCCGGACTGGTGACCGGCGCCCTGCTCTGCGCCCTGCTGACCCCCGTCCTGCCGGCCGCCGCCGCACCGGAGGCCCCTGCCGCCCCCTCCGCCACCGCCTCGTCGACGGCCGCCGTGGTCCCCGACCACTGCGGCGACGGCTGCTCGGACATCCTGCCGCCCGGCGCGGACGGTACCGCGACCCTCGCCGAGATTCTGCTCGACCAGACCACCGGACTCATCCCCGCGCACAGCGGGGACCAGCTCGGCCCCTACGCGGATCTGGCCACCGGCTACCCGGAGCTGACCGCCTCCACCATCGACGACTTCTTCAACGACGCCTCCTTCGGCGTCCCCGCCGACCAGGTGGCCTCCACCAAGCGGCCCGCCGGACGCACCGACGTGACCATCGTCCGCGACAAGGCCACCGGCGTGCCCCACATCACCGGAACCACCCGCTACGGCACCGAGTTCGGCGCCGGGTACGCCGCCGCCGAGGACCGGCTGTGGCTGATGGACGTTTTCCGCCACGTCGGCCGCGGACAGCTCACCTCCTTCGCGGGCGGCGCCCCGGGCAACCAGGCCCTGGAGCAGGAGTTCTGGCGGTCCGCCCCCTACACCGAGGCCGAACTCCAGGCCCAGATCGACCGGGTGGCCGCCGAGAACGGCGAACGCGGCCGGCAGGCCCTGGCGGACGCCCAGGCCTACCTGGACGGCATCAACGCCTACATCGCGGCCGCCGACCGGGGCCGCTACTTCCCCGGCGAGTACGTGCTCACCGGACACAAGGACCCCCTCCTCAACCTCGGGAAGATCGAGCGCTTCCAGCTGACCGACCTGGTCGCGCTGGCCTCCGTGATCGGCGCGCTCTTCGGCTCCGGCGGCGGGGGCGAGGTGGAGAACGCCCTCTCGCTGCTCGCCGCCCAGTCCCGTTACGGCGTCGAGGAGGGCACCCGGGTGTGGGAGTCCTTCCGCCAACGCGACGACCCCGAGGCCGCGGTGACCGTCCGCGGCGCCCGCTTCCCGTACGCCGGCCGCCCCGCCGACCCGCGGGGCGCGGCCCTGCCCGATGCGGGGTCGGTGACCCGCGAGCCGCTGGTGCACGACCGCACCGGCAGCGCCGCCACCACCGCCGCCGAGGCCGTCACCGAGGCGGCCGCCGAGGCCGCCGTCGGCTCGGCCCGGCGCGGCATGTCCAACGCCCTGGTCGTCAGCGGCGAACACACCGCGAGCGGCCACCCCGTCGCCGTCTTCGGCCCGCAGACCGGCTACTTCGCCCCGCAGCTCCTGCTCCTCCAGGAGATCCAGGGGCCCGGCATCAGCGCCCGCGGCGCCTCGTTCGCCGGACTGTCGATGTACGTCCAGCTCGGCCGCGGCCAGGACTACGCCTGGTCCGCAACCACCTCGGCGCAGGACATCATCGACACCTACGCCGTGGAACTGTGCCAGGACGACCACCACTACCTGTACCGCGGCGAGTGCGTGGCCATGGAGAAGGTGGAGCACACCAACTCCTGGAAGCCCACCGTCGCCGACTCCACCCCGCGCGGCTCCTACACCATGCGCGCCTGGCTGACCAGGTACGGGCCGGTGGAGTACCGCGCCACCGTCGGCGGCAAGAAGGTCGCCTACACCAGCCTGCGCTCCTCCTACCGGCACGAGGTCGACTCGATCGTCGGCTTCCAGATGCTCAACGACCCCGGCCACGTCACCGGCCCGGAGACCTTCCAGGAGGCGACGCGCCACATCAACTTCACCTTCAACTGGTTCTACGCCGACTCCGAACGCACCGCCTACTACAACAGCGGTGACAACCCGGTCCGCGCCGCGGGCGTCGATCCGGACTTCCCGGCCTGGGCCGACCCCCGTTACGAGTGGCGGAACTGGGACCCGGCCGACAACCGGGCCGACTACACGCCGCCCGCCCAGCACCCGCAGTCGCTCGACCAGGACTACTACATCTCCTGGAACAACAAGCTCGCCCACGGCTACTCCGTCGCCTCCTGGGGCAGCGGCTCCGTGCACCGCGGGGACCTGCTCGACGACCGCGTCGCCGCCCTCGTCGAGGACGGGAACGTCACCCGGGCGTCGCTGACCCGCGCCATGGCGGAGGCGGGGCTGGCGGACCTGCGCGCCGAGCAGGTGCTTCCCCGGCTTCTGAGGGTGCTGCGGAGCGGCCCGGTGGACGACCCCGCGGTCGCCGACGCCGTCGACCGGCTCTCCGCCTGGGTCCAGGACGGCGCCCTGCGCACGGAGACCTCGCGCGGCTCGAAGCGGTACGCGCACGCGGACGCCGTCCGGATCCTCGACGCGTGGTGGCCGCTGCTGGTGAAGGCCCAGTTCTCGCCCGGCCTGGGCGAGGAGCTGTACGGCGCCTTCACGGCCAACCTGCCCGTCGACGAACCGCCGGGCGCCTCGCACGGTCCCACCGGCGGGCACGCGGGCAGCGCCTTCCAGTACGGCTGGTGGAGCCACGTCGACAAGGACCTCCGCGCCGTACTGGGGGAGGAGGTGCGCGGAGGCCTGGCCCGCCCGTACTGCGGCGCGGGCGACCTGGCCGACTGCCGGGAGGTACTGGCCCGCACCCTGAAGGAGGCGGCCGGCCGCACCGCCGCCCAGGTCTACCCCGGCGACGAGCACTGCGAGGCGGGGGACCAGTGGTGCGCCGACGCCGTCATCCACCGGGCGCTGGGGGGCATCACCCACGCCCCGATCAGCTGGCAGAACCGCCCGACCTACCAGCAGGTCGTCGAGTTCCGCTCACACCGCTAGCACGACCGCCCGGCACGACCGCCGGGCGTACGGCGACGGCGGACCGCTCCGGTCCGCCGTCGCCCGTCCGGCCCGGCCGTACCGGCGGGGAGCGAGGTGTTCAGGCGTTCAGGACTGGTACGGCTGCTGCGGCTGTCCCTGGACCGGGTGGCCCGCTCCGCCCGCCGCGCCGGCCTGCAGCTGCTCGGCCTCCGCGGCGGTGAGCCGCCGCTGCATGCCGCAGAAGGTGCACTGCGACGAGTACTTCACCGAGACGGGGAACAGCGGCACGAAGAACAGCGTGAACTTCGTGACCTGCTTGCGCAGCGCGTGCGCGGAGGGGTTGCCGCAGTTCCCGCACACCAGCGTCAGCATGGCCAGCTGGTACAGGTAGCCCTTGGTACCGAAGATGATCATATTCTGGTCCTTCCCCCTGGCAGCGTGCGCTCACAGTACTCGCACCGGTGGAACGTGTCCCCCGAGCTGCCGGGTTCCCGTCCGGCGGTCCCTCGCGTACATCTCCCGGGTCACCGGAGGACCGGGGTCCATGCACGCGAGCCCCTGCCCCTGGCCCCCCGCCGTGGGCGAGGGTAGGGGCCATGACATCGATCAGGACCAGCCGCACCGCCTACGACGTCGTCGTGGTCGGCGGCGGCCACAACGGTCTCGCCGCGGCCGCCTACCTCGCCCGCGCCGGCCTCTCCGTCGTCGTGCTGGAACGCCTGGACCGCACCGGCGGCGCCGCGGTCTCCGCGCAGGCCTTCCCGGGGCGGACCACCCGCCTCTCCCGCTACTCGTACCTGGTCTCCCTGATGCCGGACCGCATCGTGGAGGACCTGGGGCTGGACCTCCGGCTGGCCTCCCGTTCCACCGCCTCCTACACCCCCGTCCTGCGGGACGGCGTGCCCAGCGGACTGCTCGTGGAGCGCCCCGAGGGCCCGGCGACACGGGAGAGCTTCCGCCGGCTGACCGGATCGGACGCCGAGTACCGGGCCTGGAGCGACTTCTACGCCGGGGTGGGCGAGCTCGCCGAGGTCCTGGCGCCCACCCTCACCGAACCGCTGCCCCGGGAGGGCGCGCTGCGGGCCCGGGTCGACGCCGCCGTCTGGGAGGAGATCGTGCGGCGGCCGCTGGGCGAGGCGCTGGAGCGGCGGTTCACCGACGGGACGGTCCGCGGCGTGGTCGCCACCGACGCCCTGATCGGCACCTTCGCCGCCCTGCACGACCCCCGGCTGATCCAGAACCGCTGTCTCCTCTACCACCTGATCGGCAACGGGACGGGAGAGTGGCGGGTCCCGGTCGGCGGAATGGGCGCGGTGACCGACGCCCTGGCCGCCTCAGCCCTGCGTGCGGGCGCCGAGCTGGTGACGGGGGCCGAGGTCACCGCCGTCCGCCCCGGACCGGAGGGTGCCGAGGTCGCCGTGGCTGACGGGCCCGTGCTCCATGCCCGGTTCGTGCTCTCCAACGCCGCGCCCTGGGTGCTCGACGGCCTGCTCGGAGCGGACCGCGACCCGGCCGCCAAACCGGTGGGCGCCCAACTGAAGATCAACTTCCTGCTCGACCGGCTGCCCCGCCTGAAGTCCGGCGCCGACCCCCAGGTCGCCTTCGCCGGCACCCTCCACCTGGACGAGGACTACGCGGACCTGGAGACCGCCCACGCCGAGGCCGCCGCCGGCCGCATCCCGGGCCGGCTCCCCGGCGAGGTGTACTGTCACTCCCTCACCGACCCCTCCGTCCTCGGCGACGTCCCGGACGGCACCCACACCCTCACCTACTTCGGCCTCCACCTCCCCGCCACGCTCTTCGACGACCCCGCCACCCGTGACGCGCGCAAGGCGGAGGCGGTCCGCCGGGCCGTCGCCTCCCTGGACCGGCACCTGGTCGACCCGATCGACACGGTGGTGGCCCGCGACGGCGACGGGCGGCCCTGCGTCGAGGCCAAGATCCCGCAGGACGTCGAGGCGGACGTGGCGATGCCCGGCGGTCACATCTTCCACGGCGACCTGGCCTGGCCCTGGGCCCCCGACGACGCGGACCTCGGCACCCCCGCGGCGCGCTGGGGCGTGGCCACCCGTCACCCGTCGGTGCTGCTCTGCGGCTCCGGAGCGGTCCGCGGCGGCGCGGTCTCCGCGCTCGGCGGGCACAACGCGGCGATGGCGGTCCTCGAACAGCTCTGACGCGCCGCGCACACGGTCCCGGCCGGGGGTCGGTCCCCATCGGCCTCCGGCCGCGGCGGGGCCGTTCCTCCTGACACTGTTGGGCCGTTTTTCATGAGCACGTCATCAAAATCGGGCAGGGTGTCACCTGCGCGAGACGCGCACCATCCAGCGTCTCAAGTCCCCCCGCCCACAGACGTGTTAGGGAGAACGCCTTGTCCGGACGGAACGCCTCCCCGGCCAGACCCCGCACCCGCCGCACCGCTCGCGCGCTCACCACCACCGGCGGCGCCCTCGCCCTGCTGCTCACCCTCGCGGGGCCCGCGCAGGCGGCCCCGCCCGCCGCGCTGCCGGCCAACGCCACCGCGCTCGAGCGGCAGTTCCAGCCCGCGCTCGACTACGACAAGGACGGCTGCTACCCCACTCCCGCCATCGGCCCGGACGGCTCGCTCAACGGCGGACTGAACCCCACCGGCGCCCTCAACGGCGACTGCCGCGACTCCTTCGACCTGGGCAACACCAACGCCTACTCCCGCGCCACCTGCAACAACGGCTGGTGCGCCGTGCTCTACGGCCTCTACTTCGAGAAGGACCAGGCCCTCGCCGGCACCAGCATCGGAGGCCACCGGCACGACTGGGAGCACATCGTGGTCTGGGTCGAGCAGGCCACCAACACCGCCCGCCACGTGGCCACCTCGAACCACGGGTCCTTCACGGTGCACAGCCGCGACCGCATCCCGTGGGAGGGCACCCACCCGAAGGTCGTCTACCACAAGGACGGCGTGAGCACCCACTGCTTCCGCGCCGCCTCGGCGGGGGACGAGCCGCCGGAGAACCACCGGGGGACCTGGCAGTACCCGCCGCTGGTCGGCTGGGGCGGCTACCCGGCGGGGCTGCGCGACAGGCTCTCCCAGGCCAACTGGGGCAGCGCCAACTTCGGCCTGAAGGACAGCAGTTACCTCTCGCACCTGGAGAAGGCGAAGCCGGCCGGGATCCCGTTCGTGCCCTCCCTGTGACGCGGCGGGTGCGGCGCCGGGGAGCAGGGCCGCGGCGGCGTCGCTCCGCCACCGAGGGGTGACGGTACGACACGTGCGCGCACCCGCTTGCAGGGGCGACACGCCACCGAGGTGGTGTGTCGCCCTCCGGTCGGCACACCGGGCGGGCGCACAACAGCCCATGGCCTTACGTTCCGGGCATGAGATCACTTCTGAGATCGCCGTCCTCGCGCGGAGGCGCCCGCCGCCGCGTCGGATGGGCGCACCGGGCGTCGCGGGCATGGTGGCCGCCGGCCCGGGACTGCCGGGCCGGTCGAACGGCGCGGAGGTCGACGCACCGCCCGCCGACCTGACCCTGCCCGTGCAGCGCGGACCGGGGCTGCGGATCGAGAAGACCGCCGACGACACCCGCGCCTACCGGGTCGGCGAAAAGGTCGAGTACCGGTACACGGTGAGCAACACCGGGCCGGTGGAGATCACCGCGCTCGCCGTCGACGACGACCGCGTCACGGACGTCGCCCGCGCCGCGGAAACCCTCGCCCCGGAGGGCGAGGACGGCGACACCACCGAGTGCACCGGCCGCTACACGGTGACCGAGGCCGACGCCGACGACGGGCATGTTTGACGAACGTGGCCACCGCCGTGGGGCGGGCCGACGACGCCGACGTCCGGTCGGACGAGGACGACAAGACGGTCGGTGTCGCCAACGCCCTGGCGCTCCTCCTGGACAAGTCGGTCGACGACTCCCGCGCCTACGAGTACCGGGTCACCAACACCGGTGACCTGGAGATCACCGACCTCGCCGTGGTGGACGACCGGGTCACCGGCGTCGTCTGCGACGACACCACGCTGGCGCCGGAGGCGGTCACCACCTGCCGGGGCACGTACACCGTGCGGGAGGAGGACGTCGCCGACGGCAGCGTCGTCAACCAGGCCTTCGCCCGGGGCCGCTCCGGTGCCCGGCAGACCGAGTCGGAGCCGGACAGCGCGCGGATCCAGATCCTCCGGCCCGGCACGCCCGGCCTGAGCATCGTCAAGGAGGTCGAGAACCCCCGCCAACACCGGTGACTCCCTGCTCGAGGGGATCGCCGTCCGCGACGACCGCTTCGGGCGGGTCGTCTGCCCCGCCACGACCCTCGAGCCGGGCGAGACCGTGACCTGCACCGGGACCTATGTGGTCACCAGCGGGGACGCGCGGCAGGGCCGGATCACCAACACCGCCGTCGCCACCGCCGAGGGCGGGATCCGCTCGGAGACCGACTCGGCGACCGTCCAGGTCGAACGCAAGCCGTGCCACGGCCACGGCCCCGGCAAGCCCTGCAAGGACAAGCCGGGCCACCACGGCCACGGCGCCCAGCCGGCCACCCCGTGCCGGAACGAACGCCCGGCCGCCTGACGGGCCGATCCCCTGACGGAGCCGCCGACACCCCGGCCCGCCGGCACCTCGCCGGCGGGCCGGGGCATGCTCCCGCGAGCGCGCCCGGCCGTGAGAGCGCCCACCGCCGCCGCGGTCACGGGCAGGGCCCCCGCCCGGCGCGCGGCCGTCACCGCGGCCCAGCGGCCGTGGACGCCCAGCCCCGGAACCGCGGGGGTCACGGTTCGGCGGCCTCGCTGTGAGCGCTCTCAGCGGGCCCGCCGTTGCCCCTATCCTGGTCGGCGGCCGCACGCCGACGCAGACGCAGACGAGGAGCCCGGCCTTGCCCGAGCAGACCAGGGGACCACGACCGACACTCGAGGCCGTCGCGGCACGGGCCGGTGTGTCCCGGGCGACGGTCTCCCGGGTGGTCAACGGGGCCACCGGAGTGCGCCCGCCCCTGGCCGACAAGGTGCGCCGGGCCGTGGAGGAACTGGGGTACGTGCCCAACCACGCGGCCCGCTCCCTGGTGACCCGCCGCACCGGCGCGGTGGCGGTGATCATCGCGGAGCCCGAGTTCCGGGTGTTCTCCGACCCGTTCTTCGAGCAGAAGGTGCGCGGCATCAGCCGTGAACTGAGTGCGCACGACGCCCAGTTGGTGCTGCTATGGGCGGAGGGCTCCAGCGACCAGGACCGGATCGCCCGCTACCTCGAGGGCGGCCACGTGGACGGGGCGCTCGCCTTCTCCCTGCACACCGACGACCCGCTGGCGGCCCTGATCGCCGGCACCCGCATCCCGGCGGTCTTCGGCGGCCGCCCGGCCTCCGGCCCGGTGCCCGGCGCGCCGTTCGTGGACTGCGACAACCGCGGCGGCGCACGGGAGGCGGTGCGCCACCTGGTCTCCCTGGGCCGGCGGCGGATCGCGCACATCGCGGGGCCGCGCGACCAGGTCGCCGCCCTGGACCGCGTCGACGGGTACCGCGACGTCCTGGTCGACGCGCCCGAGGAGCTGCTGTGCCAGGGCGACTTCACGGAGGCGGGCGGCGCCCGCGCGATGGCCGAACTGCTGGACCGGTGCCCCGGCCTGGACGCCGTGTTCGTGGCCAACGACCTGATGGCGGCGGGCGCGCTGCGCACCCTGCGGGAGCGGGGCGTGCGGGTGCCCGAGGACGTCGCGGTGGTCGGGTTCGACGACATGGCCGCCGTCACCGGGATCACCGACCCGCCGCTCACCACCGTCCGCCAGGACATCGCGGGCATGGGCCGGCTGATGGTCAGGCTGCTGATGCGGCTGCTGGACCGCCCGGGCGAGGCGGTCCCGGCGTCCGTGATCACCCCCACCACGCTGGTGCGGCGGGCCTCCGCCTGAGGGCCGAGCGCCCGGCCGGGCGAGTGGCCGAGCGCCCGGCCGGGGCGCGCGAACGCGGCGACGGCAGAACAGAGGCGGCGGTCACCGGGCGGACCCGGTGACCGCCGCCTCCGGCGGAGCCCGTCAGCTGTAGGGAATGACCAGCACCGACGAGTCGGAGTTGGTCTGCAGCCGCGACGTCGCGTTGCCGATCGCGCTCCAGACCTCCACCCGCACCGTCCCGCCGCGCAGGTTGCCCAGCGTGCCGGTGGCGGACTTCAGGCCCCGGGTCTGGTCGTAGCGCTCCCAGCCCGACACCGGGTCGGTGGCGAAGTAGTGGTACGTCTCCGTCCGGTCGAAGGTGCCGTCGCCGGTCAGGTCGTAGCTGATCCTGGCCTGCTGGCCGAGACCGACCGAGGTGCCGGCGTCCACGGCCAGCCGGAACGACGTCGAACCGCCCGAGGTGAGGGTGCCGTTGACGCCCTTCACCTCGTAGACCAGCGGCTGGTACGGCGTGCCGTCGCGGTTGGTGCCGCCGGCCGAGGCGATGGTGTCGCTGCCCGCCGAGCCGTCGGTGGCCGTGGTGAGCACGCCGCCGCTGCGCAGCCGGAAGGTGTTGCCGGACACCGGGGGAGTGCCCGGATCGGTGCCGCCGGGCCCGGTGGCGGTCGCGGTGGACCGTGCGGGCACGCTGAGCGTCCGGCCGTCGGAGAAGGTGACCGTCCGCGCGGTGGAGCCGTGGTTGTGCGCCGCGTAGGTGCGGGTGCCGTTCTTGGAGAAGACGGCGGAGGTCGGGATGTCACCGGTCACCGAGGTGTCGGGTGCGCCCGTCGTGTCCAGGCCGGTGAGCCAGTGGTAGGTGTGGGCCTTGGACTCGCCCCCCTCCGGGGTGTATCCGGCGTGCCCGGCGTCCCACTTGGCCTTGGCCGCCGCCGGGTCGGCCAGCGACTGGAACTCCCAGAGGATGTCCCGCCATTCGACCGCGGGCCCGCCGTTCTCCCGTTCCATCTCGGCGAGGTTGCGCCGGATGGCCTCCTTGTGGGCGCCCAGGTGCAGGGCGTTGGCGGCGGTCACCGGAAGGGTGTTGATGCCGTGGATCTCCTCCGGGTTGGCGGTCCACCAGGTGGAGTAGGCGCCGCCGCTGCCCCACACCATGCCGAGGGTGTCGTGGGTGTAGGAGGCGGGGAAGACCTGCTGGTCCTTGTCGAACCAGTACTGGGCGATGGCCTCGCTCTCCGTGGTGAGGAGGTAGACGCCGAGGTCGCGCAGCGAGGTGTCCCCGGTGGCCGAGCCGTAGAGGACCAGGGCGGCGCTGAGGTTGGTGGACTCCGAGGAGGACTCCTGGTTGTTGCCGGCGGCGAAGCCCTGGTGGCCGGAGGCCCAGCCGTGCCCGGCGTAGACGTCGAAGCCGCGCAGGAAGGGGAAGGAGCCGTCGGTGCGGCTCGGGTTGGCGGTGTCGCGCACCAGCGTCCTCACCATGCCGCCCCAGGCGGAGTCCGCGGCCCACTGGGCGTCGTACTGGGCGACGATCGCGGCGGCGTGGACGTAGTACCCGTAGTGGAAGTGGTGGTCGTTGAGTTCGGTGTCGCTGCCGTACGAGGCCGGGTAGCCGGTGAGGGTCTTCCAGTCCTTGTCGTAGGAGAACTCGTTGGCCCCGCCCGCGGTGAACCAGTCCTGCAGCTTGCCCTTGATCAGGCCGAGCAGTTTGTCGCGGGTGGCGGTCTCACCGATCTGGTCGGCGATGGTGACCAGTTGGGCCAGCTTGCCGAGGGCCTTGCCGGTCCAGTAGGTGTCCGTGGCGCCGGAGAACGGGTCCGAGGAGTTCGCGACGTCGTTCAGGTAGCCGCGGAGCCGCGCCGTGTCCAGCGCGCTGCTGCGCGGGAGTTGGGGCAGCGAGGGGGCCGCCTTCATGCTGGTGCTGAAGGAGGCGCCCTCCCGGACCTTCATCTGGCCGCGCGGCGAGACGTAGGTGTGGGAGGTGAGGGCGTCGGTGGTGTGCAGCCACTGGTGCCGGTACAGGGCCTGCAGGGCGCCGCGCTCGGTGCCCTCCTTGGCCTCGGTGGTCAGCGAGTAGGTGGCCTTGACCGTGCCCGACGCGTAGCTCCAGTCGACCTTGGACCCCGTGACGAAGCTGAAGGCGTACTTGCGGTAGGTGGCCAGGGCGTCCGTGGAGGGCAGGACGGCGAGGGAGAAGTAGTCCTTGCCGGCGAGCCCCGCGGTGATCTCCGTGCCCGAGACGTTCCAGTCGGCGCCGGTGGGCGCGAACAGGGCGTAGTGGTGGCCGCCCACGGTGATGCCGAGGACGTTGCCCTGGTCGGAGAAGACCGTGGGCGTGGCGGCGGTGCTGATGCGCGCGTTGCCGCCGGAGCCCTGGGCGTAGACGAAGGGCATGCCGTGGCCGATGGTGGTCCGCAGGGTGCGGGCGCCGTCGGACCAGTAGGGCGTGACGGTCCAGTCGGACCACGCGTCCGCCTTGGTGTCGGGCGAGTTGAGCCCGGCCAGTCCGACGGT
Organism: Streptomyces sp. NPDC002640; assembly: GCF_053592575.1. NCBI lineage: Bacteria > Bacillati > Actinomycetota > Actinomycetes > Kitasatosporales > Streptomycetaceae > Streptomyces > Streptomyces sp. NPDC002640. Next base: position 91,754 of record NZ_JBSFVZ010000008.1, on the reverse strand, counting down.
CAGGTCGCGCTTGTGGGCGAACTCGTACTGCCGTCCGTCACCGACGATCGCTGGGGTCGTCGGGTAGCCGACCTCCAGCCCGCCGGCGACGGCCTGGTAGGTGAGCGGGTGGCCGTACATCGGCGTGGAGTACGGGTTGTCGCCGTAGCGCTGGAAGGCCAGGGAGGACCACCAGTCGTTGGTGGGGACCGGCTTGCCCTGGGCGGCGGCGGTGACCTTGGGCTTGACCGGCGTGCCGGTGTTGGTCGTGGGCCCGGACGTGCCGGCCGGACGGGTGTCCGAGTAGCTTCCGGCGCCCACGGGCACGGTGGCGGCCGCGGCCGGGGCCGCCGCGGGACCGAGTCCGACGGCGGCCAGCGACGCGGCCATGACCAGCACCGAGGCCGGCCTCAAGGCCCGGAGAGGTCGCGGGGGGAGGGATGGCATGGAGACACCTCTTGTCATCACGGGGCATCGGGGGGACGTGATGGAACGTGGGGGAGGAGCGGTTCCGGAACCTCCTGGGAGCGGAAGAGAGCGCTCTCAGGACGCGGGAAACGTAGGACCCCCGGGGGCGGGTGTCAACACTTGTCGCACAGCCGGACGCCACTTCAGGGCGATACGTGGCGCTTCCGGCCCGTCCTGTTGAGAGCGCTCTCAGGCGCTCTCGGGCGTTCGCAGGCGTACTCGGGCGCTGGTGCGTCCGGCCCTGGCGTCCTGATCAGGGCGCGTCGGTCCCCTGATAGGTGAACGACGGGACCGTGAGGTGGCCCCGCGAGCAGGTGAGGCCGACCAGGCGTCCGGTGAAGCCGCCTGCGGTCTCCGTCGAGAGGTAGCGGCCGTCCAGCCGGCCCAGTTCCCGGAAGCCGTCGGCGGTCACCACGCCGGCGACGATCTCGTCCGGCCCCGGGACATGGGAGGGGGCCGGACCGGACGGCGGCGCGGTCCGCAGTTCCAGCGTGACGACGGCACCGGCCTCCGGCAGTTCGCCGAGGACCGCGCGGACCCCGCCGATCGTGGCGACGGCCCGCACCGCGCCGTCGCCGGCCTCCACGGCGACGGCGTGCCGGGGGTCGACGCGCAGTTCCAGCCCACCGGCGCCGTGGGTGGCGTCCACGGTGACCCGGGTGCGCGTGGTGAGGTGCTGCTGGCGGCGCCCGGCGAACGCCCGGTCGTCCCCCTCGACGGCGGTCATCCGCAGCCCGCCGGACTCCGCGGGCCGGAGCACCTCCGCCGGGAACCTGCCCGCCGCCACCCAGGACAGCGGCAGGTCCGGCCCGGTCAGCTCCTCGGTCAGTTCCGCCGGCGACCGCGGCTCGATCGGGTCGCCCGTACGGGGCCAGCCGTCCTCCCAGACGACCTCGCAGGCGTAGGTCTCGCGGCCCAGCACGTGCCAGTGCGGGGTTCCGCCGAGCGCGCGCACGCCCAGGAAGACCATGGCCCAGCTGCCGTCCGGGCGCTGCACCAGATCGGCGTGCCCGGTGTTCTGCACGGTGGTGCCCAGACCACGCGCCGTCAGCACGGGATTGTGCGGGCAGGGCTCGAAGGGCCCCGAGGGTGACGACCCGCGGGCGACGGTGACGGCGTGACCGCGTTCGGTGCCGCCCTCCGCGACGACCAGGTACCAGTGCCCGCCGATCCGGTAGAGGTGCGGTGCCTCCGGATACTTGCCGCCGGTGCCGCCCCACAACTGCCGTGGTGCGTCCAGGAGTTCGCCGCCGACCGGATCGAGTGCGGCCTGCACGACCACCGTGCGCCCGGCGTCGTCGGTACCGGACCAGCTGAGGTGGCAGGTGCCGTCCCGGTCCCAGGCGAGGTCGGGGTCCACGCCGGGCGGGGCGTCGATCCAGACCGGGTCCGACCAGGGCCCGGCCGGGTCCTCGGCGGTCACCAGCAGCATCCCGTCGCGGTCGGCGAAGTTGGTGGTGATCATCCAGAACCGGCCGTCGTGGTACCGCAGCGTCGGCGCGTAGATGCCGCCGGACGGGCCGGCCCGGTCCAGCGAGAGCTGCGACGGCCGGTCCAGCGCATGGCCGATCTGCCGCCAGTGCACGAGGTCCTCGGAGCGGAACAGCGGAACACCGGGGGCGTACTCGAAGCTGGAGCAGGCCAGGTAGTACGCCTCCCCCGCCCGGCAGACGCTGGGGTCGGGGTGGAACCCGGGAATCACCGGGCGCTCCGGCAGTCGCATGCGCAGGCCTCTCGGGGCGGATCGGCTCGGACGGCGACGAGTATCCGGCACCGGTCACACCGTGCACAGGCCCGTTCCCGCCGACATGCGCGGGCGGGACGCGGGGGAGCCGCCTCCGCCGTAAGGTCGGTCGGGGGGCGGGCGCCGGCCCGCCCTGTGGAGGAGGGGTTCCGCCGTGGGGGACGTCGTGGGAGACACGCACGAGCACGCTCGCGAGGCACAGGGGCAGGCCGTCGCACGGGCCGTGGCAGAGACACGGGCCGAAGCACGGGCCGTGGCAGAGGCACAGGCCGGAGCACGGGTCGTGGCAGAGGCTGAGGCACAGGCCGGAGCGCGGGCCGTGGCAGAGGCTGAGAGTCGGGCCGTGGCAGAGACACAGGCCGAAGCACGGGCAGAGGCCGAGGTCCGAGCGCGGATCGCGGCGGGACTGGTCTACACGGAGTCGGAGGCGGCCTTCCTGGGCCCTCTGCGCCGCGACGACGAGATCTTCGCCTACAACCACACCCCGCCGTCCGACACCGCGCGCAGGCGCGCGCTGCTCGGCGCGATCCTCGGCTCGGTCGGTGAGCGTCCCGTGCTGCTGCCACCGTTCCACGCCGCGTACGGCAGCAACGTCCACATCGGCGACGACTTCTTCGGCAACGCCTACCTCTCCTTCGTCGACGACGTGGAGATCCGCATCGGGGACGGAGTCATGATCGCGCCCAGCGTGACCCTGACCACGACGGGCCATCCGGTGCACCCCGCGCGCCGCGAGGACTTCGGCCGCTTCTCGGAGCCGATCGTCATCGAGGACAAGGTCTGGATCGGCAGCAACGTCGTCGTCCTGCCCGGCGTACGGATCGGCCACGGCTCGGTGATCGGCGCGGGCAGCGTCGTCAGCCGTGACGTGCCCCCGATGACGGTCGCCGTGGGGACGCCGTGCCGGGTGCTCCGGGAGATCACGGACGACGACCTGGCCACCCGCGTCGCGCAACGGCCGCCGAACGCCCGGTAACGCCGGTAACCCCGACAACACCGTTCCCCGTCCCGTCGGCGGCCGTTCACCTCGGGGGCACTCCCCGGTTCTGCTGCGTTTGCCCCGCGATTCTCGGCGTTCTCCCACACAGCGCTGCTTCCGTGTGCTGTGCCGATCAACGGCACCGCACGACGAAGGAGGCGCACCGTGGCGGAACCACTGCACGTGGCCAGCAGGCTGCACGCGTTCAACCGGTTCGAGCTGAAGTACCTCGTGCCGGTCGAGGAGGCCGCCGCGATCAGGGACGAGCTGGCCGAGCGGATGGACCTGGACCCGCACAGCCCGGTCGGCGGCTACGGGGTGTGGAGCCTCTACTACGACACCGCCCAGCTGCGCTTCTACTGGGAGAAGATCGAAGGGTTGAAGTTCCGGCGCAAGCTGCGCATCCGGCACTACGGGGACCTCGACGGAGTGACCGACGAGTCGCCCGTGTGCGTGGAGATCAAGCAGCGGGTCAACCGGGTCACCCAGAAGCGCAGGATCACCCTGCCCTACGGGGCCGCGCGGCTGCTCTGCGACGGCCGGCAGCTCGTCGAGCACTCCGACAAGGAGAGCGCCTTCGTCCAGGAGGTCCTGGAGCTGATCGTGCGGCTGGACCTGCGGCCCACCGCCATCACCGGCTACCAGCGCGAGGCGCTGGTCGGCCGTGACGCGGACACCGGGCTGCGGGTGACCTTCGACCGGCGCGTGCGCGGCCGTGACCGGGACTTCCATTTCGGCATCCCGAACCCGGAGAACCGCTTCACCATCCCGCCGCACCTGGCGGTGATGGAGATCAAGGTGAACGAGCGCACCCCGCACTGGATCACCGACCTGGCCGCGCGCCGGAACCTCAACCTGGTCCGGGTCTCCAAGTACGTGCAGTCCATCGAGGCGTTCGGGCGCGCCCCGCGGTCCGTCTTCCACGTCCACGAGGCGGACTACCCGCCTCCGGCCACACCCACCACCCCGTCCCCCCACCCGACCACCGGGCAGCTGCCCGGGCAGCGGCCGGCGTCCGAGGCGCCGGTGAAAGCAGGAGCACAGTGAATTTCGATCTGCAGGAACTCAGCGGCACGTTCAGCGTCGCCGACGTCGTGGCGGCCATGGCGCTGTCGTTCGTCCTGAGCACGTTGATCGGCTACGTGTACCGGTACACGCACCGCAACGTCTCCTACAGCCAGTCGTACGTCCAGACGCTGGTCATCGTGGGCATGATCGTCGCCCTGATCATGCTGGTCGTCGGGTCGAACCTGGCCCGGGCGTTCTCGCTCGTCGGCGCCCTGTCGGTGGTCCGCTTCCGGAACGCGGTGAAGGAGACCAGGGACGTCGGCTTCATCTTCCTGGCGATGGCGATCGGCATGGCCTGCGGCGCCCGCTTCTACACGCTGGCCGCGGTCGGCGCCGTGGTGATCTGCGCCGTCGTCCTGGTGATGTCCAAGTTCAACTGGTTCGCCCTCAACGTCCAGCGCCAGGTGGTCAAGGTCCAGGTCCCGGCCGGTGAGGACTACGCACCGGCGATCAGCGACGTGCTCATCAAGTACACCACCGAGTTCGAGCTGGTCAGCACGGAGACGATCAGGGGCGGTGCGCTCAACGAGGTGTTCTACACGGTGCGCATGAAGAAGGGCACCGAGCCCGGTGAGCTGGTGAGCGCGCTGCAGGAGCGCACCTCCGGCCAGCGGGTGACCGTGCTGACCGGTTACGACACCACCGATCTGTGATGGCCGGCGACTCCGCGGCGCGCGGACGCCGCCTGCGGGACCGCCTCCCGGTCCGGCTGCGGCACCACTGGAAGCCCGTGGGCGCCCTGTGCGCGGGACTGGCGGTCATGGTGTACGGCTTCGGCGACGCCCGCGTCTCGCCGTTCGTCACCTCCGCCTCCACGACGGAGGGCGACCCCATCACCCAGGACATCCGGGGCACGGTCGGCCTGTACGACACCACGGTCTCCCACAGCGTCCGACTGAGCTACGACCAGACCGAGTTCGACAAGATGATGAAGGAGTTCCAGGAGGACGGGAGCAAGGAGTACATCGAGGCCGACCTTATGGTCGACGGGGTCCAGCTGGAGGACGTCGGGCTCCGCCTCAAGGGCAACTCCACCCTCATGTCCCTGCGCGGCGGCTCCGGTTCGGGCATGCCCGGCGGCGGCCGGGGCGGCGGCGGAATGACGCAGTACGACCTGTCCGAGGAGAAGCCGGAGGAACTGCCCTGGCTGATCAAGATCGACGAGTACGTCGAAGGCCGCGCGTACCAGGGGGAGCGGGAGATCTCGCTGCGCCCCGGAACCGACGAGCAGCTTCCGGTCAACGAGGCGCTGGCGCTGAGCCTGATGGACACCAGCGGCCTCAAGAACGAGCGCTACTCGTTCACCTCCTTCGAGGTCAACGAACGGCCCGTCACCACCCGGCTCATGGTGGAGAGTCCCGACACCGAGTACGCCGAGTCCGCCGGAGACGGCGACGGAGTGATGTACAAGGCACGGGCCGGCAGCAGCTTCGCCTACGTCGGGGACGACCCGACCGACTACGAGAGCTCGTTCAAGCAGCTCAACAAGGTCGGCAGCCAGGACCTGGAGCCGGTCATGAAGCTCGTCAAGTGGGTCGACCAGGCGTCGGACGAGGAGTTCGAGAAGGAGCTCGACCGGTACGTCGACGTCGAGTCCCTCGCCACCTACGTGGCGGCCCAGAACCTGCTGCTGAACGGCGACGACATGTCCGGGCCGGGCAGGAACTACCTGCTGTGGTACGACCTGGACACCAAGAAGTTCACGGTGCTGGGCTGGGACTACAACCTCACCTTCTCCGGTGACGCGACGGCCGGTCCCGACGACGAGACCGGCATGGGCGGCATGCCCGGAGGCCGGGGCGGCGGTACGGCCGCCGAGGGACAGGAGGCGGCTCCGGAGGGCGGCCTGCCCGAAGGGCTGCCGGAGGGCGCCCCGGAGAACCTGCCCGAGGGATTGCCGGAGGGCTTCCCCGAGGGGCTGCCGGAGGGCTTCCCCGAGGGCTTCCCCGAGGGCTTCCCCGAGGGCGGCATGCCGGGAGGCACCGGAGCGGAGGCCGGCGAGGAGGGCGAAGCCGGCCGGGGAGGCATGGGCGGCTTCTCCGGCCACGCCCTCAAGGACCGCTTCCTGGAGTCCGACGCCTTCGACACCGTCTACAAGAAGGCCTACCAGGAGCTCTACGAGAAGTTCTACGGCTCGGGTACGGCACTGGAGTCGCTCGACCGCGTCGCCGACGCGGCCCGCGCGTCCGGCGCCGACGCCGAGGGCCTGGACTCCGCCGTGCAGAAGCTGCGCACGACCGTCACCGAACGCACCGAGGCGCTGGCGAAGGACGAGGAGGTCACCGGCTGAGGCCCACGCCCGGGAGAGTCCCCCGAAGGACCCTCCCGGGCGCCCGGGCACCCCCCCCGCTGCCCCGGGGGGAGACATGCCGGGCCGCGAGCACGTCGCGCGACCCGCCGCAGGTAACGTCCGGTGCGGGCCCAGGCCCGGGCACGCCGTGGACCGCAGCGAAAGAACGGGACCGCACAGCACCATGATCGAGTCTTCCGAAGCCGAGCCGCGGCACCGGCTTCTCGTCGTCGAGGACGAACCCAGCATCCGCACCCTGCTCGAGTCGACCCTGCGCCTCACCGGCTACCGCGTGAGCAGCGTCGGGACCGGACGCGCCGCCCTGTCCGAGGCCGAACGCCTCCAACCCGACCTGCTGCTCCTGGACGTGATGCTGCCCGACCTGGACGGCTACGAGGTGACCCGCCGGCTGCGCGCCGCGGGCAACGACGTGCCGGTGCTGTTCCTCACCGCCCGCACCGGCGTCGACGACCGCATCGCGGGACTGAGCGCCGGCGCCGACGACTACGTCACCAAGCCCTTCAACATCGAGGAGGTCCTGCTGCGCATCCAGGCCATCCTCCGCCGCACCCTCGGCCAGGACGCCCTGCTGCCGGACACCGTCCTGCGCTACGCCGACCTCGAACTCGACGAGACCGCCCACGAGGTGCACCGGGCCGGTCAGTACGTGCAGCTCTCGCCGACCGAGTTCAAGCTGCTCTCCTACCTCCTCGACAACGCCGGCCGGGTGCTCGGCAAGGCACAGATCCTCGACCACGTGTGGGGCTACGACTTCGCGGGCGACTCGCGCGTGGTCGAGACGTACGTGAAGTACCTGCGCAAGAAGATCGACCGGTTCGAACCGCCGCTCATCCACACCGTCCGCGGAGTCGGCTACTGCCTGCGCCTGCCGCGCGAGAACCAGGGACCGTCCGACCGGTGAGCCTCCTCCGCCGTTCCCTCGCCCCCCGCTCCCTGCGCGGCCGCCTCATCCTCGGCGTCACGGTGCTGGCCACGCTGGCCGTCCTCACCGCCGAACTGATCGGCTTCTTCGTCCTGCGCTCCTGGCTCGTCGACCGCGTCGACCAGCAGCTCACCGAGTTCACGCCGAGGCCCCCGGCCTTCTCCGACGCCCGGCGGCCCGACGGCCCGCCACCCGTGCAGAACGCCGGCGCGCTGCCGTCGGACTTCCGGGTCTACTTCTACAACGCCTCCGGACAGCGCCTGGACCACGTGCTCGGCTCGAACGACAGGCCCGGCCCCGAGCTCGCGGACACCCTGCAGGAGCTCGGGCTGCGGGACGGCCGGCCCACCACCGTGGACGCCGAACGCGGCGACGGCAACTGGCGGGTCCTGCTGCGCACCGGGCCCCAGGGCATGGGCGCCGTCGTCGCCCTGCCCCTCGACACCGTGGACGGGGCCACCTCCAAGCTGCTGTGGATGGACGCCCTGCTGCTCGCCGTCACCGTCGCCGCCGTCCTGGCGCTGGCCCGGGGAGTGGTCCGCCTGGGACTGCTGCCGCTGACCCGCATGGAGCGCACCGCGGGCGCCATCACCGCCGGACGGCTCGACCTGCGGCTGCCGGACACCGATCCGCGCACCGAGATCGGGCGGCTCGGCACTGTGCTGAACACCATGCTCGACCGGCTGCACAAGGCGCTGCAGGAACGCGAGGCGTCGGAGAACCGCCTCCGGCAGTTCGTCGCCGACGCCGGCCACGAACTGCGCACCCCCCTGACCGCCGTCCAGGGCTTCGCCCAGCTCGCCCTGCGCCCCGGCCGGCGCAGCGACCAGGAACGGCGGGAGGCCGACCGGCTCGTCGCGCAGAACGCCGAGCGGATGGGGCTGCTCGTCGACGACCTCCAACTGCTCGCCACCCTGGACCGGCAGCCCGCCTACCAGCGGGAGAGCGTGGACCTGCTGTCCCTGGCGGCCGACGCGGTCAGCACCGTGGCCCTGCAGCGGCGCAGCCACCCGGTGGACCTGACGCCCCTGCGCGAACCCGAGGGCGGGCAGGCACGCGAACTGGACGTGGTGGAGGCGGTCGGGGACCCGCACCGGCTCCGGCAGATCGTCGAGAACCTGCTGTCGAACGCGCATGTCCACACCCCGCCCGGAACCGGCATCCACGTCCGGGTGGGCGAGGGCCCGGCCGGCCCCGGCCTCGGCGGCACGGACGTGCCCGGACGCGTCGGCACGGCCCCTGCCCTCCCGCCCGGCACGCCCGTCGCCGTCATCGAGGTCGCGGACGAGGGTCCGGGGCTGAACGCCGAGGACGCCGGGCACGTCTTCGAGCGTTTCTACCGGGCCGACCGGTCACGCTCCCGCGCCCAGGGCGGCAGCGGACTGGGACTCGCCATCGCCGCGGCCATCGCCGAGGGCCACGGCGGGCGCCTCGAACTCGACCCGGGGCCGGGCACCGGGGCGACGTTCCGCCTCGTGCTGCCGAAGTGGTAGACCCCGGCCCGGCGTCCCGGCCGCGCGGGAGGGGCGGGGCGTCAGCAGGCGTCGTACTTCCAGGCGCCCTTCTCGCGCAGCCAGGGCTGGCCCTTCTGGTCGAACTCCGGGAGGCCCTTCACCCGGTAGGAGACGCGCGCCTGGTCGCCGGAGACCTCGTCGACCGTCACATCGGTGGCCTCGCGGGGACCGTGCTTCTCCGCGATGTCGGCGACCGCCGCCGCATAGGCCTCCTCGCCCCTCTTGTCGGCGTGCTCCGCCTCGTGGGCGAGCACGTCCTGGCAGCGCTGCGACATCATCCCGAGGGACGTGGAGGCGTCGTTGCCGAAGTAGGCGCCGATGTAGGTCCGCACGTCCTTCGCGAGTGCCCGGGTCTCGGCCGTGGCCGGCTTCTCCTCCGCGGCCGTGTCCGCCGCCCCGGCCTTCGGGGATTTCTCCTCCTGGGAGGCGTCACCCGAGGAGCAACCGGTGAGGAGGGAGAGCGCCACGACCATGGCTGCGGGCAGAACGCGGATACGCATGTGTCCTCCGTGACGGGGGCGAGGGCCGGGACCGTTGAGCATGGTGCCAGAGCGGGACGGCGCACGGTACAGGGCGACGGCAGCGGAGTCCCGGCCTGCCCTCACCGTCCCTGGGGGCGCCGGCCGGCGTGGGGGTAGGAGTGCGCGGCGGGCACGTCGGGGAGGACACCCGGCCAGACGGCCTCCAGCGCCTGCGCCGAGGGCGTGAAGACCGGGCCGAGGGAGGCGAGCGCGTCGCGGTCGTGCCACTCCCAGCGGCGGAAGTGATGGGGCTCGGGCAGACCCGGCGTGCCGGTCCAGGCGGTGATGTGGACGACGGCGGTCAACCGCCGCACGCCGCCGGCCCGGTCCCCGTGCGCCCCGTGGACACCGTGGGCTTCGTGGTCTCCGTGGAGGATCGTGACCAGGTCGGCGTCGGTGGGGGAGGCCCGCAGCCCCGCCTCCTCCGCCAACTCCCGGCAGGCGGCCTGCTGCGCGGACTCGCCGGCGTCCACGTGCCCGCCCGGGAGCTGCCACATGCCGTGCGTCGACCGGCCCAGCAGGACCCGTCCCCGCTCGTCGGTGACCACCGCGGCGGCCCCGAACACCGCCTGCGGCTTCAGCGGTCCCTTCTCCAGCGGCCACCAGGACGCCACCGGGCCGCGCAGGACGACCAAGGCCTGCCCGTCCACGTCGAACCGGTCCGCCCCTTCCCATCCCTCGCCGAGGACCGCCAGTTCGTCCTCGTCCAGCGCGGTGCGGTGTTCCCCGAGGGCGTCCGCGGCGACCGGCGCGACGACCACGAGCGCCCCGCCCTTCCGCAGCCGTGCGCCCAACACGCGCAGGACGCGGGCCCGGTCGCGGAGGACGGCGTACGCGTGACGGACGGCGATCAGGTCGTAGCCGTCGTCCCGCAGTGGGGTGAGGTCGTCCTGCTCGACGTCCAGGCACAGCCACCGCACCCCGACCGGCCGCATGGCGTTATCCGGGGCGGCCTCGGCCGCCTCCGTGGAGGTCACCGCGTCGACCGTGTAGCCCGAACCCGCCAGGAACGCGGCGAGTTCACCGGTGCCGCAGCCCAGGCCCAGTGCGGTTGCCTGGTCGTGACCCGGGCCCAGGCCGGCGAACAGGGCCTTCTCCGCCGCTCCGAGGCCGCGGCAGTCCTCGACGCCCGGGGTCCTGCGGTCGTGGTGGGGCATGGTCTCCCTCTCTTTCGGCGGGCGTGCGCCCGCCCGGTCGGTCGCGCCCGCCCGGTCGGTCGCGCCCGCCGGGTGCGTGCGGACTGCTCCCATACCTGCGCCGATCCGGCACCCGTTACGAGTGGTCGGGGGGACGTGTTCAGGACAGATCCGCGCCGCGGCGGGAGAGGCGCGAGGTGCCCTGCCCGGCGGAGGCGCCGCGCGGCCGTTGTCGGTGGGCCGTGCGAGGCTTGTGCTCATGCTGAAGACGGTCGTGACGACGGAGACGGGCATCCGGGCGGTCCGCCCGGACGCCGGTGGACCCGCACTGCCGGTGCGCGTGCCGGACCCGTTGGACCTGCCGGGCGAGTCCATAGGCTCGCGGACCCCCTGAGTGGCCCGGAAGTTTCACGATGTCGTGTGACGGCTGTTGACAGCCGATGACGCTGCTGGCTTCATGAAACAGACGGGTGGGAGCGCTCCCACCCGGACGTGTGTACGTCCTCTTTCGTCACCCGGCGGAAGAAACGGTGCGAAGACGGGCAAAGTGGCCTCGCTGTCTGCGGACTCTCACGGCACAGCCGTGACCGCGGCCGGACGACCGTGGTCCCGCACCACGCACCCCGCACCACCGAGTCGCACCCACCCGCGCACGACCGAGCCGCACCAACCCCGCACCGCACGAAGCACCACCGCACCCCACGCCTGCCCCGTGGTCCCGCCGGCCTTCCCCCCGGCGGAACCGCACCCCCCCGGGGCAGGCCGGCGTCCGGCGCCGGTACCGGCACGTCCGGTACCGGCGCCGCACGTACGCCGTCACCCCCTTCCGGCGTACGCGCGGACGTCCGTCTCGTCGCGTTTCCCGCTCAGCACCCGCTTCCGCGACCGCGAAGGACCCCCCATGAGACCACCGACCCGCCGCGGCCGGCTGACGGCCGTCCTGGCCGTCACCGCCGCGCTGATCACCCTGACGGGATCGATGAGCGCACAGCCGTCCGCGGCCGCCGCCGCCGCGCAGGCGGCCCTGCCGTACCAGGACGCCTCCCTGCCCGTCGACGACCGGGTGGACGACCTGCTGTCCCGGATGACGCTGGACGACAAGATCGGCCAGATGACCCAGGCCGACAAGGACGCGATCGTCCCCGCGTCGGACATCGCCACCTACCGCCTCGGCTCCGTCCTCTCCGGCGGCGACGGCACCGTCAGCCCGAACAACGCCCAGACCTGGGCCGACACCTACGACGGCCTCCAGCGCCAGGCACTCGGCACTCCGCTCGCCATCCCGATGATCTACGGGATCGACGCGGTGCACGGCGCCAACGCGGTCCGCGGCGCGACGATCTTCCCCCACAACATCGGCCTGGGCGCCACCCGCGATCCCGCCCTCGTCCAGCGGATCGGCCGCGCGGTCGCCGAGGAGGTATCCGGCACGGGCGTGGACTGGACGTTCGCGCCGTGCCTGTGCGTGGCCCGCAACGACCGCTGGGGCCGCACCTACGAGTCGTTCGGCGAGACCCCCGAGCTGGTCACCTCCATGGCCACGGTCGTCGACGGCTTCCAGGGCGCCGACGGGCCCGGCTCCGCGCCCGCCTCGGTGCTGGCCACCGCCAAGCACTACATCGGCGACGGCGGGACCACCAACGGCACCGACCAGGGCAACACCCAGCTCACCGAGGCCGAGCTGCGGGCGGTCCACCTCCCGCCGTTCAAGGCGGCCGTGGACCGGGGCGTCGGCTCGGTGATGCTCTCGTACAGCAGCTGGAACGGCGTCAAGCTGCACGGCCACAAGTTCCTGGTCACCGACCTGCTGAAGGGGGAACTGGGCTTCGACGGCTTCGTGGTCTCCGACTGGGCGGCCATCGACCAGCTCGACGGGCAGACCGGTTTCACCGCGGAGGAGGTGAGCAGGGCGGTCAACGCCGGGGTGGACATGGTGATGGTCCCGCACGACTACAAGAAGTTCATCGGCCTCCTCCGCGGCGAGGTGAACAACGGACGCGTCCCGATGTCCCGCATCGACGACGCCAACCGCCGGATCCTCACCCAGAAGTTCAGTCTCGGCCTGTTCGAGAAGCCGCTGACCGACCGCGCGTACACCTCGACGGTCGGCTCCGCCGAGCACCGGGCGCTGGCCCGGCAGGCCGTGCGCCAGTCCCAGGTCCTGCTGAAGAACGAGGGCGGTGTGCTGCCGCTCGCCAAGTCGGCCAAGCTGTTCGTCGCGGGCAAGTCGGCCGACGACATCGGCAACATGAGCGGCGGCTGGACGATGAGCTGGCAGGGCAGGAGCGGTGACATCACCCCCGGCGCCACCGTCCTGGAAGGCATCCGGGAGGCCGTGAACGACCCGTCCCGCGTCACCTTCGAGCGGTACGGCAACGGCATCGACGGCAGCTACACGGCAGCCGTCGCCGTGGTGGGCGAGACCCCGTACGCCGAGGGGCGCGGCGACCGGCCCGGCGCGATGGGCCTCGACCAGGAGGACCTGCAGACGCTCGCGAAGCTCAAGGCGAGCGGCGTGCCGGTGGTCGTCGTCCTGGTCTCCGGGCGGCCGCTGGACATCGCCGCGCAGCTGCCCGACTGGAGGGCACTGCTCGCCGCGTGGCTGCCGGGCACGGAAGGCGGCGGCGTCGCGGACGTGCTGTTCGGCGACCACAGGCCGACCGGCAAGCTGCCGATGACGTGGATGCGCAGCGCCTCCCAGCAGCCGATCAACCAGGGTGACGGCAAGGACGCGCTGTTCCCCTACGGGCACGGCCTGACGTACGGCACCGGAACCGACCTCACGCCCACGCCCACACCGACGCCCACGCCCACACCGACCCCGACGCCGGGACCCGGTTCCTGCACCGCGACGGCCAAGGTGACCAGCACCTGGTCCGGCGGCTTCCAGGCGGACGTCACGGTGCGGAACACCGGCACGAGCCCGCTGACCGGCTGGTCGGCGAGCTGGGACCTCGGATCCCGGACCGTCACCAACGTCTGGAACGGCACCCTGACGACCGCGTCCGGCCGGGCCACCGTACGCAACCTGGCCTGGAACGGCGGCGTGGCGGCCGGGGGCACGGTCACCTTCGGCTACACGGCCAACGGCTCCGCCGACGGGCTGCCGGTCCCGGCCTGCACGGGCACGACAGGAAGCTGAACCCGACGGCCGCCCCGCGGCCCCCCTGACGCGCGGAGGCGCTCCTCCGCGCCCCGCCGGTCACCGCCCTGCCCTCGCCCCACGGGAGGACAGGGCGGTGCCCGGTCTCCTCGCGGTTCCCCGGCGGGTACGCCGGACGCCCGGCGGCACCGGGCCTCGCCGGCGTTCGGTCAGCGGACCGGCTCCCGGTCGGGGAGGGGCTGCCGCAGTGGTTCGGGTTCCGACCGGGGGGCCGGTGTCGCGGAGGCCGCGCGCGCCCAGTCCGCCGTGGTGCGCCGGTAGCCGTACACCACCGAGGCGGTCGCGAGGAGGAGCAGCGGCCCGGCGAGCCAGGGCAGTTCGGCCATCCGCACCGGAAGCCAGCGGTAGGCGAGCAGCAGCGCGACGAAGACCGCGCTGCCGTGGGCGACCAGCCGTACACCCTGCCGGGGCCAGCCCCGGTCGTGGGAGCGCAGCGCGGCCTCGACGGTGAGGGTGAAGACCACGCCCGCGATCAGGTCGACGCCGTAGTGGTAGCCGAAGCCCAGCGTCGCGCAGAGGGTGGCGACCAGCCAGAGGGTTCCGGCCCAGCGGAGCGCCCGGGGGCCCTGCCGGGAGTGCAGGAAGATGGCGGTCGCCCACGCGGTGTGCAGGCTGGGCATGCAGTTGCGCGGCGTGATCTCGTCGAACGGCATCAGGGCGGGGGCGTCGACCGGCGGCAGGATCCGCGGCCACAGCTCGCCCACGGCCCACGGCGCGCTGGACGGGGTGTCCGGCTGCCACAGGCTGACCGACGCCCAGTACTCGGCGCCGGTGCCGTAGGCGAAGAGCGGCCCCACCACCGGGAAGACCATGTAGCAGGCCGGCCCCAGCAGACCGATCACCAGGAACGTGCGGACCAGGTGGTGGCGGGGGATGCGGCGCTCGACGGCCACGCGTCGCAGCTGGTACAGGGCGACGACGACCGCGGCCACGGCGAGGTTGCCGTAGACGAAGTCGAGGACGTGGAAGCCGGCCGGGCCCGCGGCCGTCACCAGCCGGCCGGCCAGCCAGGACGGGTCGCCCAGCGCGTGGTCGGCGGCGGCCAGGTAGGGGTCGAGCACCATCGGGCGGGTCTCGGAGGTGATCAGGAGCCAGGTGTCGCCGGTCTTCCGGCCGGCCACCAGCAGCAGGCCCAGCCCCACGCCCTTGAGCAGCAGCTCCCGTTCCCGGCCGGTGCGGCGGGTGAGGGCGAGGACCGCGCAGCCCAGGATCACCCACAGCGCGCCGTTGCCGAAGGGATGGCCCTCGGTCACCTCGATGCCGAGCGCCCACCGGACGGCGAGGAAGAGGACGTCGACGCCGACGGCCGCGCCCAGGGCGAGGAAACGTTCCCGCCAGGTGAGCACCACCATCGTCAGGGCCAGGGCGGCGTACAGCAGGCCACCGGAGTCCGGCGGGAACACGACCTCGCGGACCTGGGTCGTGATCGGCCCGGGTATGCCGAGGTGCCGCGCGACCCCCTCGAGGGCTGTCAGGAAGCCCAGCCCGACGACCGCGATCGCGGTCCAGAAGGCCACCTGCCGCCGGCTCCGCCCGGGCACCCCGGCTCTTCCACCCGTCCCGGACACGTCCTGCGGTGATATCTTCGTCAATTCCTTGCCAGCCCTGCTGTGAACGGCGCACGCCCGGACGGATGGTCCACCGCGGGGCAGTCGGTCTTCGGGTCCCGCGGCGGGAGTGACACCGCCCGATACCCGCGCGCTCGCGACGCAGTCGCCCCACCGGCCATGCCGATGGCTCCCCCAGAGCCCCGAGACACCTCACGCCCCCGTTCCGGCGCCCACCTCCTGCCGGGGCCCGTCCCGCAGGGCGGACCACCACGGCCGACGGCGGCGCTCCCCGTTACCTGGCGCTGAGCGAAACACGCCTTATCACCCCAGGTCAAGAGCGCTGCGGCAAGCTCGGCCCCGACCGGCCGGGGCATGCGCGCGATTTCCGCCACGGGATCACGCCGCCGCGGGACGAACGGCACCGGGGGCCCGGCCGGTTCGCGCGGCCGCGCCCCCGTTCCCCGTGAGCAGACCATGGCCGGGCAGGGTGCAGCGGCGCCCGGCGGCAACGCGCCAGGCGTTCGCCCGCCCCGGCGCGAAGGCATGGCGCCCCGGGCGAGGGGTACGCCCCCGTGGACGGTCCGTCACGGGCGGTCCGCCACGGACGTGGTCGAAGGGGACCGACGAGGAATGGGGTGCCGAGGGTGATCCGCAAGCTGCAGGCGGTCGCGCTGGACTGCGACGACCCGGTCGAGCTCGCCCGGTTCTACGCGGAGCTCCTCGGGGGCCGGGTGGTCGCCGACCAGGAGGACGCCGACTGGATCGAGGTCCACGGCGTCGAGGGCGCCCCGCTCGCCTTCCAGCGTGTGGAGGGCTACCGGCCGCCCGAGTGGCCCGGACAGGAGCGGCCCCAGCAGCTCCACCTCGACTTCGACGTCGACGACCTCGACGGAGAGGAGCAGCGGGCGCTCGCCCTCGGCGCGACGGTGCTCGAGCGGACGGACCGGGTCCGCCCGGGGGGCAACTGGCGGGTGTACGCGGACCCGGCCGGCCACCCGTTCTGCCTCTGCCTCCACTGAGGCTCACTCCGCCGCCTCGGGCCGCCTCGCGGCGTCCCAGGGCGTCGCCGCGGCGGGTTCACCGGCCGGCGGTGTCCTGACCCGCCGAGCGCGGAACGGGGTGCGGCACGAACCGGCTCAGCCGGTACGTGGTCGGCCCCGTCGCGCGCCCGCAGAACCTGTCCAGGCGCATCGCCGTCCAGTCGATCCCCGGCTCCGACCTCCTGAGCCGGTGCAGGTGCTCGCGCCACTCCGCGTCGTCCTGCGTCTCGAAGAGCACCTCCCAGCGACCCGCGTCGGGTGCGAAGCGGGCGGCGTCCCGCTCCGCCGATTCCCGCTGCCTGCGTCGTCTCTTCCCCTGCCCCGGCACGGGCCCAGCATCGCCGACGCCCGAGCCCGGTGCAAAGCCCGGCAGAGCCGCCGTAGGCCTGTCCCGCCTGCCGCGCGGGCCCGGCCGGTGTCGCGGCACAGAGGGATAGGTGTAATATGCAATGAAAGTAGTTGCAATTACCAATCACTCGAAGGGCTGGTCCCCTCCATGACCGCTTCCCCGGCCGCCGCCGCTCCGGGAGGAGTGCCCGCTCACGCGGCTCCCCGTCTGCGCGAGAGCGTCGGACACGTCGTGCTCCACCTGCTGACCCCGCTCCTGATGTGCCTGGGGATGGGTCTCGCCTACCTCGGCGCCTTCCACGCCCCCGCGCCGCACGGGATGGAGGTCGCGGTCGTCGGGACCGGCGCCCCTGCGCAGGTCCTGGCGCAGACCCTGGAGGACAAGGCCGGGGACGGCCTCGACGTCAGGACCGTCCCGACGCGCGCCCACGCCGTGGACCGCCTGCTGGACCGGGACCTCGCCGCCGCCTACGTGCCGTCCGGGATGCACCCGGAACTGCTGGTCGCCAAGGCCAACTCCGACACCACGGCCACCGTCGCCGAGACCGTCTTCCGGGCGGTGGCGGCCGAGCGGCACGCGGTGCTCACCGTCACCGACGTGGCGCCCACCCCCGAGGGGGACCCCACCGGGCAGGGCCTCTTCTTCGTCCTGGTGACGATCAGCATCGGCTCCTACGCCAGCGTCGCCGCCATCGGCGCGGCCAGCGCCGCCCTGCGGCTGTGGACCCGGGCCGCGATCGGGCTCGCCACCTCGCTGGTGGTCAGCGTCATCGGCATCGTCCTGGCGGCCCCGGTCTTCCACATCGTCGAGCACGACCTCGCCGCCGTGTGGGGGATGGCGTGGCTCTACTCGGCCGGCATCATCGCGATCGGCGTCGGCCTGCACACGTTCCTCAAGCGGTGGACCACGCTCGCGATGATGACGCTGTTCGTGATGCTCAACTTCACGACGTCGGGCGGCATCTTCCGCCCCGAACTGCAGAACGGCTTCTTCGGGGCACTCCACACCTTCTGGAACGGGGCGGGCTTCGTCGAGGGTGTCCGCAGCCTGCTGTACTTCCCCTCCGGCCCCGGCCTGGCCGGCAGGATCGTCTCGCTGGTCCTCTGGCTGGGCGTGGGCCTCGTCGCCCTCGCGGCGGCCGACCGGGCCGAACGGTGGGCGCGCCGGTCCGCCCGGCCCGCACCCCTGCCGACGGCCGCGGAGCGGGACGCCGAGGAGGAGATGGCGGAGGCGGTCGCCGTCTGACGCCGATGTCGTCGGACATCCGATCGCCGTGGCGGGGCCCGGGCGTCACGAGCCCCCGCCCCGCGGGGCGCTCGCCGGGGTATCGCGAAGAACGATGCCGCGGCGAGGGCGGCGACGACCGCGGCGAGGGTCAGGGCGCCCGCGAGGGACCAGGCCGCCACCGGTCCGGCGACCGCCGCGCCCAGGGCGAAGCCGGTCAGCTTCAGGCTGGCGCCGGTGGTGAAGATCTGGCCGCGCAGGTGCTCCGGCGCCTCCCGGTGGCGGACGGCGAAGAGGGCGGTCAGCTGCGGCCCCTCGCCGAGGCCCGCGAGGACCATCGCCAGGACCAGTGCCACGGGGTGGGCCCACAGCGCGGCGGCGGCCGCCGAGGCGGCCTGGACGCAGGCGGAGGCCCAGACGATCGTGTCGGGGGCGACCGCGCGCGGGTGGCGGGCGAGCACCGCGTTGGCCACCAGGGCGGACGCCGCCGCACAGGAGAGCAGCAGTGCCCCGCGGCCCGCCCCGCCCAGGACGCGTTCACCCAGCAGGGGGACGCACGCCACCACCATGCCCTGGGCCGCGCAGGATCCCACCGAGGTGAGGGTCGCCCGGGCCAGCGCGGGCCGGCCCACGACGACCCGCAGCCCCGCGGCCAGGTCGCGGACCAGAGAGGTCGCCCGGACGGCACGGGGTCGGGCGGCAGGCGATTGGGCGGCACGCGGTCGGGCGGCAGGCGATTGGACGGTACGCGCCGGCAGCGTCCACGCGGCGGGCGCCGCCAGCGCGATCAGCGCCGCGGCGACGACCACCGCGGCAGGGGCGCCCAGTGCCTCGGTCACCCCGCCGGCGAGGGCCGGACCGGCGAGCGCGGCCACGTCGAAGGTCATGGCGTCCAGCGCGTTCGCGCGGGGCAACCGGTCGGCCGGCAGCACCCGCGGGAGCTGCGCGGTCCAGCCGCCCGACAGGGCCGGCCCCAGCAGCCCGGCCGACACGGCGATCACCGCGGTGGCAGCGAAGGGCAGCCGCCCCAGCCCCAGAAGGATCGCCACCAGCCCCGCCGCGTACAGGCCGAGAGCCACGGCCAGCAGGCGTCCCGGCCGCGGCACCCGGTCGAGCGACGCCCCGAGCAACGGCCCCCCGACGGCCGCGGCGACCGTGACGCCCGCGAGCAGCGCGGACGCCTCGACGGCCGAGCCGGTCAGTGCGAACCCCGCCAGCAGCAGCGCCGGCCCGGACATCTCGTCACCGGCACGCGCCGTCCCCGCCCCGGCCAGGTACCCGCGGAGTGCGTAACCCTTTTCCATCCCCGAGACGTTACGGAGGTGACGCAAAACTCGGCAAGATGCGTTACCTTCGGTCCGTGTCCTCCCACCGTGACGACTGGTCCACCCGGCACTCCGTGCTGACGACGGCGCACCGGACCGCCGCCCTGGTCAACGTCCTCGCCGACGCGCGTGCCACCCCGGACGAGGTAGCCGACGTGCTCCGCGCGTACGGTGAGGCCGACCCCCTCGACCTCACGCCGGACGACGTCGCGGCGATGCGCGCCGCCGCCGCACCGCTCCGGCAGGTGTTCGCCGCCGACCACGTCGACGACGCGGCGGCCGTGCTCAACCGCCTGCTGCGGGACCACACCGGGCGGCTCCGCCTGACGTCGCACCACGGCGGCACCCCCTGGCATCCCCACCTCGACCACGACGACGACGCCCCCTGGGACGAGTGGCTCCTCGCCTCCTCCTGCATGGCGCTGACCGTCCTTGTCTGGGACCGGCAGCGCCCGCCCGGCGCGGTCTGCGCGTCCTCCCGGTGCGGCAACGTCTTCATCAGCCAGGGCAGCGGCCCCGAACGCCGGTACTGCTCCCGCCGGTGCGCTACCCGGGAACGCGTCGCCGCCCACCGCCGCGCCCGCGCGGCCGGCGGAACCCCGTAACCGCCGGCCGGCGGCGACCGGGCGGAAACCTGGTGGCGGTCCGCCCGTCCCCTCGCGAAGATCGCCGCATGCCGAACTTCCTGGAGACCGACCGCCTCGTCCTGCGCGCCTTCACGCCCGCCGACGCCGACCACCTGCTCGCCCTGGACGGCGACCCGGAGGTCATGCGCTTCATCAACGGAGGACGCCCCACCAGCCGCGAGGCGATCCGGACCAGGACCCTTCCGCGCCTCCTGCACGACTACCCGTGCTGGGGGACGCGCGGCTACTGGGCCGCCGAGGAGAAGGCCACCGGCGCCTTCCTCGGCTGGTTCGAGTTCCGGCCGCTCGACGAGCACGACGCCGCCGTTGTCGAACTCGGCTACCGGCTCAACAAGGCCGCCTGGGGCCGGGGTTACGCCACCGAGGGATCCCGGGCCCTGATCCGCAAGGGCTTCGCCGAACTCGGCGTGCGGCGCGTCACCGCCAACACCATGACCGTCAACTCCCGTTCGCGCCGCGTCATGGAGAAGTCCGGCCTCACCTTCTTCCGCGACTTCACCGGGGACTGGCCCGAGGCCGTCGAGGGCTCCGAGCACGGCGAGGTCGAGTACCGGATCACCCGCGAGGAATGGGCCGCCGCCCACGACCGCGGCCCACGGAGCGGGTCCCGCCACCATGTCTGAGGAGCCGCCGGAACACCGCCGCTTCGCGCGCCACCTCGCGGCCCTGGAGGCCCTGGAGACCGTCGGCGACCCGGAGGAGGCCGAGGCGGTGACGACCGTCCTGCGGGACGAGGACGCGACCATGGCGCAGAGCGCGGTGCTGCGCCACGTCGACCGGACGGCCCTTCGGCTGCTGGCCGACCCGGCCTTCCCGGCCTGGGTCCGCGCCCTGACCGGCGTCGTGGCCGGCCGGCACTTCCTCACCCGCCGCCTGGAGGAGTGGACGCTGCTCAGGGCGATCGCGGTCGGCGGACCGTGGACGCCCGAGGAACTGACCACTTCCTCCGACTGGTGCCAACGCACCGCCGTGAGCGAGCGGGTGCAACCGTCGCCGGAGGCCCTGGCGCTGCTCGCCGCACACGGCCGCACCCGCCGCGTCCGGAACGCGGCCACGCGTCGCGGGGGAGGGAGCACGCGACCGGCGGGTGTTTGACCACGTCACCGTCCGGCGGGAAGGATGATCACGACCACCATCACCCCCGGACGGGGTGCGGGTCGCCGCCGCCCCGTCCTCCGCTCGCCGCACGTCCCGCGTGCCGGGCGCTTCCGGAGGCCGCCCCATGCACGGTAAGCCCGCACGAATCCGCCGGCGCGTCCGGAACGCCGTGCTCGCGCCGCTCGCCGTGCTCGGCCTCCTCGCGCCGGCCGCCTGCGGCGAAGGGCAACCGCCGGCCGCCCCGCCCACGGCCGGCAAGGCGGAACCGACAGCCGCTCCCGAGGCGGACTCGTCCCCCCGGTTCGCCGCGCTGGAGCGCGAGTTCGACGCGCGGCTGGGCGTCCACGCCGTCGGCACCGGAACCGGGCGCGAGGTCGCCCACAACGCCGACGAGCGGTTCCCCCACGCCTCCACCGTCAAGGCGCTGGCCGCGGGAGCCCTGCTGCGCGAGCACGCGCCCGGCGACCTGGACCGCACGGTCACCTACGCCCGCGGCGACCTGGTCGCGCACTCCCCGGTGACCGAGCGGCACCTCGGCACCGGGATGAGCCTGCGCGACCTCTGCGACGCCGCGCTCCGCGTCAGCGACAACACCGCGGCCAACCTGCTCCTCGACGAACTCGGAGGCCCCCGCGGCCTGCAGGCCGCGCTCGAGGAGATCGGCGACGACGTGACACGCACCGAGCGGTACGAGCCGGACCTCAACGAGTGGACCCCCGGCGCCACGCGCGACACCAGCACGCCGCGGGCACTCGCCAAGGACCTGCGCGCCTACGCCCTCGGGGACGCCCTCGGCGAGGCGGAGCGCGCACAGCTCGTCCGGTGGCTGAGGGCGAGCACCACCGGTACGGAACTCATCAGGGCCGGGGTGCCCGAGGGCTGGGTCGTCGGCGACCGGAGCGGAGCGGGCAGCACCTACGGCACCCGGAACGACATCGCCGTGGTGTGGCCCCCCGGCGACGCGCCCATCGTCGTGGCGATCATGTCGAACCGCCGGGCGGAGGACGCCGACCACGACGACCGCCTGATCGCGGAAGCGGCCGCCGTGGTCGTCGACGAACTGTCGTAGCCGCCCGCCGGCACCGACGACGCTCCGCCCCAGCCCCGGCCCCGGCCTCGTCTGTCGGAGGCGAGGGCTAACCTCGTGGACACCGGGCCGAACCAGGTCGGGGCGGACTCGGACACAGGGGAGGGGCGATGGTGCTGGACGAGCGGCTGGCGGCGTTCTCGCGGGAGCGGCTGGGCGGGTCCGCGGTGCCGGAGGACCTGCGGATCCTGGCGACCGCCCAGTGGGAGGGGAGCGGCCACCCCTTCCAGCGGTACGGCATCACGGTGCTGGAGCCCGGTGAGCGGCACATGCTGACGGACCACAGCTACCTCACCGAGCAGGACCGCCAGGACCCCGACATCATGGCGACCTGCGCGGCGTTCGAGCGGATGACGGAGTTCCTGAAGGTCGTCGCCGTGCACGAGGACGGCCTCTGCTTCGGCTACTGGACGCACCCGCGACAGCGGCAGGACGCGCCCGCGCCGGTCGTCATGGTCGACACCGAGGCTTCCTCCCTGGTGCAGGCCGGGCGGACGCTCTCCGAGGCATTCCTGGGCGAGATCGCCTACGAGGACGACGACCTGTTCGCCGAGGTCGCGGAGGAACTCGCGCGGCTGGGGATACCCGTGTCGGCGAGGTCCTGGGCGGACCTCGCCGAGGCGGTCGCGGACCCCGCACCGGAGGACGTCGCGGAGGAGCTGTACCGCGCGGAGCTGGAGCGCCGGACCGCGTGAGTCCGTACGTCAGGGCCGGACACCGCCGGCCGGGAGCGGCGCCGCGACCCGGAACAACGGCACCGTCACGGCTGGGTGGCCCGGGCGGTGCGGGTGGCGTGCCGGTGGGCCAGCACGGAGAGGGGCACGGCGGCGATCCAGCTGTAGAGGGCCGCCACGGGGGAGAACTGGGCGATCACCACGGAGAGGAGGAAGACGCACGCCTGCGCGGGAAAGGGCGGGAAGGGCTTCCGCCGCCCCGGTTCCCGGGCGATGCGCACGGCCATCACGTACAGCACCAGGGCGGCCGTGCCGATGACCACGCCGTACAGGCCGGGGCCGAGGGGACGGTCGCCGTAGTCGGCCAGCACCCTCGTCGGGAAGGGGATCAGGGAGATCAGCGCCAGGAAGGCGACGTTGCACCAGAAGAGGGTGCCGTTGATCCACTCCGCCTCGCGCAGCACCGAGTGGTGGGCCCGCCAGAACAGGGCGATCACGGCGGCGCTCAACAGGAACGTCCCGACCTGGCCCTGCACGTCGCCGAGCGCGTCCGACAGGGCCCGCCCCCGTAGCCCGTCGGGCACGTCGATGTCGAGCACCAGCAGCGTCATGGCGATGGCCACCACGCCGTCGGTCAACGCGAGAACCCGGTGCTTCGGCAGGTACTTCTGCTCCGGAGCGGCGGCTGTGTGCCCGTGGCCCGTATCCATGCTCCCGTGGTAGCACCACCCGCGTGCCGTCCCCCGGCACCACCGCCACCGGCCGCCCGCGTGTCGTGGACCGGACTCCGGATCAGGGGGTGCCGGGGGACGCGGCGGGCGATAGCCCTGCGGTGGCCGACCGGATCACTCCGTCTCCTTCTCGTGCGGGCTGCTCGCCGGAGCCTCGGCCGGCCGCTCCCTGCCTCCGTCATGACCGGAGACGACCACGACGAGGATGCCGACGACCACGGCCCCGGCGAGAACCCTGCCCGCCGCCCGCAGCGTCCACCCCGGCAGTGAGCCCCCCGGACCGCCCGCACCCCGCCCCGGGGCGCCCAGTCGCTCCGCGCGGCGGGCGGGTCTCAGCAACCGCACCAGCAGCAGCACGGCGACGGGGAGTTGCAGCAGCCACAGCACCGTGCGGGGCCACTCGCCGTACCAGACGTTGGTGCCGTACAGCAGCGTGTGCCACACGCTCAGCACGTACACGACGATCACGAAGCGGTGCAGCCGCCGCCAGGTGGTGGCGCCGATGCGGTTGCGGACGTAGAAGAGCAGGCCCAGCGGCACGGCCAGATACAGGGCCGCCTGGCCGATGGGGATGGCGATCTGCCCGGTCCCGGAGTCGTACCAGCCGGGCACGAAGGAGTCGGCGAAACCGGTCCACAGCCGCTTCAGCCACGTCAACTCGGTCTCGTAGCGGACGAGTTCGGCCGCGAACATCAGCGCGTGCGCGAACATCAGAGCCATCGTCGTCAGGCTCGTGGTGCGGTGCCAGCGCTCCAGGACCTGGCGGGAGACGGGTAATCGGCCGGGTCTCGGCCCCGACAGCAGCAGGCCGAGCATGACCGTGCCCCAGGCCCACAGCAGTCCCGACCACCCGAAGGCCTGGCTGAGCAGGTACATCCAGTACGTGGCCGGGTCGTCCATGAACGGCATGATCGCGACCGTCGCCGACTCGCCGGAGCCCATCCGCGCCCACAGGAACACGAAGACGGCGGCCGTGACCAGGACCGCCGCCGTCGCGTCGGGCACCGCGGCCCGCAGGTCGGTGCGCAGGGTGACCCGGCCGGCCGCGGGTCCCTCACGGACGGGCAGGGCGGTCGTGCCGTCGTCTCCCGACGGCGTCGTGGGCGACATCTGGACCTCCGGTGAGCGCGGGACACCGATGCTCGGTGTGCGGGTGTGGTGGGCGTCACCAGTGTGATCGAGGCGGGTGTGCTTCACCGAGGCGTCATTCGGCCAGTGTGACTCCGGATGACCGGCCGGGCCCTCCTATGGCTGTGGAGCGCTCATGGCCGCCGACGGCATTCGGACAACCAGTCACGCGCCACTGCCGCCGCGGATCGTGCCCCCCTAACCTGATGCCTGCAGTCGGTTCGCGCCTCCTGCCCGGTCAGGCGTCGGGCGGCGCGACGCAAGAGGGAACCCGGTGCGAACCCGGGACTGTCCCGCAGCGGTGAGTGGGAGCGACAGCCGTCGGCAGCACCGGGCCTCTCAGGGACGAGAGCCGGGGAACCGACGGCCCGCAGGCGCTTCGCCGGACCTCCGGAGGGCCGGCCCACGAGTCCGAAGACCTGCCACTGCGCCCGCACCTGGCGTGCGGGTTGTACACGGTGACCTCGTGGACCGGGTTGGCGGTACGGACGGCCGTACAGCGTACGGCACGGGTTGTGCCGCGCCTCCTGCCCTGTCCCGCTCAGCAGTCCGGGACCACGAAGGAGGACGTGTCCGTGACCGTGCGATCCGTCGTGGGCCCCGGGGGATGCGGGGCGCTCCGCCGTGCGACGGGGCGGACCGCATGGTGCTGACATCCGCCGAGGAGCACCCCCTGCCCGGGCACACGCCCGCAGCCATGGTGTCCGGAGTCTGCCACGGCACCCTGGGCGAGCTGTACCAGGGCCCGCTGCGGGCGGGTGGCGAGCCGGACATCGCCGTGGTGTCCTTTCCCGTGGACCGGCACTCCTGGGTGCACTTCACCCCCGGGGCGGAACCGTCGAGCACGTTGCCCGTCGGGGAGAAGTCCGCCGCGGCGGTCGGCCTCTTCCTGCGGCACTTCGGGCTCACGCTGCCGCCGGGCCGCTGGAGCGCCCACTCGGAACTGACGGTCGGCGTGGGAATGGCGAGTTCGACCGCCGACATCGTGGCGACCCTGCGTTGCCTGTTCCGGGTCTTCGGGCTGCCCTACGACCTGGACGTCGTCCTCGGCATCCTGTCGGCGATCGAACGGTCCGACAGCGTCTTCCTCGACGAGTTCGCCCTTCACCTGAGCGGCCGGCATCGCGTGGTGAAGCGGCTGGGCACGGACCTCGGGTTCCACACCGCCTACATCACCGAGCCCGGGACGGTGGACACCTCCGCCGTCACCGCCGAACTCGTGGCGCACTACCGCAGGCGGGGCGAGGAGTACGAGCGGTGCCTGGCCGATCTCCTCAAGGGGTTCGCCTCACGCGACCCCGTCGTCATCGCCCGCGCCGCCACCACCAGCGCCGTCCTCTCCCAGGAGGTGCTGCCCAAGACGACCTTCGACGCCCTGCTCGCCCGCCGCGAACGGTTCGGTGCCGACGGCGTCTTCGTCGCCCACACGGGCCGGGTGATCGGCTACCTCTTCCGCGGCCGCCCCGGCCCCGACGTCAAGGCGGACGTCTCCGCGTTCTTCCGCTCACAAGGCCATCAGTGTTCCTTCGCCCAAGGAGGTTACGGATGATCCACCCCCACATCGCGGACGCCCTGAAGATCCCCGACCTGGTCCGTCTGTCCGACGGCCTCGTCCTGATCCGGTTCGAGTCCATGAAGATCTACTCGGCGCTGGCCGCCGTCCGTCATCTCCTGGAGCGGGGCACGATCCGCCCGGGGCAGACCTTGGTCGACAGCTCCAGCGGCATCTACGCCTACGCCCTGGCACTGGCCTGCCACCGCTACGGGATGCGCTGCCACATCGTCGCGTCGACCACGGTGGACACCACCACCCGGGCCCAGCTGGAGATCCTCGGCGCCACCGTGGAACAGGTCAGACCCTCGCAGAACCTCAAACTGGACCAGGAGTTACGGGTGGCGCGGGTGAAGGAGATCCTGGCCGCCCACCCGGACCGGCACTGGATGCGCCAGTACCACGACGACGTCCACTACCTCGGGTACCAGGAGGTCGCCGACCGCGTCACGACCGCGTTCCCGGACACCCGGCTGACCGTCGTCGGCGGCGTGGGATCGGGGGCGTCGACAGGAGGCATCGTGGAACGCCTGCGTGCCACGGACCCCTCGGTGCGGCTGGTGGGTGTCCAGCCCTTCGGCAGCGTCACCTTCGGCAGCCAGGACCACGACGACCCGGAGGCGATCATCGCCGGTATCGGGTCGTCGATCGTCTTCGACAACGTTCGCCACCACCTCTACGACGCCGTCCACTGGCTGGACTTCACCCACGCCATGTCCGGCACGATCGCCCTGCTGCGCGACCATGCCGTGTTCGCCGGGCTGTCCACCGGCGCCGGATACCTGGCCGCCACCTACGAGACCCGCCGCCATCCCGACCGATTACACCTGGTGATCGGAGCCGACACCGGACACCGCTATGTCGACCGGGTGTTCGCCCGGCACGCGGAAGCACTGGATCCCTCGGCGCTGAAACCGGCCGAGGTGTCCGGCCCCGAGGAGA
Organism: Streptomyces sp. NPDC002640; assembly: GCF_053592575.1. Taxonomy (NCBI): domain Bacteria; kingdom Bacillati; phylum Actinomycetota; class Actinomycetes; order Kitasatosporales; family Streptomycetaceae; genus Streptomyces; species Streptomyces sp. NPDC002640. The sequence goes on along the minus strand of NZ_JBSFVZ010000008.1, from coordinate 64,602 downwards.
TGTCCATGCCGTGGTCCACGGCGGCCTGGCGGCGCACCGCCGGCCCGACACGACGGAAGGAGCGGGCGGCATGACCATCGCCTGTCTCGAAGCACTCACCTTCGGCCTCGGGCACCTGGTGCGCGCGGCCGACGCACTCGGCGAGCGCCTGCTCCTGCTCACCAGGGACCGCTCCTACTACACGTACGAGCTGCGGCGGCTGCCGGACGACGCCCTCGACGTCGTGGAGACGGACACCTTCGACGTGGAGGCAGTGGCGGACCTGCTGCACCGGACGGCTGGGCTGCGCGGCCTGATCAGCTCGACCGACACCTGGACGCTGGTGGGCGCGGATCTCGCGGAACGCCTCGGTCTGCCGGGGCTCGATCCGGCCGTGCTGAGGCTGACGCGGGACAAGGCGGCCGTCCGCAACCGCCTGCACGGCGCGGGGCTGACGCGCGGACGCGCCGTGGAGGTCACCGGCACGGGGCAACGCGAGCTGCTGCTGAAGGAGGTCGGCCTGCCCGCCGTCCTCAAGGACACGGCGGGCACCGGGAGCCAGAACGTCTGGCTGGCGCGGTCCGAGTGGGAGCTGGACGCGGCCCTGGGCGAGTCGGCCGGGCGGGAGCTGAAAGGGCGGTTGTTCGCCGAGCCGTACTTCAGCGGGCCGGTGTACAGCGCCGAGACCATCACCTGGGCGGGCCGGACCCGGCTGCTGGGCGTCTCCAGCCGGCTGATGTCACCGGAACCGCACTTCCGGGAGGAGATCACCGCGTTCCCCGTCGCCTTCCCCGAGGCGCGGCGCGCCGAGCTGGAGCGGTGGCTGGACCGGGTGCTCGCGGCCATCGGCTACACCGACCGTTTCGCCCACGTGGAGTTCGTCCTGACGACCGGCGGCCCGGAAGTCGTCGAGGTCAATCCCCGGATCGGAGGTGCTCTCGTCGGGGAGGGCATGTGCCGGGCGCTCGGCGTCAACGTGTACGAGGCCATGGCCGAGGCCGCGCTAGGCCGCCGTCCCGGACTGATGGACGCCGACCTGCCCGGAGGCCCGGCCGTCGCCTTCGTCCTGGGCTACCCGGCCGAGCCCGGGGTGTTCACCGGCGTCGACGGGCTGGAGCGGCTGGGAGACATGCCGGGCACTCCTGCCTGGTATCCGGTCAAGTCGGCCGGCGACACGATCGAGCACCTGGGCGACAGTCGCGGCTACGCCGGCATCGTCTACGCGGAGGCCGAGACCGCCGAACTGGCCACCCACCACGCGGTGGCCGCGGCGAACGCCCTGACCGTGCTCACCGAGCCGTCGCCGCCGGGGGAGGGCACCGGCCGCGAGACGTCCGGTGGGTGAGGCGACGCCCGGAGCCGTGCGGCTGCGGGCCGTGCCGGCCCTGCTCGACGGCCCGCTGCGGTTCCTGCTGCTCAGCTCGTTCCTCATCCCGCTCGGCAGTTTCATGGTCCTGCCGTTCATGTCGGTGTTCCTGCACGAGCGGCTCGGCATGGGGCTCGGCACGGTGGGCGTCGTGCTGGCGGCGGCGTCCCTGGTGCAGTTCTCCGGGGGGATCCTGGGCGGGGCCCTGGCGGACCGGATCGGACTGCGCCGCACGATGGTGTGGGCACTGCTCATCCGCACGGCCGGGTTCCTCGGCCTCCTGCTGGCGCTGCGCTGGCCGCCGCTGGCGGTCGGAGCACTGGTCCTCACCTGCTGCGGCGCGGCTCTGTACCTGCCCGCCAACAAGGCCTACCTGGTGCACGGCGTGGACGACGGGTTCCGGCCGGCCTTCCTGTCGGCGGGCAACGCGGCCCTCAACGCCGGCATGGCCGTGGGGCCACTGGTGGCCGGACCGTTCGTCCTGTCCTCCCCCGGCTGGCTCTTCACCGCCGTCACCGCCCTCTTCGTCCTGGTCACCGCGGGCCACCTGCGGCTCCCGGTCGCGCCCGGGGGAAGGGCGGCGGACCCGGGGACGGCCGGGCGCGGCGGTCTGCTGGCCGGGGTGGCACTCCTGCCCTTCGCCGCCAACGCGATCGCCTTCTACCTCTACTTCCACTTCCAGCACTACCTGGCGGTGTACGCCGTCGAGCGGGCCTCCAGCACCTTCTACAGTCTGGTCCTGCTGCTCTGCTTCGCCCTGGTCATCGTCGTCCAGCCGCTCGCGTCGGACGCGATCGGGCGCATGTCGTACCCCGCGGCCCTCACGGCCGGCTTCACCGGTCTGGGAGCCGGACTGGCCGTCCTGGCGATCGGCACCCGGCCGGCGCTGCTGGCGGGCGGAGCGCTGATCACCCTGGGCGACATCGTCCTGTTCCTCAAGAACGACCTGGAGGCACTGCGCCGCAGCCCGCGGTCGGACGCCGTGGTCTTCGGCCAGCAACGGCTCGCCGCGGGGCTCGGGGCGTGCGCGAGCGGAGTGCTCGGCGGCCAGATGTACAGCCTCACCGCCGACTCCGGGGACACGGGGCGGTTCTGGCTGCTGGCCGCAGCCCAGTGCCTGCTGCTGCCTCCGGTGCTGCTGGCCGTGCGCGGCCGGACGACGGAACACCCCACCTCACGACGGACAGACACGACCGACACGAAGGAGCACTGAGACCGCATGCCACGGACCGGCGGATTCCAGGACGACGACTTCTGGACCGAGTTCCACGACTTCCTGTTCTCGGAACAACGCCACACCCAGGCCGAGGAGCTCCTCGCGACCTCCCCGCTGCTGTCCTTCCCCGCCGGAGCCCGCGTGCTGGACCTGTGCTGCGGCCCGGGGGTCTTCACCGTGCCGCTCGCCCGCCGGGGCCATGACGTCACCGGGGTGGACCTGAGTCCCGCCATGCTCGACCGGGCCCGCAAGCACACGGCCGAAGCGGGCGTCGATGTCGCCTACGTGCGGGCCGACGCCCGCACCTACGAGGCGCCGGGCGCCTTCGACGTCGTGCTCAACATGTTCACCTCGTTCGGCTACTTCGAGGATCCGGCCGACAACGCCCGCGTGCTGCGCACCATGCACACCTGTCTCGCACCCGGCGGCACGCTCGTGCTGGACCTGGCCGGCAAGGAACTCCTCGCCCGCAGGGTCACCCCGCCCAAGGTGGTGCGGCGGGGCGAGGATCTGATGGTGCAGACCGACACCGTGCTGGACGACTGGGCCCGGTTGCGCAGCGACTGGGTGCTGGTGCGGGGCGAACGGGTGACGCGGGCCGCGCTGGTGTGGTTCGTCTACAGCGCGGTGGAGCTGCGGCGGATGGTGGAGGACGCCGGCTTCGGCCGGGTGGAGGTCTTCGGCGGCTTCGACGGCCGCCCCTACGACCAGGACGCCGAACGGCTGGTCCTGCGGGCGGTGCGTGAGCGGTGACGGGGGAGAGCGGTGACGGGAGAGCGGTGAGGGGGGTGCGGGGAGAGCCGTGACGGGGGAGCGGGGAGAGCCGTGACGGGGGTGCGGGGACGTCCGGGAGATCCGGCGCCCTTTGCGCACCGGACTTGACCGACCGTAGGATCAGCGGGTCATCACCGCGACGGGAGACAGGAAGCCGGTGCGAATCCGGCACGGTCCCGCCACTGTGACCGGGGAGTGCACCCTTCGACAGGCCACCGCGCACCGCGTGGGAAGGCAGGGGAGAAGCGCCGATCCGGGAGTCAGGACACTGGCCTGTCGCGGGCCCGTTTTGAGGAGCGCGGACTCCCCAGGAGGCTCAACGTGCACGCCGTCATGCCCCGATCTCCCCACCGCCCCGGCTCGCGCAGGCGTCAGGCCCTGCGGACTCCCGCCGCGGTACTCGCCCTGTCGGCCGTGTTGTCGACGGCGGGCTGCGGACCGTCGCGACCCACCGCCGACCAGGACGCCGAGGCGCCCGCCCGGTCGGCCGACGGCTTCCCCGTCACCATCGACAACTGCGGGGTGCGGACGACGTTCGAGAAGCCGCCGTCCCGCGTCGTCACCATCCACCAGCACCCCGCCGAGCTCATGCTCTCCCTCGGGCTGAAGGACCGCATGGTGGGCACCTCCTTCCCGGACTCCCCCGTCCTGCCGGAGCTGCGGAAGGACTTCGACTCGATCGAGCAACTGGCGCCCAAGGAACCGTCGTTCGAGACGGTCCTCGACGCCGAGCCGGACCTCGTCTACGGCGGCTACGGCAGCGCCTTCGCCGAGAACGAGGGCCGCTCCCGCCAGGCGTTCGCCGACGCGGGCATCGACACCCACCTCAACCGCGAGTACTGCGGCGAGAAGCACGTGACGATGGAGGACACCTACGAGGAGGTCCGTACCGTCGGCCGGATCTTCGGGGTGCCCGACCGGGCGGACGCGCTGATCGCCGACCTCCGCGCCGAGGTCGAGAGGGCCTCCGCCGCCGTCGAGGACGCCCCCGAGGTGCCCGTCTTCGTGTACGACAGCGGGGACAAGAGCGCGTTCACGGCGGGAGGCGAGAGCCTCGGCACCGAACTGATCCGGCTGGCCGGCGGCGAGAACGTGTTCGCCGACCTCGACGACGTCTTCGGCGACGTCTCCTGGGAACAGGTCGTCGAGCGCAAGCCCGAGGTCATCGCGATCTACGACTACGCGGGGGCGGGCAGCGTCGAGGAGAAGAAGAGGTTCCTGCTGTCGCAGCCCGCCCTCGAGGACGTGCCGGCGATCAGGAACGAGCGGTTCGTCGTCCTGCCGCTCACCGCCACACTGGTCGGCGTACGGTCCGCGCACGCGGTGGCCGACCTGGCCCGCGGCATCCACCCCAAGAGCTTCGGGTGACGCCCTCGGCCGCCGACGCCGACAGCCGCGTCGGCGCCGAGCGGCCCGCGCACACGCCAGGGCGCGGCGACCGGCAGCCGGGCCCGGTCTCCCTCCCCGTCACGCTGCTCATCCTGGCCGCTCTGCTGCTCGTCTCCGTCACCGCCGGACTGGCCATCGGCTCGGTGCAGGTGCCGCCCGGCCAGGTGTGGGGCATCGTGACGCACGCGCTCGGCTTCGGCCGGGCCACACCCGACTGGTCCGCGGCGCGCGAGACCATCGTGCTGGACGTGCGCGCGCCGCGCGTCCTGCTCGGCGCGGTGGCCGGCGCGGGTCTCTCCGTGGTGGGAACCGCCCTGCAGGCGCTGATCCGGAACCCGCTCGCGGAGCCCTACCTGCTCGGCGTCTCCTCCGGTGCCTCGCTGGGCGCCGTGGCGGTGATCGTGGGCGGTGTCACCGTCTTCGGGCAGTTCTCGCTGTCGGTCGCCGCGTTCATCGGCGCCCTCGGGGCTCTGGTGCTCGTCTACGCCACCGCCCGCACCGGTGGCCGGATCACGTCGACGCGGCTGGTGCTGTCCGGGGTGGCCATCGCCGCGGTGCTCACCGCGATCCTGGACCTGCTGCTGCTCACCACCGACCACGGCAACGAGGCCCGCGCGGTCCTGGCGTGGACCCTCGGCGGCCTCGGCGGCGTGAACTGGAGCACGTTGTGGCTGCCCGGCGCGGCGCTGCTGCTGGGCGTCGGCGCCCTCATGGTCCAGGCCCGGAACCTGAACCTGCTCCTCGCCGGCGAGGAGGCCGCGACCACCATGGGGCTGGACGTCGCGCGCTTCCGTGCCCGCATGTTCGTCCTGCTCTCCCTGATCACCGGTGTCCTCGTCGCGGCGGCGGGGCCGATCGGCTTCGTCGGTCTGATCCTTCCGCACGTCGTCCGCCTCGTCGTCGGCGGAGACCACCGCCGGGTGCTGCCGACCGCCGCCCTCGGCGGCGCGGTCTTCCTCGTCTGGGCCGACATCGCCGCACGCGTGGTCGCCGCGCCCACGGAGATCCCCGTCGGCGTGCTCACGGCACTGTGCGGCGGCCCGTTCTTCCTGTGGCTGCTGCGCCGCGACGGGCGGCGGGCATCCGACCGAGGAGGGACATGAGCGGCATGAGCGGCACGGAACTCGTCGTCGAGAGCGTCAGCCTCACCGCCGGCGCCCATCACCTGGTGCGGGACGTCTCGCTGACCGCCCGCCCCGGCGAGGTCGTCGGCCTGGTCGGGCCGAACGGCAGCGGCAAGTCCAGTCTGCTGCGGGCGGTCTACCACGCCCTGCGCCCGGCTTCCGGCCGGGTGGACGTGGACGGCGTCGACGCCTGGTCGATGCCGGTCCGGCGGCTGGCCCGCACGGTGGCGGCCGTGGTGCAGGAGCAGGGCGCGGACTTCGACCTGACCGTGCGGGAGGTCGTCGCGATGGGCCGGACCCCGCACAAGCGGCTCCTCGACGGAGACACCCCCGAGGACGCGGAACTGATCCGGTCGGCGCTGGCCGAGGTCGACGCCACCGGCCTGGCCCACCGGCCCTTCGACCAGCTCTCCGGCGGCGAACGCCAGCGCGTCCTCATCGCCCGGGCCCTCGCCCAGCAACCCTCCCTTCTCGTCCTGGACGAGCCCACCAACCACCTCGACATCCGCCACCAGCTCGACGTTCTCGGCGTCCTGCGGCGGCTGTCGGCCACGGTGCTGGTCGCCCTGCACGACCTGAACCTCGCGGCGTACTACTGCGACCGCCTGTACGTGCTGTGCGACGGCCGGGTCACCGCCTCCGGTCCGCCCGCCGAGGTCCTCACCCCCGAACTGCTGGCGCGGGTCTACGGCGTGGCGAGCGAGGTCGCCGTCCATCCGCGCACGGGCGCCCTGCAGGTGACCTTCCTGCCGACGGCGTCGTGAGCCCACCGCGGCCGCTCGGCGCGACGTCGGGGTCGCGGCTGAACTCCGGCCCGGCTCAGGACTGCTGGGCGTCTTTGGCCGCCGACCCCGGCTCGTCGTCCCGGCCGCTCTGCTGGTGCAGCACGCGCAACGCGTCCGCGGAGGTCGCGTCGTTGGGCGTGTAGATCTCGACGCGGTGATCGGGGCTGTCGGGCTGGAGCCACACCTGGTAGTCCACGCTCACCGCCCCGACGGTGGGGTGCTGCAGGTGCATCGTCCCCGTCGTGCAGTCGGAGACGTCACCCGTCGCCCACATCGCGCCGAAGTCCACGCTGTTCATGCTGAGTTCGCCGATCAGCCCGGCGAGGCGGGCGTCCGTGGGGTAGCGGCCCGCGGTGAGGCGCAGATAGGCGACGTGGACCGTGGCGAGGTCCGGCCAGTTGCGGTACATGTCGCGGGTGTGCGGGTCGAGGAAGAACATCCTCGGGATCGACGGACGCCCCTGCGGATCGCGTGGCGCCTCGAAGGGGACGTGCTCGGCCACCAGCGCGTGTCCCGTGCGGTTCCACGCCAGGACGTCGCCGCGCCGGCCGAGCACCACCGCGGGCGTTGCCCCGCCCAGCGAGTCCAGGAGGGTCAGCACCCGCGGGTGCGGCTCCTCGCGGGGCGGTTCGGCCAGACCGGGCTTCACGGACTGCCGCGCGAGATTGTGCAGGTGGGCGGTCTCCACCTGGTCGAGCCGGAGCACCCGGGCGAGCGCGTCGAGCACCTGCTCGGAGGCGGTCTCGGCCTGCCCCTGCTCCAGACGGGTGTAGTAGCCCGGGCTCACCCCGGCGAGCTGGGCGAGCTCTTCCCGTCGGAGACCGGGGACCCGGCGGGAGGTGCCGTAGGTCAGCAGACCGATCTCCGCGGGAGTGACCCGGTCACGGCGGCTCTTCAGGAACGTTCCGAGGCTCTCCATGCACACGAGCGTAGGGCGCTCGCCCGCTCCGTGGGTGTACCTGTCGGGTGTACCCACGCCACGGGGATGGCTGGCGGCGACGCCGTCCCCGAAGGTCGGCACCATGACTCGACAGCACGCGAACAACGCACCCGGACTGCGGGCCTGGCTCGGGCTCGCGGTGGTCCTCGGCCCGGTCCTCCTCGTCTCGATGGACGGATCGATCCTGTTCCTGGCGATGCCCCGGATCAGCCAGGCCCTCTCACCCACCGCCGACCAGGCGCTGTGGATCCTGGACGTCTACGGCTTCGCCGTCGGCTCCCTGCTGGTCGCGTTCGGCAGCATCGGTGACCGCTACGGCAGGCTGAAGCTCCTGATGATCGGTGCGACCGTGTTCGGACTCGGCTCCGCCGGCGCCGCGTTCGCACCGACGCCCGAACTCCTCATCGCGTGCCGGGCGCTGATGGGGGTGGCCGGTGCGACCCTGCTGCCCTCGGCGCTGGCCGTCCTGAGCGAACTCTTCCCCGACCCCCGGCGCCGGGCCCAGGCCATCGGCATCTTCGCCGCGGCCTTCGCCGCCGGCTTCGCCATCGGTCCGGTCATCGGCGGCACCCTCCTCGGCCAGTTCTGGTGGGGCTCGGTCTTCCTCGTCAACCTCCCCGTCATCGCGGTCTTCCTGGTGTTCGCGCCGGTCCTCCTCCGAGAGGTCCGGTCGGGCGGGACGGGGCGCGTCGACCCGCTCAGCGTCGTGACCTCCGCCGGAGGCCTGCTGCTCACGATCTACGGCATCAAGCACTGGGCCACCGACGGGATCTCCGCCCTCCCCGTGGCCACGATCGTCGTCGGCATCGCCGTCCTGATCTTCTTCGGCCTGCGTCAACGGCGCCTCGACAACCCGCTGATCGACTTCTCCCTCTTCCGCGACCGGGTCTTCACCATCGCCGTCGTCACGGGCCTGCTGCCGCTGGCCGCATGGTCGGCCACGGCGTACCTGGCCGGCATCTACCTCCAGTCCGTGCTGGGCCTCGGCGTCCTGCACGCGGCGCTCCTCGCCCTCCCGGGCGCGGCGGCACTCACCCTCTCCTGCATCGTCACGCCGGCGGTCGTCGAACGCATCGGCAAGCGGGCCGCGCTCCTCCTGTGCCACTTCTCCATCGCGGGCGGACTGTTGCTGCTGCTGCCCACCACGGTCACCGGAGGGATCGGCTGGTACATCGCCTCGACCGTGATCGCCGGCCTGGGCTACGGCATCTCCTTCGCCGTCGTCGCGGACACCGCGGTCGGCGCGGTGCCCGCGGAGCGGGCGGGTTCCGCCGGTGCGATCGCCGAGACCAGCAACGAGATCGGCAACGCCCTCGGCATCGCCATCCTCGGCTCGCTCGCCGCGCTGCTCTTCCGCCTGCAGGGCCCGGACCTCGCCCCCACCCTCGACGAGACGCTCCAACTGCCCTCCCTGTCCGCACCCGTGGTCCAGGACGCGAAGTCCGCCTTCGTCACCGGCCTGCACATCGTCGTGATCGCGGCGAGCCTTCTGCACGCCGCCCTGGGCGCGGCCGCCCTGCGCTGGCTCCCCAGGTCGGCACCGGAACAGGGGGCCACCGAGGTCCTCGCGGAGCCCGCCGAGGAGCACGCGGCGAGCAAGGCGTGACGGACGGGCCGGCGACGCACCGGCCACGAAGTCCGACCCGCCGCGTGCCCCGCCGCGCGAGCGGCCGGCGTCCCGCGCCCGCTCCCCGGTCGGCCGGGGAGCGGGCGTCGGGGTCACGGCGCTGTCAGATGCGCGAGGTCGTCGGCGTACTTCTCGATGAAGGCCGGCGTGAGCCGCGGGATACCGCCCGTCGGGCCGATGCCCGCCTCCTCCGCCGCGGCCCGGAAACGGGCCGAGGGGATCGCGGACCCGTTGACGACGGCCTCCGGGCTGCGGTGGGCGTCCAGGAGCGGGAGGATCGAGTGCTTGCGCTGTGCTTCCGGGGCCGCGCGCAGGGCCGTCTCGAACCGGGCCAGCCAGTCGTCGTAGTCGTCGACGCGGTCGACGCGGTACCCGGCCTCGTTCAGCCAGTCGACGAAGGTGTCGAGCGAGATGCCGTCGTCGTGCGGGTTGACCAGACTGTAGGTGCGGTACCCCGCGCGTGGCTCACCGCCCAGGGCGACCACCGCCTCGGCGGTGAAGTCGACCGGGAGGCCGTCGTAGTGGGCGCGCTGCCGGTTCCCGGCGCTGTCGGTCGAGTAGAAGGAGTACGGGGCGATGCCCGTGGTCACGAGGCTCAGCAGCAGCCGCGTGAACATGTCGGTGACGTTCAACTGCCCCGCGTAGCGGGTGTGCGCGAGGATCATGTTGGAACGGAAGGTGGTGACCGGGAGCCCGAGCAGGTCGTGGGCCTCCCGCAGCAGCACCTCCCCGGCCCACTTGCTGGTCGCGTAGCCACTGGCGTAGCCGTCGTGGACCGGCTGGTCGGGGAGGGCCAGGCGGACGTCGGAGTCCTCGTCCAGGGCGCCGTCACCGGGCAGTGAGGCGGCGACAGCCACGCTGGAGATGTACGTGAACGGCTTGAGCCGCTCCGTGAGGGCCAGGCGGACGAGCTCGGCGGTGCCCACCACGTTGGCGTCGAACAGGTGGTGGTAGGGCAGCACGTGGTTCACCAGCGCGCCGGCGTGGACGATGCGGTCCACCTCGCCGGACAGCCGCCGCCACACCTCGTCGCTCACCCCCAGCTGCGGCTCGGCCATGTCGCCGGCCACCACCTCCAGGTGGTCGTCCGCCAGTTCCCGGAAGGCCCGGGAGGCCTCGCCGTCCCCGCCTTCGAAGGCGTCGGTGAGCCGTGCGAGGGCCGCGGCGTCGTCGGCTCCGCGCACCACACAGATGAGCTTGCCGCCCACCGGGGCGAGCCGCTTCAGCCACTCCAGGCAGAGGAAGCGCCCGAGATAGCCGCTCGCTCCGGTGAGCAGCACGGTGCGCGGTCGACCGACGGCAGCGGGCAGGGTCCGGGCCGCTGCCAGGGTCTCCTCGTCGATGAACTTGTCGAGGGTGAGGTCCTTGGCGTGGACCCGGGTGCTGCCCTCACCGTGGACCGACGCGAAGGTCGCTCCCCTCTGCCCGGTCGAGAGCTTCTCCTCGACGTACTGCGCGAGGCGTCGCAGGTCGGTGCCGGGACTGATGATCACGTCCACCGGGACGCGGATGCCGAAGACGTCGTGGAGGAGGTCGGAGAAGGTCGCCCCGGACAGGGAGTCCCCACCGATCTCCCTGAAGCGCGTGGTGGGGCCGACCCCGGACGCCGAGTTCGACAGCAGTGCCTGGGCCGCCCGCTGCACCGTCTCCAGGACCGGACGCTCCTTGCCACGGCTGCGCACCTCGCGCAGTTCGTCGTTCTCCCTGGTGGCGATGGCGGTGTACATGTCCTCGAGGACGCCGCGGTACTTCGCCAGGAGCTGGGGTCGCAGGAGCTTGCGATGGTCCGAGAGCAAGCCGTTGGCCTGGCCGAACGGCTCCGTCTCGATGAGGTGGTCGCGCGGGATCTCGTAGGAGTTGAGGCCCACCTCCTTGGCGATCTCCTGGAACGACTCGCCGAGCAGCTTCTTGAGCGTCGTCCTGTCGTCGCCGTACTGCTGGAGGACGTCCGCGGTCGGGACGACCACCGCGAGCAGGTAGGACCGCTCGCTGTTCCCGTACACGAATATCTGCCGGACCAGCGGGCTGACGGCGAAGACCGCCTCCAGGCGCGAGGTGGCGACGAACTCGCCCTGGGAGAGCTTGAGGACGTTCTTCCGCCGGTCCACGACGACATGACGGCCCGGTTCGATCTCCGCGACGATGTCACCCGTCCGGTAATAGCCGTCCTCGTCGAAGATCTCCGCGTTCATCTCGGGCCGGTTGTAGTAACCGGGGACCATGGCCTCGGTCTTCAGCAGGAGTTCCCCGCGAGGGTGCGGTGAGTCGGTCCCGTAGTAACCGAGCTCGGGAACGTCCACCAGTTTGTGATCGGTGACCGGCGGCTGCAGGAGTTTTCCGTCGACCGACACGGCGGCGGCCTCGGTGGAACCGTAGATGATGTGGACGTCGATCCCGAGCAGGGACTCGGTGAATTCCTTCAGTTCGGACGAGAGCGGGGCGGAACCACAACTGGCCCATCCCACGCGACCGCCCAGAACGTTTTCGCGGATGTCCTTCTTCACTTCCGCCTCGATCTCTTCCGTGACACCGTGTCCGGAAACGGCGGTGCGGCGGTCGAGGTCGCTCCGGTACTTCTGGAAGAGCATTTCACACACACGCGGAACCAAGGAGATCTCCGTGGGCTTCGCGAGTGCCATGTCCTCCAAGAACGAGGAAAGGTCGCTGTTCGCCGTGAAATAGGTGGTGCCGCCGCGCGCCAACGTGTTCTTCAACGAGGAATGCCCGGCGACATGGCTCATCGGCATGTAGTGGAGATTGGCCGCGTGCTCGTCCGAGAACAACTGCGACCAGGCGCCGCCCCACATGGCGCCGGCGAGGCGGTCGGTGTACATGGCCCCCTTCGGCGTCCCCGTGCTGCCCGAGGTGTAGATGAGCATGGCGAGTGGGTCCTCGTCGCCCTCGGGGTCGAACAGCGGCGCCGCGGGACGTCCGGCCCCGCGCTCCACCACCTCCCGCAGGAGGGCGATGTCCAGGTCGCGCCCGAGCCCCCTCAGACGTTCCCGGGCCGCCGTGAACCTGGCGAACTGCTCGTCCACCGCGGGTTCGTAGTCGAAGAGCAGCAGGCTTCGCACCGACGGATTGCCCGCCGCCAGTTCGGTCGCCGTGTCCAGGCGCTCGATGCTGGTGGCGATGAGGACCGGCTCGGTCTCCCCGACGATCGCGTCGAGCTGGGGCGCGGCGGAACTGGTCTGGAGCGGAACGCTCACCGCACCGAGATGGGCGCAGGCCAGGTCGACGGTCGTGTACTCGACACTGGCGAAGCCGAGAATCGCCACCCGGTCGCCGGCCCGGACCGCGTACGCGGCGCTGTGATGCCATTCGCTCGCCACCGAACGGACGCGGCGCCACAGTTCGTCATAGGTGATCATGTCGTACCGGGGCAGCAGGCCGATACGGAAACGGCCCGTACGGCTGTCCTTCACGATTTCCCTCGCCCGTTCTCCGAGGGCGGGGCGCCCTGCATGGCGCTCCATGGTTTCTGCCATTACTCGCGCTAAGCGCATGATGATTCTCCGCATCTCGTCAACGGATTACGCCCGTTCGCGACATCGGGGGGCGCGCTGCGATGCTAGGCACGGGCCGATCGAACGTCCGAGCGGATGCCCGGCAATCCATCAGGTCCGACGGCCCGCCCTGCGGCTGGGCGCACCGGGGGCGTTCCATCTGACGGACTACGTTTCCTCGGCTTGCCCGCCGGTCTTCGCGGAGCCGAACATGGCACTCGTTCGAGAGAGACCCCCGGCCGCCGATATGGGCGGCATCATTGTCGGGCCGGGCGGCGAACAACCCGACGTCCGACCGTTCACGGACTTCACGCCGCGAGCAATCCGCCGGCCGGGAAAAGGCCGAACGGTGCGGGAAATCTTCATGCGCAACCGCGCCCGCGCTTTCCGTCGCGATGGGGCGCATCACCAGGTCTGCCGACAGCCGGACACGCGTTTCCGGCCGATCCGAGGGAACTCAATGAGCGACATAGTCTCTTATCTCCGTTCCATGCCAGCACTTCAACAGCCCGACTGGGAAGGCGATCCGCAGCTCGAGAAGGTCCGCGCCGACCTCAGCCGCATGCCCGCCCTCGTGGACTCCGGAGACGTGCAACGGCTGCGTTCCCTGCTCATGGAGGCGGCGACGGGGCGCCTGCAGATCGTCCAGGCCGGCGACTGCGCGGAGGACCCCGCGGAGGCGAACCCGGCGGACGTGATGCGCAAGAGTGCCCTGCTCGACATTCTCGCCGGCACCATGCGCCTGGTCTCGGGCCGGCCGGTGCTGCGCGTCGGCCGGATCGCCGGGCAGTTCGCCAAGCCCCGTTCCTCCCCGACCGAGAAGGTCGACGGGCAGGAACTCCCGGTCTACCGGGGCCACATGGTGAACCGCCCGGAGCCCGACCTCGAACTGCGGCGTCCGGACCCCCGGAACCTGCTGTCCGGTTACCGCGCCGCCAGCGACATCATCCACTTCCTGGGCTGGCGCGGCACCGAGAGCGGGCAGGGCCTCGACGCCCCGGTCTGGACGAGTCACGAGGCGCTGCTGCTCGACTACGAGCTCCCCATGCTGCGCCGTGAGTCGGACGGATCCTTGCTGCTGACCTCGACGCACTGGTCGTGGGTGGGGGAGCGGACCCGGCAGCTCGACGGCCCGCACATCGCCCTGCTCGCCGCGGTCTCCAACCCGGTCGCCGTCAAGGTCGGGCCCACGATGACGCCCGACGAACTCCTTGCCCTGTGCGACCGCCTCGACGCCCAGCGCCGTCCCGGCCGGCTCACACTCATCGCGCGGATGGGCGCGGCGAACGCGGCCCGCGTACTTCCCGGTCTGGTCAAGGTGGTGCGCGACGCGGGACATCCGGTGCTGTGGCTCTCGGACCCCATGCACGGCAACACGGTCAGCGGCCCCGAAGGGGCCAAGACCCGCTACGTGACGACCGTCGTGCAGGAGATGAGCGCGTTCCAGGAGGCCGTGACGGAGAACGGCGGGGTGGCCGCCGGGCTCCACCTGGAGACCACGCCCGAGGCGGTGACCGAGTGCGTGCACGACGCCGCCGGGATCGGGCGCCTGGGTGAGAAGTACCTGAGCTTCTGCGATCCGCGGCTCAACCCCCAGCAGGCGGTCGAGGTCGTCTCGGCCTGGCGCGGCTGAGCGGGTTTCCCGGCACCGCGCCCAGGGCCCCGTCGTCGCCCCCACCCTGCCGCGACGACAGGGCCCGCCCCCCTGCACCCCCCACGCCCCTGCACCCCCCACGCCCCCTTACACCCCCCCCACACACGCGCCGCTGCGCACTCCAGCGCGCCACTCGGCCACCACCCCTGCCCACCGTCCACGGAAAGGACGTCACCGCCCATGCCCCACATACCCCCCGTCGAGCCGTACCCGATGCCCGAGGAAGGAGACCTTCCCGCCAACACGGTGAGCTGGACCCCCGATCCCCGGCGGGCCGTGCTGCTCCTGCACGACATGCAGGAGTTCTTCCTCAGGCCCTTCCCCGGCACCGGCGAACCCGGCGGCTCCCTGACCGCCAACGCCACGCTGCTGCGGGAGCGTTGCGCGGATCTCGGCATTCCCGTGGCCTACACCGCGCAGCCCGGAGGCATGTCCCCCGAGGAGCGCGGCCTGCTCCGCGACTTCTGGGGTCCGGGCATGGAGGCGACCCCGGAGCACCGCAGGATCGTCCCCGGACTCGAAGCCCGGCCCGGCGACTGGACGTTCACCAAGTGGCGGTACAGCGCCTTCCACAAGTCCGATCTCCTGGAGCGCATGCGCCTCCACCGGCGCGATCAGCTGATCGTCTGCGGCGTGTACGCGCACATCGGTGTCCTGATGACCTCGGTGGACGCCTACACGCACGACATCCAGCCCTTCCTGGTGGCCGACGCCGTGGCCGACTTCTCGGCCGACGACCACCGGCTCGCCCTGGACTACGTCGCACGGCGAGCCGGCCGGGTGCTGACGACCGCCACCGCGCTCGCCGAACTCGGAGCGCCCGCGAAGGCGCCGGCAAGCGCCGCCGGGGTCGGGAGTGCCCGGTGAACACACGGCACGCGGCGCACGCGCAGAAGGGAAACACCATGGCAACACCGCGTGAGACACCCGAGCTCCTGGCCCGGATCCTCGACGGCGGCGCGGACGACTTCGCGCTGCTGCACCGGCCGGAGCGTGCCGGGGCCGACGTCCTGGAGATCCTGATCGGCGACGTCACGCAGGTCACCGCGCTCAAGGACCTGCCGCTCGCCGAGGACCCGGGGCCCGGCGCGGGACACGACCTGCTGGTCCTGATCCCCTACGGGCAGCTGACCGAGCGGGGCTACCTGGCGCACGACGACGGTGAGCCGTTGCTCGCCATGGCCGTGCGTGAGCAGGCCGCCGTGCCGCTGGGCGCGACCCTGCCCATGATCCCCGGCGGGCCCGTCAAGTTCGTCGACGGGGAGTTCGACGTCTCGGACGCGGACTACGCGGACATCGTGCGCCGGGTGATCGACGCCGAGATCGGGACGGGGGAAGGGGCCAACTTCGTCATCAAGCGCTCCTTCACCGCGCAGCTGCCCGACTTCTCCCGAGAGGCCGCCCTGTCCGTCTTCCGGCGCCTCGTCGAGCGCGAGGCCGGCGCCTACTGGACCTTCCTCGTGCACGTGGACGGGCGCACGTTCCTCGGCGCGACACCGGAGCGGCACATCAGCGTGCACGGCGGTGTGGCCGTCATGAACCCCATCAGCGGCACCTACCGGTACCCCGCGGACGGCCCCAGCCTCGACGGTGTCCTGGAGTTCCTGGCGGACCGCAAGGAGGCCGACGAGCTCTACATGGTCGTCGACGAGGAGCTGAAGATGATGGGCCGGGTCTGCCCGTCGGGCGCCCGGGTCGTCGGCCCGTACCTCAAGGAGATGGCGCGCCTGGCCCACACCGAGTACTTCATCGAGGGCAGAACCGATCGCGACGTCCGCGACATCCTCCGCGAGACGCTCTTCGCCCCGACGGTGACCGGCTCACCGCTGGAGAACGCCGCCAGGGTGATCCACCGCTACGAGCCCGCCGGCCGCGGCTACTACAGCGGGGTCGCCGCCCTCATCGGCCATGACGCCGCGGGGGAGCGCACCCTCGACTCGTCGATCCTCATCCGCACGGCAGACATCGACGCCGCCGGCCGGATGAGCATCGGGACGGGCGCGACCCTGGTGCGCCACTCCGACCCCATGTCCGAGGTGCGCGAAACCCGGGCCAAGGCCGCTGGGCTGCTCGCGGCGCTCGGCGAGCCCGAGCCCGTCCGGTTCGGCTCCCACCCGGAGGTCCGCGCGGCACTCGACCGGCGCAACGAGGGGATCGCCGACTTCTGGCTGCACGGTCCGGGCGAGCCGGCCGCGGGGGAGGAGACCCCGTCCGGACGGAAGGTCCTGATCGTGGACGCGGAGGACACCTTCACCGAGATGATCGCCCACCAGGTGCGTGCGCTCGGGTACGAGGTGACGGTGCGGCGCTTCGACGAGCCGTACGACGTGGCCGGGCACGATCTGGTGATCCTGGGGCCCGGACCGGGAGACCCGCGCGACACGGACCACCCCAAGATCGCCCACCTGCGGGACGCCGCCACCGACCTGCTGGCGCGGCGCCGGCCCTTCCTGGCCGTGTGCCTGAGTCATCAGGTGCTGAGCACCATCCTGGGCCTGCCACTGCGCCGCAGGCCGGTGCCCAATCAGGGAGTGCAGCGCGAGATCGACTGGTTCGGCGAGCGTGCGCGGGTGGGCTTCTACAACACCTTCTCCGCCCGTGCCGAAACGGACGAGATCGACCATCCCGTGCACGGGCGCGTGAGGATCAGCCGTGATCCGTCGACCGGTGAGGTGCACGGCCTGCGGGCCGCCGACTTCGCCTCCATGCAGTTCCACGCGGAGTCCGTGCTGACCCAGGACGGCCCGGGCGTCGTCGCGGCGCTCCTCGCGCACCTGGCCGCCGCGCGCGTCGGCTGACCCGACCTCCCCGGCCCGGCCGCGCCGCCGGGCCGGGGAGGTCGGCAGCCCCGTGAGCGTGGCCTCCTCGTTCCACCAGGTCGTCCCCGCCCCCCCCGTACAGACACTTCGGATTTTGGAGAGCACCCATGACCCCCGTCGACCATCCCCTCGCCGACACGGCACCGACTGCCGTGGTGGCCGAGCTCGTGCGAGGACTGGCCCACGTGCTCAAGGTGGAGCCCGGGAGCATCGACCCCGGACAGCCGTTCCGCTCGCTGGGCGTCGGATCGATACCGGCCGTGCGGTTCGTGTCCTTCGTCAACCACCGTTACCGGACCGACCTCCGGACCACCTCGCTGGCCGAGTACCCGACCCCTCTGATCCTCGCCGGCTACGTGGCCCGGGAGGTCGGCAACAGGCGCGAGGACGCCCCGCCGGCCGGGGAGCAGAGGGAGACCGACCCCGGGCCCGGCGCACGGGAGGTCCTCGACGTTCTGCGTGAGCGGCTGGCGGACATCCTGGGGTGCGAGGCGATCGCGGTGGACGTCACGGCCCCGTTCGCGCTGCTGGGCGTGGACTCCATCCGGGCGGCGAAGCTCGTCGCGGTCGTCAACGAGACGTACGGATTGAACGAGCGCGTCGTCACCCTGTCCGAGCACCCGAACCTCCTGGAGACGGCCGCCCATGTGGCGGACGCCGCCCGGAAGGGCCGGTCCCCCTCCGCCGACCGGGCGGCCGAGGGCGTGGGGGCGCTCCTGGACGCGGTGCGCGACGGCCGGCTCTCCGTGGACGAGGCGGTCACCCGCCTGCCGCAGTGGGTGTGAGCGGGCGAGGACGATGGACGAACGAGACATCATCACCCGGTTCACGGCCGGACTCCTGGAACACGGACAGGCCGTGCGTCTCCTCCTGGAGCGAAGCGCCACGATCGGCCGCACACCGGCACCCGAACGCCTCCCCGGCGGGGAAGCGACGGCGCCGGAGCGGACCGAACCCGTCAAACTCTGGTTCTGCTCCAACGACGAGCTCGCCCCGGACCTCGCCGACACGCTGGCCCGGCACTGGCTGGACCGGGAGGAACAGGAGATCGCGGGCCGCTTCCTGTTCGCGTGCGACCGGCGCCAGTACCTCGTCGCCCACGCGCTCGTGCGCCGGGTCCTCGCCCTGGAGAGCGGCCTGCCCGAGGCGGAGGCCGTCATCCTGCGCTCCCGGCGGGGGCGGCCGTACCTGAGCCGACCCGACCACGGGCTGCCCCGCGGGGGACCGGGGCTGGACTTCAACCTGTCCCACGCCGGCGGTCACAACCTGCTCGGCGTGGTGAGCCGACACCGGATCGGAGTGGACGTGGAGCGGGTCGACCGCGGCGAGCAAGGGCTCGAGGCGATCGTCGACACCTTCGCGCGCGAGGAGCGGGACTGGGTGGCGCGGGCCGCGCCCGGCCGCTCCCGGGACTGCCGGACGCTGCGGCTGTGGACGCTGAAGGAGGCGTACAGCAAGGCGCGCGGCCTCGGTCTCGCACTCCCCTTCGACAGCTTCGTCTTCACCCTGCACGAGGAGCGGGGGGTCCTGCACTTCCGGCCACCCGAGGACGAGGAGGCGCTGCCGTGGCGGTTCCTGGAGCTGGAGCCGGAACCCGGGGTGCTGGCGGCCGTGGCGCTCCTGGCCGACGGCGGGGTGTCGCCCGTTCTCCAACTGCACCGCGGGTTCCCCTGGGGGCGGGAGGCAGCCGAGGTGCTGGAGCTGCCGGAGCCGGTCCTCCACCGCTGACGCCGGACGCGGCGGGGTGCCGGGCGGCACGGGCGAGCCACGACCGGGTCAGGACTCGCCGTGCCACGGGGCGAGGTCGATGCGGGGCAGCGTGCCGGGCGTGGCGATCCCCGGGAGCAGCAACCGCCACATCTCCACGGTGCGCTCCGGCAGGTCCTCGCGCCCGTTCACCAGCTGCGCGTACAGCTGGACGCCCGTACACGCGCTGACGATGAACTCGGCCACCCGCGCCGGGTCGGTCCGGGGCAGCAGCTCGCCGCTCTCGCGCGCCTCCAGCAGACACTCCTCCATGATGTCCCGCCACTGCTCGAAGGAGGTGATGTCATGGACGCCGAAACTGCCCTGCTCCACCGAGAGCCGGACGCCGGCGCGAAGCAGCGGATCGTGCAGGAGCTGCTGTGCCCACACCCGGGTGATGTCCACCAGTCGCTGCAGCCCGTGACTGTCGAGGTGGGGCTCGATCGTCTGGGGCTGCGCCTGCATGACCGCCTTGGCGATCCCCTCCTTCGACTCGAAGTGGAAGTACACGGCCCCCACGGTCAGACCGGCGCGCTTGGCGATCTTGCTGAGTCCCGTGCTCGCGTACCCGCACGCGTCGAACTCCTCCGCCGCCGCTCGAAGCAGCAGTTCGCGCGTCCGAAGTGCTCGTTCCTGCATTTGACGTTCCACGCTGAGCCCCGCTTGCTGATCGAAGTTAAAAGCTAGACAAAAAAAAGAATAACGCTTATGTTATCTCGCGCTGCCTGCGCCGTCCAGGCAGGTGCGCTCATCCGGCCTTCGCGTACGCCGTGCCGGAACGACCGCACCGGCGCGTGTGCGCGGCATGCCCAAGTGCGCTTCGTGTCCGTACCTTCCAGGGAGTACCTATGCCAAGCACAAGCAGCACTGCCGCCCTCGCTCCGCGTCCGGTGTTCGTGTCCGGGGAACTGGTGCACAAGACCCGGTCCGCCGAGGTGCTCCTGACCGGGTTACGGTCCGAGGGGGAGGACGCGTTCGTCGTCTCGGCCCACTGGCCCGAGGCGCACGGGTGCTACGCGACCGGTCCGACCGCGCTCGACCCGCTCCTGCTGGTCGAGACGGTACGTCAGTCCCTGCCCCTGCTGTGCCACAGCGCCTACGGCGTACCGCTGGGGCACCGTCTCCTCTGGGACACCTTCGGTTACGAACTGACTCCTGAGGCGCTGCTTCCCAGAGACCGCGCGGGAAGACTCGAACTCCGCGTCACCTGCCTGGAGTCCGTCCGCAGGGGCAGCCGGGTGTCGGCCCTGACCCTGCTGATCTCCGTGGTGCAGGGCACGCGACGCCTCGCCGAGTGCACCACGCGCCTGACCGTGCAGTCCCCGGTCGTCTACCAGCGGCTGCGGGCCGGATACGGGAACCCCGACACCGTCACCGCCCTGCCGGCCGCCCCCGCCGCGGCCGTCGCGCCGTCCGCCCTGGGGCGCACGCGGTGCCGTGACGTGGTCCTCGGCCCGCTGGGCGGCCGTGACTGGCGGCTGCGGGTGGACACCACGCACCCCCTCTTCTTCGACCACCCGCTCGACCACGCGCCGGGCCTGCTCCTCCTGGAGGCCGTCCGCCAGACCGCTCTGGTACTGCCCTCCGAGCGCCCCCTGTCCGTGACGGCCGTGGAGACCTCCTTCCGCCGGTACGTCGAACTCGACGCTCCGTGCCGGATCGAGGCGCGGTCGTGGGACGCGTCCCCGGACGGACACCGCCGCGCGGTCGTCGCCATGTGGCAGAACGGTGTTCAGTGCCTCTTCTCGACGGTGCGGTTCGCACGGGCCGCGGAGCCGAGCTTCGGCGTTCTCGCCGGCGTCGGCGCAGGCCCGGCGCCGTTCCCGGGGTAGGGCGCGCCAGGGGCCGGACCCCGGCCCGCGGCCACCTCGCCCCGCCGGGCGTCGAACCGCCCGGCGGGGGCGAAGTGCCGCGCGCGGTCGCCGTGCGGTCGGTCCCCTCGTTCCTCGGCCACGAGGAACACGAGGAACACGAGGAAGCGGTCCGCGCCACCCGAGGGTGGCGCGGACCGCTTCCATGCCGGAACCAGGCGGACGAGGCGCCGACGAGCCGTGCCCGTACGGCGCCTCGTCCGCTGTCAGGCGGCGGTCCAGCCGCCGTCGACCGGCATCGCGGCGCCCGTGACGAAGGAGGCGTGGTCGCTGCAGAGCCAGGCGGCGCTGTGCGCGATCTCCTCGGGTGCGGCCATCCGCTTCTGGACGGAGCGCCCGACGAACGCCTCCTCGAGGGACGGGGTGTCCTTCAGGACCTGGTCCATCA
Organism: Streptomyces sp. NPDC002640; assembly: GCF_053592575.1. NCBI lineage: Bacteria > Bacillati > Actinomycetota > Actinomycetes > Kitasatosporales > Streptomycetaceae > Streptomyces > Streptomyces sp. NPDC002640. Next base: position 43,418 of record NZ_JBSFVZ010000008.1, on the reverse strand, counting down.
TCTCGGTGCGGGTGCTGCCCACCACCAGGGCGTTCACGCGGACCCCGTGCTGCCCGTACTCGGCCGCGGCGGCCCGTGTGAGGCCCAGGACCGCGTGCTTGGCGGCCACATAGGCGGAGGATGCCCCGGCGGCCAGTATCCCTGCCACACTGGAGGTGTTCACGATGGCCGTCGGGCGCCCCGAGCCGAGCATCGCGGGGAGCTGGTGGCGCATGCAGTTCCACACGCCTCTGACGTTCACGTCCATGACCTGCTCGAAGATCGTGGGGTCCGTCTCGTGCAACAAGCCCCCGGCCACCGTGTGCCCGGCGTTGTTGAAAGCCCCGTCCAGCCTCCCGAACAGAGCCACCGTCTCGGCGACGGCCTTCTCGACCTCGATCTCCCGGGTCACGTCCCCGGCCATCACCATGGCGCGGCCCCCGGCTGCCACGATCTCGTGGGCCAGCTCGCGCAGCCGCTCCTCGCGTCGCGCCACGAGCACCACGGTCGCGCCCTCGGCGGCGAACACGCGCCCGGCCGCGGCGCCGATCCCGCTGGATGCTCCCGTGATCATGACGACCTTGTCCCGCAATATGCCTGTACCTCTGGTCATGCCGGCCTTCCCCCCTGGACTGCTACTCCGGATGCTCCGGGGCGGCCTGGCTCACCTCCCCCGCTGACAGACAAAAGAATAATCCTTCTTATTTGATTTAGCTAGAAGGCGCCTGCGGCAAGGGGGTTGAGGCCGGGGGCTACTCCTGTCCGGGTGGGCGGACGGCCGAAACGCCGTACAGGAGCAGGTCGCGGAGCGCGGTGAAGTGCGCCCGGGCGGTGTCGGCGTTCTCGGGTGCCGAGGTGTTGCCGCGGGCGCACACCTCGGCACCCGCCACCAGGTACTGGATCATCTCCGTCACCGCGTCCGGTGTGACGCCCTCCCTCAGCTGGCCCGTCTCCTCGGCCTCCCGGAGCATCTCCCGGCTCAACGGCAGATAGGCCTCCGACGCATCGGCCACCTCCGGGAGTTCCCTGGCCAGTCGTACGGCCGCGCGTACCACGACGTCGCGGTGCAGCAGTTCGAGCAGGGCGAGGACGAGCAGGGAGATCCTGCGCAGCGGGGACGCCGGCAGCCGGGCGACGCCCTCGGCCCGCTCCCTCGTCCGCGCGAGGCCGAGTTCGGTCAGCTCTGCGAACAGGTCACCTTTCGTGGGGAAGTGGAAAGTGAGTGCGCCCGTGGTGACGTCGGCCGCCCTCGCGATGTGGTGCATGGCCACGGCGCCGTAGCCGTGCGCGTCGACCTCCCGCGCGGCGGCGTCCAGCAGGGCGTCCCGGGTCAGCAGTGATCTCTTCTGCTGGCGCGCGCCTTTCCTTCCTTCTGTGTCCGGTGCCAACCGTGACCTCCTGCTTCGTATCCATGGTCCGTGCATCGATCGGTTCCACGTTCCATCGCCCACCTGCCGTCCACAACGGCGAGTTGACGAAGTTGTACGCGCAGGGCACTCTCGTGCTTCCAAAGAAGAAGAATAATGATTATGTTTTGCGGGACGGCGGATCCCGCCGCCAAGGACCGCCAAGGACCGACCAGGACCGACACAAGGAGACAGCCATGCCCGCACAGGCCGCTGCCGGCCTCGACGCACCGCGGGGTGTGCAGGGAGGTGGACCGGAAGGCCTTGCCGCCTACGAGGAGCGGGTCTTCGGGTACCTGCCCCGTAGCGACCAGCGCCGCTGGGCGGCCGCCTACCTGCGTGGGCTGCTGTGCACGCCGGGACGCAAGACGGTGCGCCGGATGGCCCAGAACCTGGACCTGCCCGACACCGCGCCCCAGGCGCTGCAGCAGTTCATCACCTCCAGCCCCTGGGACTGGGCACCCGCTCGGGTGGAACTGGCCCGGATCGCCCTGGAATCGATGCCCGACGCCGTGTGGACGGCCAAGCCCGTGCTGCTGCGCAAGCGGGGCAGCCACTCGGTGGGACTGAGGCCGGGCGTCCTGCCCGGGACCGCCCGACGGGTGAGCTGTCAGATCGGCATCGGCCTGTTCCTGTCCGGCCGCGCGGGCAGCGTCCCGGTCTCCTGGCGCCTCCTCCTCGACGAAGCCTGGTGCGGTGACCCCGAACGGCGTCGGCGGGCGCGCATCCCGGACGAGGTGACGTCCAGGCCCGCGTGGGCCCTCGTACTGGAGATGGTGGAGCAGTTCGCCGCCGCCGGTGTGGCCGAGTCCGTTCCGCTGGTCCTCGGCCGCGACTTCGCCCCGTTCGCGGAGCAGGTGGTCGCCCGTCTCACGCACAGGGGCCGGGACTTCGTCGTCGAGGTGCCGCCGGGTCAGCCGCTCGCCGAGGTGCCGCCCCGTCAGCTGCGTCCGTCCTTCATCTCCGTCAGCGACGCGGAGTCGCTCGTCAAGGCCCGGTGCCGCAGGACCGCCGCCGCGGTGCCCGGCCGAGCGGAGACCGTGTCGACCGTGGTGCGCCTCCTGCCGTCCCGCCGACACGCGCCGGCCGTTCCGCAGGCCCATCGGCTCGTGGCGGAGGTCTCCGCCGCACAGAGACGGTCCTCCTGCTACTGGGTCACCTCGCTCCGCGACGCGCAGCCGGTTTCCGTCCGGGTCCTCGCGCGGCGCACCGCGGTGACCGAAGCGGCCGCCTGGGACGTCCACAACGAACTCGGGCTCCTCGACTTCGAGGGCCGCTCCTTCCCCGGCTGGCACCACCACATGACGCTGGCCTCCGCCGCCTACCTCCACCGCCGCCTGGCGACCGGTAGGTCCGCCCCCGGGCCACAGTGAGGAAGCCATGATCGATGTACACCCGCACGACGTACGCGCCGGCCACGACAGAGCGGCTCCGCCCGTCCCGGCCGCCCCCGGCACGGTGCTCGCCGAGCTGACCTCCCAGGTCTTCGCCTCGCTGCCGCGCAGCGACCAGCGCCGCAAGGGCACCCAGTACCTCCACGGCCTGCTGACGATCCAGGGGCGCAAGTCGATACGCAACATCGCGCACCTGCTCGGCGACGAGGTGTCCGAGCAGAATCTCCACCACTTCATCAGCGACTCCACCTGGGACTGGATCCCCATCCGCCGCGCGCTCGCCGACGCCGTGGAGACGGCCCTGCCGACCCGGGCGTGGGTGGTGACACCCATGACCATCCCGAAGGCGGGGCGGAACTCGGTCGGTGTGGGACGGCACTACTCGCCGGCGCTGGGACAGACCCTGAACGGTCAACGCGCCGTCGGGGTCTGGGCGGCCTCGGAGGCCGCGAGCGTGCCCGTCAACTGGCGCCTGCACCTGCCCTCCTCGTGGCTCATGGACGCCCTCCGGCGCAGCCAGGCGGCGATACCGGAAGGGGTCAGCGCGGAGAGCCTGGCCGAATGCGCGGCCGAGGCGTGCCGGGAGACCGCGACGGGCTGGGGTCTTCGGACGCGGCCCACCGTCCTGGACCTGGGCGAGGCGCCCGAACCGCTCCTGCGGGAGGCCGCGCTCGGCCCCGCCCCGCTCCTGGTGCGCGTGGGACCGGACACCCCGCTCGCCGTGACGGACCTCGCCATGACCGGAAGGGAGCAGACCACGCTCACCGCGCACCGGATCATGGGCCTGGCCCGCACCCTGCGGCGGCCGGTGAGGGGAGGGTTTCCCTTCCCTCCGGGTGCGGGGGAGGACGTTCCCCTCGCCGCCGCCGTCCGCGTGGCTCTTCCCTGGCTCACGGGTCCGGGGGCGAGACCACTGGTGCTCCTGGGGATGGGCGCGTACGGCGCCCGGTGGCCCGGCGAGCTGTGGCTGTCCAATCTCGCCACGGCGCCCCTGGAGCACCTGGTCCGCCTGAGACAGCTCACCCACCGGGTGACCCAGGACTCCGCGGTCGTCGCGGACCGGGTGGGCCTCCGTGACTTCACGGGGCGCTCCTTCAACGGGTGGCACCGGCACGTCACCCTCGCCTCGGTCGCCCACGCCGCCGCCGTCCTGGCCGACCGGACCCGGCGACTGCCCCGCGCGGCGGGTTAGGAGCGGGGCTGTCCGCCGGACGGGCCCCCGTTATCGAAGTCCGGCTTGGGCCACGACCGCCCGGCCCCTAGTTTTGAACGGCAGCCGAGGGAAACGGCCCGACACCGTCGTCGGCCTCCTCGCCGCCGGACCCCCTCGCCGCCGGACCCCCTCGTGCGGCACTCCGCCGCCTCCCTCGCCGGGCGGCCGGCCCCGGGCAGGGACTCCCCCCGGACCCGTTTCTCCCGCACGTCTCGACCGTGCTGTTCCGCACCGCTTCCTGATCACTCCGCGGTTCTCCCGGACCGCCGAACCCTGTAGGGACGAGACCCATGCAATCACCACCGCAGACCGCACCGGAGCAGCCGACCCGTGGTGCCGGGGAACCCCTCGGCCCGTCCGCACCGTGGAGCTCGCTCGACCAGCGGGCCGTCGACACCGCCCGCGCCCTGGCCATGGACGCGGTGCAGCACGCCGGGCACGGGCATCCCGGGACCGCGATGAGCCTCGCGCCGGCCGCGTACGTCCTCTTCCAGAAGGTCATGCGCCACGACCCCGCCGACCCCACCTGGGCGGGACGGGACCGCTTCGTCCTCTCGGCGGGCCATGCCGGCGTGCTCCTGTACATCCAGCTGATGCTGGCGGGCTACCCGCTGACCCTGGACGACCTGCGAGAGTTCCGCCGGTGGGGCAGCCGCACCCCCGGGCACCCGGAGTACGGTCACACGCCCGGAGTGGAGACCACCACGGGGCCGCTGGGACAGGGCGTCGCCAACGCGGTGGGCATGGCCATGGCCGCACGCTACGAACGCGGCCTGTACGACCCCGAGGCACCGGACGGCTCGTCCGTCTTCGACCACACGGTCTGGGTCGTCGCGGGCGACGGCGACCTGCAGGAAGGCGTCTGCGCCGAGGCGTCCTCCCTGGCCGGGCACCAGAAGCTGGGCAACCTCGTCGTGCTCTGGGACGACAACCACATCTCCATCGAGGGGGACACCAGCACCGCGTTCTCCGAGGACGTCGAGCAGCGGTACGCCTCCTACGGCTGGCACGTCCAGCGCGTCGAGCCTAAACCCGACGGCGACCTGGACCCCCGAGCCCTGCACGAGGCCTTCCTCGCGGCACAGCGGGAACGGGACAGGCCCTCCCTGATCGCCGCGCGCTCCGTCATCGCCTGGCCCGCCCCCCGGGCCCGCGGCACCGCCGCCGCCCACGGCGCCGCGCTCGGCACCGAGGAGGTCGCCGCCACCAAGGAGGTGCTCGGCCTGGACCCGAGCCGCTCGTTCCACGTGCCCGAGGAGGTGCTCACCCACACCCGCGCGGCCCTCGACCGCGGCCGGGCCCAGCACGCCGCCTGGAACGCCCGCTTCGCCCACTGGCGGGAGACCCACGCCGACCGGGCCGCGGAGTACGGGCGGATCACCCGGGCCGAGCTGCCCACCGGGTGGGAGAACAAGCTCCCCTCCTTCGAACCCGGCACGGCCGTGGCCACCCGCGCGGCGTCCGGCGCCGTACTGGCGGCACTGGGACCGCTGCTCCCGGAGCTGTGGGGCGGCTCGGCCGATCTCGCGGGATCCAACAACACCACGATCGACAGCACCTCCTCCTTCCTGCCGGCCGGCAACCCCCTGCCGCAGGCGGACCCGTACGGCCGCACGGTGCACTTCGGGATCAGGGAGCACGCCATGGGCGCCGTGATGAACGGCGTGGCGCTGCACGGCTCGACCCACATCTACGGCGGCACCTTCCTCGTCTTCTCCGACTACATGCGCCCCGCCGTGCGGCTCGCCGCGCTGATGCGGCTGCCGGTCACCTACGTGTGGACCCACGACTCGATCGGACTCGGCGAGGACGGCCCCACCCACCAGCCGGTCGAACAGCTCGCCTCCCTGCGCGCCATCCCCGGCCTCAACGTCGTGCGCCCCGCCGACGCCAACGAGACCGCGACGGCCTGGGCGGAGATCCTGCGCAGGCGCCGCACCGCCCCGGCCCCGCACGGCATCGTGCTCTCACGGCAGAAACTCCCCGTCCACGCGCCCGACGCGCGGGCCGCGCGCGGCGGTTACGTCTTCCGCGAGGCCGAGGGCGGAGCGCCGCGAGCCCTCCTCGTGGCCACCGGGTCCGAGGTCTCCCTGGCGGTCGCCGCGCGGGAGTTGCTGCAGGAGCGCGGCATCCCGACCCGCGTCGTGTCGATGCCCTGCCTGGAGTGGTTCATGGAACAGGACCGCGCCTACCGCGAGCAGGTCCTTCCCCCCGGCGTGCGCGCGCGGGTGACGGTCGAGGCCGGCGTCGGCCTGGGCTGGGACCGTTTGGCGGGCGACGCGGGACGCGTCGTCTCCCTGGAACGGTTCGGTGCCTCGGCCGACGGCGCGCTGCTCTTCCGCGAGTTCGGCTTCACCCCCGAGGCGATCGCCGCCGAGGCGGAGAGCGCCGTGGAGAGGGCGGCACGCCGATGACCACGCGACCCCCCGCGCTCCGCCCGCTGACCGCCCGCATCCCCGGCTCCAAGAGCATCACCACCAGGGCTCTGCTGCTGGCCGCCGCGGCGGACGGCACCAGCAGGCTCTGGGCCCCGCTGGTCAGCCACGACACCCTCGCCTTCAGGACGGCCGTCGCCGGTCTCGGGGCGCGGATCGAGAGCAGCGACGACGACCAGTGCTGGAACGTGACCGGCACCGGCCGCGGCCCCGTCGGCACCGCACAGGTGTGGTGCGCGGACGCCGGCACCGCCGCCCGGTTCCTGCCCCCGTACAGCGCGACGGGTGAGGGCACCTTCACCTTCGACGGCTCCGAGCAACTGCGGGCCCGCCCCCTGGGTCCCCTGATGGAGACCCTGACCGCGCTCGGCGCCCACCTGGAGACCCCCGCACCGGGACGCCTCCCGCTGACCGTCCACGCCGGTGGTCTGGAAGGCGGCGAGCTGCGGGTCGACTCCTCCATGAGCAGCCAGTTCCTCAGCGGTCTGCTGATGGCCGCCCCGCTGATGCGGCGCCCGGTCCGGGCCGACCTGCGCGAGGCGGTCAGCCGTCCCTACCTCGACATGACGCTGGCCCTGATGCTGCGCTTCGGCGCGGACGTCGAGGAACTCGGCGACGGCGTGATCGAGGTGCGGCCGGGCGGCTACCGTGCCACCGCCCTCGTCGTCGAACCCGACGCCTCCACCGCCTCGTACGTCTTCGCCGCGGCCGCGGCGACCGGGCACCGGGTGACGGTGCCCGGACTCTGCGAACGAAGCCTCCAGGGGGACCTGGGCTTCGTGGAAGCGCTCGGCGAGATGGGCGCCCAGGTGGAGATCACGGACCGCGTCGTCTCCGTGACCGGCACCGGCGGGCTGCGCGGTGGTCTGGACCTCGACATGGGTGACATCTCCGACACCTTCATGACCCTCGCCGCCATCGCTCCGCTCGCCGACGGGCCGGTGACCATCAGGGGCGTGCGGCACGCGCGGTTCAAGGAGTCGGACCGCATCGCCGCGATGGCGCAGAACCTGCGCGCCTGCGGCATCCGGGTGGACGAGACGGAGGACTCGGTCACCGTCCACCCCGGCACCCCGCGCCCCGCCCGCATCGCCTGCCACCGGGACCACCGGATCGCCATGGCCTTCTCCGTCCTCGGATTGGCCGCGCGCGTCCCGCTGACCCTCGACGACCCGTACTGCGTGACGAAGACCTTCCCCGGGTTCCACGAGGAGTTGGCGCGGCTCTTCCCCGACCACACCGTCCCGGAGCGCTCCTGATGGAGCCGACGACGACAACGCGCGCACGGCGCAGGGCGGCGGTGCTCGGCTCGCCCATCGGGCACTCCCTCTCCCCGGACCTGCACCGCGCGGCCCATGCGGCGCTCGGCCTCACCGGCTGGACGTACGGGCGCTTCGAGGTCGCGCCGGACGGGCTCGGGACGTTCCTCGACGGCCTCGGGCCCGAGTGGGCCGGCCTGTCGGTCACGATGCCGCTGAAGCGTGCCGTGATCCCGCTGCTCGACGAGGTGAGCCGCCTCGCCGCCACCGTGCGGGCCGTGAACACCGTCCTGTTCCACCCGGACGGACGGCGCACCGGGGACAACACCGACGTCCACGGCATGGTCGCGGCCCTGGGAGAGCTGGGCGTTCGGAGGGTGGAATCCGCCACCCTGCTCGGCGCGGGAGCCACCGCTTCCTCGGCGCTCGCGGCGCTGCGGACGCTCGGCGCGGACCAGGTGACGGCGTACGTGCGCGGTGCGGCCCGCGCGGCCGAGATGCGCGAGTGCGGGGAGCGCCTGGGACTGGAGGTGCGCACCGCTCCCTGGACGAGGGCGGCGCGAGGACTGACAGCCCCCCTGGTCGTCTCCACCACCCCCTACGGCGCCACCGACGCTCTGGCCCCGGCCGTACCGTCCACCCCGGGAGTCCTCCTGGACGTGCTGTACGACCCGTGGCCGACCGGGCTGGCCGGGGCCTGGCGCAGGGCCGGCGGCGTGGCCGCAGGAGGTCTCGGCCTGCTGACGCACCAGGCCGCGCGCCAGGTGGAGCTGTTCACGGGATGCCCCGTGGCACCACTGGACGCGATGCGCGGTGCCGCCGAACGTGCCCTCGCCGCGGCCGCGAACACACGACCCGCCGCTCACGGCGGTCGACCACCCACCGGTCACGGCCCTCAGGGCGTCCACGGTGACCAGGACCCGAGGAAAGCAGGGAAGAGATGAGCAGGTTGCGCTGGCTCACAGCGGGGGAGTCCCACGGACCCGCGCTCGTCGCCACGTTGGAGGGCCTGCCCGCCGGCGTGCCGATCACCACGCAGACGGTGGCGGACGAGCTGGCACGGCGGCGGCTGGGCCACGGACGCGGCGCGCGCATGACGTTCGAGCGGGACGAGGTGACCTTCCTCGGCGGGGTACGCCACGGGTACACCCTGGGCTCCCCGGTCGTGGTCATGGTGAAGAACACCGAGTGGCCGAAGTGGGAGCGGGTGATGGCGGCCGACCCGGTCGACCCCGCCCTCCTGGCGAGCACGGCCCGCAACGCCCCGCTGACGCGCCCGCGCCCGGGCCACGCGGACCTCGCCGGCATGCAGAAGTACGGCTTCCCCGAGGCGCGACCCGTGCTCGAGCGGGCCAGCGCACGCGAGACGGCGGCGCGCGTGGCACTCGGCGCGGTGGCCCGCTCGTACCTGAGGGAGACGGTGGGCATCGAGATCGTCAGTCACGTCGTGGAACTGGGCGCCGCGAAGGCACCGTGCGGAGTGGTGCCCGGGCCCGGCGACGTGGCGCGCCTCGACGCCGACCCGGTGCGTTGCCTGGACGCGGACGCCTCCGAGGCGATGGTCGCCGAGGTCGACCAGGCCCACAAGGACGGCGACACCCTGGGCGGTGTCGTCGAGGTCGTCGCCCACGGCGTGCCGGTCGGTCTCGGCTCGCACGTGCACTGGGACCGCCGCCTCGACGCCCGGCTCGCGGCCGCCCTGATGAGCATCCAGGCGATCAAGGGCGTGGAACTGGGCGACGGCTTCGGTCTGGCGCGAGTGCCGGGCTCGCGGGCGCACGACGAGATCGTGCCCACGGCTGACGGCATCCGGCGCTCCTCGGGCCGCTCCGGCGGTACCGAGGGCGGCCTGAGCACCGGAGAGCCCCTCCGTCTGCGGGCCGCGATGAAGCCGATCGCGACCGTGCCGCGCGCCCTGGCCACCGTGGACGTCACCACCGGTGAGGCGGCCGCCGCCCACCATCAGCGCTCGGACGTCTGCGCGGTGCCGGCCGCCGGCATCGTGGCGGAGGCGATGGTGGCGCTCGTCCTGGCCGACGCGGTGGCGGAGAAGTTCGGCGGCGACAGCACCACCGAGACCCGCCGCAACGTCACCGGCTTCCTCGAGCACCTGGAGATCGCATGAGCTCCCCTCTCGCCGTGCTGGTCGGCCCGCCCGGCGCGGGCAAGACCTCGGTCGCGAGGATCCTCGCGGAACGCACCGGGACGACGGTCCGGGACACCGACGAGGACATCGTCCGGATCACGGGCCGCTCCGTCCCCCAGATCTTCGCCGAGCAGGGCGAGACGCACTTCCGCTCCCTGGAGCACGAGGCGGTCGTCGCGGCGCTGCGCGAGCACTCCGGAGCGCTCGCCCTGGGAGGCGGTGCCGTCGTCCGCCCGGACACGCGCGCCGCGCTGCGCGGACATCCGGTCGTCTTCCTCGACGCCACGCTCCACGACGTGCAGGAGCGGCTACGGGGGAACGACTCCCGGCCGCTGCTGCGGGAGGACCCGTGGTACCAGTGGCTGACGCTGATGTCCCGCAGGCGCCCCCTGTACCTGTCCGTGGCGCGGGCCGTGGTGGCCACCCACGGCCGCACCCCCGGGCAGGTCGCCGACGCCGTGCAGTCCGCTCTGACGGGCGTGTCCGTCAGGACTCCGTCATGAGGGCCACGGAGGCGCCCGCGGTCGGCGTCGGCGTCGGCGGGAGCGACGGGACGGACCCCTACGAGGTGGTGATCGGGCGTCGGCTGCGGGACCGGCTCTTCCCCCTGGTCGGACCGGCGCGGCGGGTGGCCGTCGTCCGTCCCGCGGCGATGGCCGCAGCCGGTCGGGAGCTGAGCGCCGACCTCACCGCGCAGGGCTTCGAGGTGACCACCGTCCAGGTCCCGGACGCCGAGGGGGCCAAGAGGGCCGAGGTGGCCGCGTACTGCTGGCAGGTACTGGGGCAGTCCCGGTTCACCCGCAGCGACGTGATCGTCGGGCTCGGCGGCGGGGCGACCACGGACCTGGCGGGCTTCGTGGCGGCGACCTGGCTGCGCGGTGTCCGCTGGATCGCCGTTCCGACCACCGTGCTCGCCATGGTGGACGCCGCGGTGGGAGGCAAGACGGGGATCAACACCGCCGAGGGCAAGAACCTGGTCGGCGCCTTCCACCCGCCGGCCGGGGTGCTGTGCGACCTGGCGGTGCTGGACTCGCTGCCGGTCGACGACTACACCTCCGGACTCGCCGAAGTGATCAAGGCCGGATTCATCGCGGACCCCGCGATCCTGGATTTGATCGAGGCCGACCCGCAGGCGGCCCGCACGCCGTCCGGACCGCACACCGCGGAACTGATCGAGCGCGCCGTCCGGGTCAAGGCCGCCGCCGTCTCGGACGACCTCCGCGAGTCGGGCCGCCGCGAGATCCTCAACTACGGGCACACCCTGGGCCACGCCATCGAGCGGAACGAGCGGTACACGTGGCGCCACGGCGCGGCGGTGGGCGTCGGCATGGTGTTCGCGGCCGAACTGGGCCGGCTGGCAGGACGGTTGGACGACGCCACGGCCGCCCGCCACCGCGCGGTCCTGGAGTCCGTGGGCCTGCCGGTGACCTACCGCGGTGACCAGTGGCCCCGGCTCCTGGACGCCATGAGGGTCGACAAGAAGACCCGTGGCGACCTCCTGCGCCTCGTCGTCCTCGACGGACTCGGCAAGCCGTCCGTCCTCGAGGGCCCCGACCCGGACCTGCTCCACGCCGCCTACGTCGAGGGCGTCGCCGCCGCACCGGCCGAAGAGCCCGCCGCCCCCTCGGCCGCCGCCGGGCCGAAGGAGGAGGCATGACGCCGCGCCCAGGCCCGAAACGTACCGGGGTCCCGGCCGATCGCTTCCCGCACGCCACCGTGCACGGCGCTCTTGCCCCCGCGGGCCTGCCGGTCCTCGCTCCGACCCGCGCACCGCGCGGAGGTGAGGGCCCGGGCCGCCGCGGCGGCGACGTCCCACGGGTCGACGCAGGAGTTCAGGGAACCGCCGTGCAGCGTGCGCACGAGGCCGCTGTCGCGCACGGTTCCCGTCCAGCCCAGGCAGTTGGACATGAACGCGCGGGGGCGCAGCAACGTCCAGGACGTCCCGGACGCCCGTACACGCTCCTCGCAACCGCGCTGCCAGCGCGTGATCGCGTCCTGTGCGCGCGGGTCGGTCACCGCGAGGGCCGAGAGCTTCACGACGTGCCGGACCCCGGACCGGCGGGCGGCGGCGAGGAGGTGTGCGTCATGGGCGTCCCGTAACGGGTCGAACGTCACCACCAGGAGCGCGTCCGCCCCGGTCAGGGCCCGCGTCAGCGATCCGGGCCCGTCCAGGTCCGCCTCGACGGCCAGGCCGTCGCGCCCGTCAGTGCGATCCGCAAGGTCTCCGCTGCCATGTGCCGCTCCCTGTCCGTCCCTGGTTCCCGCGTGTCCATGGTCCCCGCGTGGCGGATCGTCTGGCCACGCCGTGTCCTGGAGTGCATACTCACTTCAGAAGAAAATAATCATTCCTATGTTTTCCCGTGGAGGAAGCACATGACTGCGCGTAGCGCGACACCACGCCGGGCCTGGCTCGGCTTCACCCTCGTCCTGAGCCTGGTGGCCCTCGTGGCCATGGACAACTCGGTGCTCTACCTCGCGATGCCGAGCATCACGGAGGCCATCTCCCCGACCGCCGGTCAGGCGCTGTGGATCGTCGACATCTACGGCTTCGTGGTGGCCTCGCTCCTGATCGCCTTCGGCAACCTCGGTGACCGGCACGGCCGGCTGAAGTTCCTGCTCGGCGGCGCCACCCTGTTCGGCATCGGATCGGCCGGCGCCGCCGTGGCCGGCACACCCGAGATCCTCATCGCCTCCCGGGCGCTGATGGGGCTCGGCGGTGCGACGCTGCTGCCCTCGGGACTGGCGATCGTCAGCAACCTCTTCCCCGACGCCAGGCAGCGTGCCCGCGCCATCGGCATCTTCGCGGCCACCTTCGCGGCGGGCTTCGCGGTCGGACCCGTCGTCGGCGGGCTGCTCCTCGACGGCTTCTGGTGGGGCTCGGTGTTCCTGATCAACCTGCCGATCGTGGCGGTCTTCCTGGCGTTCGCCCCCAAGTTCCTCAAGGACGTCCGCGAGGCCCGGCCGGGCCGGGTGGACGCGCTGAGCGTGGCGCAGTCGGCCATCGGCATCCTGCTCGCCGTCTACTCGGTCAAGGCCGCCGCCGCGGAAGGCTTCTCGGCCGGGCAGTTGGCCGTCGGCGTGGCGGGCGTCGCCATCCTGGTCTGGTTCGTGCGTCGGCAGCTCACACTCGAGGAGCCGCTGCTCGACCTGAAGCTCTTCCGCGACCGGGTCTTCACGGTCGCCGTGCTGACGGGGCTCCTGTCCCTGGTGGCGTGGGCCGCGGCCGGCTACCTCAGCGGCGTGTACCTGCAGTCGGTGCTCGGGTTCAGTGTGCTGGCCGCGGCGTTCTTCGCGCTGCCGGGGGCGGCGGTGCTCACCGCCGCCTGCGTCGGCACGGCCGGTGTGGTGGAGCGGATCGGCAAGCGGGCCGCGCTGATCGCCTCGCACTTCTTCATGGCCGTGGGGCTCGCGCTGCTGCTCTTCACCGGTTCCGGCGGGGGTGCGGCGTTCTACATCGCCTCGACCGTCATCGCCGGTGTCGGCTACGGACTCTCCTTCAGCCTGGTCGCGGAGACCGCGGTGGCGGCGGTGCCCCCGGAGCGCGCCGGTTCGGCCGGAGCTATCGCGGAGATGAGCAACGAGCTGGGCAACGCCCTGGGCATCTCCCTGCTCGGTTCGCTCGCCGCGTACCTCTTCCGGCTCCTTGGCCCGGGTGTCTCGGGCACGTTGGACACGACGCTCGGGTCCCCGGGCCTGTCGGCCGGGGATGCGGAGCAGGCGAAGGACGCGTTCGTGACGGGGCTGCACGCGGCGATCGGCGTCGCCGCCGCGCTCACCTTCGCGCTCGGTCTCCTCGCGGTGCGGTGGCTGCCGCGCGAGGACCGGGATGCGACGGCCGGAGAGCTCTCGGGCGAGGAGGTGCGGGTGGTGTCCTGAGACGAGACGTGATGCGCCGGGACGCTTCCCGGTGAGTCGTCCCCGAACGGCGTCCGCCTCGGTGCGGGCGCCGTTCCGTGACGTCAATCGGCCTGCGAGTCCCAGTAGTTGAGCGGAGCCACGGCGGCGCTCCGGCCCTGGTGGTCCAGGACGCGGCCGACGTGCTTGACCGTGCGCAGGACGACGGCACGTTCCACGACGCGCAGTTCCTGACGGGACAGGCGGTTCTCCAGGTGCCCCTCCAGCATGTGCACGTCCGACAGCGCGCGCACCCAGAGGTCGAGGATCAGGTTCGCCGGGCCCGAGGTGATGCTGCACATGCGCAGCTCGGGCAGGGTGCGGAGCGCGGCGACCGTGTCGTCGAGGTGGCGGGCGGGGACGGAGACGAAGAAGACGACCGACACGGGGTAGCCGGTGAGCGGCCGGGCGAGGGCGCAGCGCAACGACAGGCGCCGGTTGCCGGTGAGGACCCGGAGCCTGCGGCGTGCGGTGGAGACACTGGTGTCCGCCGCGCGGGCGAGGGCCTCCAGCGGCATCCGGCCGTCGGCGCCCAGGGCGAGCGCGATGCGTCGGTCCAGCGGGGTCAGGGGAGCGTCCGGGGACTCCTCGGGCGGGACCGCCAGGGCGTCGCGCTGGGCGCGGTCCAGCACGTCGAGCCGCCACTCGGCGCCTTCGAACGGCGCCGCGGTGATGACGTGGACGCGGGTGGCCCGGATCCCGGGCAGACGGGCGATGCGTTCCCCCGCGAGCTGCGAGAGGGCGTGCAGATCGCTCGCGCCGACGATGGCGAGCAGGTCACGCCCGCCGGTGGTCTGCTTGAGGCTGAGGATGCGCCGGTCGTGGGCGAGCAGCCGCAGCGTGTCCTCGCGCGGAGTGCCGCCCATGTCGATCTCCAGATGGGCGTAGACGCCGTCGTCGTGACCGGGGGAGAGGTAGCCGTCGACCCAGGCGACTCCGGCGTCCACCAGGCGGGCCCAACGGCGGGCGGCCGTGACCGGGTCGACGTCCAGGACCTCGCCCAGCCTCGTCCAGGGCACCCTCGGGCGGATCTGCAGCGCGTGCACGATGGCGAGGTCGAGGTCGTCGGGGCGGACCGTTTGCTGCGTTCCCATGGGCGCTCCGAATCCTGCGCAGACGCATGCGGCCTGAACGATTCCGGCGATTTTACCGGTTCGTAACCCGGGATCTTGAAGGTGTCCGGCTATGACCGCACCTTGCCTCTCTCCCGCACCGTTGCCCACGGCCTCCTCCCTCCGCATCACCGGAGCGCGACTGATCGACGGCACCGGCGCCGCGCCCGTCGAGAACGCCGTGCTCGACGTCGACGACGACGGCCTGATCGTCTACGCGGGGCCGGCCGCCGGAGCGCCCGAGGGCCCGGCCCGGGCCAGGGTGATCGACGCGGCCGGGCGCACACTGCTCCCGGGCTTCGTCGACGCCCACGTCCACCTCGGGGTGGAGTCCGCGCGGCAGATGGTCCGCCGCTACGCGGACGACCCGACCGTGGCGGTGTTCGACACGGCGGCCCGGATGCGCGCCACGCTCGACGCCGGCGTGACGACCGCCCGCGACCTCGGCGGGCTCGCGGCGGGGTTCCGCGACGCGGTGGCCCGCGGGCTCACCGCCGGGCCGCGCCTGCACACCGCCGTCCGGATCCTCAGCCACACCGGCGGCCACGCCGACTTCCACACCGACTGCGGCTTCGACCCCAGCTCCGGCGTGGGCGAACTCGCGGACTCGCCGCAGGAGGTGCGGGTGGCGGTACGCCGCCTGCTGCGGGCGGGCGCCGACGTGATCAAGCTGTGCGCGACCGGAGGCATGTCCAGCCCGTACGACCAGCCCGACGACGAGGGTCTCACCGTCGAGGAGATCCGGGCCGTCGTCGAGGAGGCCGACCGGCACGGCGGCCGTCCCGTCGCCGCACACGCGCAGGGCACCGCCGGCATCCTCAACGCGATCCGCGGCGGGGCGACCAGCGTGGAACACGGCTACGGCATGACCGCCGAGGCCCGCGACCTCGCCGGCACGCACGGCGTCTTCCTGGTCCCCACGCTGTCCACGGTGTTCGACGGAATCGACAAGTCGACGATGGAGCCGTTCCACTACGAGAAGAAGCTCCGCTGGTCCGAGATCACCCGCGAGAACATCTCCGCGGCGATCGGGGAGGGCGTGCGCATCGCGATGGGCACCGACGCGGCGATGGTCCCGCACGGACGCAACCTGCGGGAACTGTCCCACCTGGTGTCGCTCGGCATGACACCGATGGACGCGATCGTCGCCGGCACCCGCACCGCGGCGGAACTGCTGGGCCTGGAGGCCGAGATCGGCACACTGAGGGCGGGCCTGCACGCCGACCTCGTCCTGTGCGACGGCGATCCGCTCGCCGACATCGGCGTCCTCGCCGACCCCGGGCACGTGGTGCTCGTCGCCCAGCGCGGCGCCGTGCGCAAGGACACCCTCACCCTCACCGCGTCGGGAGGCGGCCGATGACCGGCAGAGACCTGCTCACGAAGGGCACGGAGGACACGAAGGACACGAAGGAACGGCGGAGGGCCGACGGCGCGGGCGACGGCACGGCCGCAACGCTGCTCGACCGCGTCCTCGGCGGCATCGAGCGGGCGGGCAACAAACTCCCGCACCCGGTGCTGCTCTTCGTCTTCCTCTTCCTCCTGCTCGGCGTCGTCTCCACCCTCCTGCACTGGGCGGGTGCCACCGTCACCGTGCCCGGAACCTCCGACACCCTGCAGGTCAGGGGCCTGTTCACCGGTGAGGGGGTCCGGTGGCTGCTGGAGAACTTCATCCCCAACTTCACCGGCTTCCCGTCCCTGGGCACCGTCCTGCTGATGATGGCCGCGGTCGGGGTGGCGGAGCAGACCGGCCTGCTGGAGTCCACGGTCCGGATCTCGATCGGCAGGGCGCCCCGCGCCCTGGTCCCGTACCTGGTCGCCTTCGTGGCGGCCCAGGGCCACATGATGAGCGACGTCGCCATCCTCATCATCCCGCCGCTCGCGGCGCTGGTCTTCAAGGGCTGCGGACGCAATCCCATCGCCGGCCTGATCGGCGGCTTCGCCTGCGTCTGCGCGGGCTACGCGGCGGGATTCACGGTCGGCGCCCTGGACGCCCTGTACGTGGGCATCACCGAGAAGGCCGCGCAGGTGCTGCCGGGCGGCGAGGACGCGCCGACGCACATCCTCGTGAACTACTTCTTCACGGCCTCCGCGAGCGTGGTGCTGGCCCTGATCGGCGGCTTCCTGATCTCCCGGGTCCTGGAGCCGCGCACGCCCGCGCCGCTGGAGAGCACGACGCCGGAGGGCGGGAACGGGACGGAGGCGTCGCAGGGCACGGAAACGGCGGCGGACGGTGGCTACCACGCCACGCTCGAGGTCACCGCCACCGAGCGACGCGGCCTGCGGTGGGCCGGCGCCGTCGTGCTGGCGTACGCGGCCCTGGTGGTCGGCTTCTGGCTGCTGCCCGGCTCGCCGCTGCGCGGTGAGGGCGGCGCGCTGGTGCCGTCGCCCGTGCTGGACGGCGTGGTACCCCTGCTGTTCGTCGCCTTCCTGCTGGCCGGAGTGGTGTACGGGCGCGTCGTGGGCGCCGTGCGCCGGGCGGACGACGTCCCGCGCATGATGGCCGAGTCGATCACCGGGATGTCGGCCTACATCGTGCTCATCCTGGTGATCGCCCAGGTCATCGGAGTCTTCACCTGGTCGAACGTGGGCACGCTGCTCGCGGTCGAGGGCGCCTCCCTGTTGGAGTCGGCCGGGCTGACCGGCTTCTGGGGGCTGGTGGTGTTCGTGCTGCTGGTCTGCGTGCTGAACCTGTTCGTCACCTCCGGGTCGGCCCTGTGGTCGCTGGTGGCCCCGGTGTTCGTGCCGGCCTTCCTCCTGCTCGGCATGGAACCGGCGGTGACGCAGGCCGCCTTCCGCATCGGCGACTCGGCCACCCAGATGATCACGCCGCTCAATCCGTACGTCTTCCTGATGCTGACGATCCTGCGGCGCTACGAGCCGGACGCGAAGCTGGGGACCGTCCTGTCCCGGCTGGCCGTGTTCGTGGTGCCCTTCCTGCTGGCCTGGCTGGCCGTCCTGGCGGTCTTCTACGGCTTCGATCTGCCGCTGGGTCCCGGAGCACCGATCACCACGGCGGAGTGAGGTCGCCCTCCGTCACGGGCGCGGCGTCGCCGGGTTGTGGACGGAAGGGTGTCTGACCTGCGGTCCTCGCAGGTCAGACACCCTGAGGAGACCGGGAGGGCTCGGACCGACTTCCGCTGGTCAGAAACGGCTCGGGCTCTCGTCACCCTGAGGGGTCCTCACACCGGGGTCGCCCGATCCGCCTCGACGGTCCTGGCCGCCTCGGCTGCTTCCCGGAAGGTGACGACCGCCTCGCCGTTCTCCCGCGCCCATGCGGTGAGCATCCTGATGGGCTCCTCCAGGGTTCGCCCGAGATCGGTCAGGGAGTACTCCACGCGCGGCGGCGCCTCGGCGTACGCGTGCCGCTCGACGAGCCCGTTGGCCTGAAGCCGGCGCAACGTCTGGGTCAGCACCTTGCGCGAAATGCCACCGCTCAGCTCGACCAGCTCGCCGTGGCGCAACGGGCCGTCGGTCAGCGCGAAGAGCGTGACCATGGACCACTTGCTGGCGATGATCTCCATGGCCAGGAGAGCGGGACAGTCGGCGAGGAAGGCGATGCCGGGTCGCAGGCTCATGCCCCGAAGGTTACCTGGAGGTACCTGACGGCCGCCTATCGTCGTCGAGGTGCGCACGCCTCCTTGCCCGCATCTCGCACGATTGAGGTTTCAGCCATGTTCGTCACCCTTGCCGTCGTCACCGTGTTCATGTCGGCGCTTCTCCTGGTGTCCGCCGGGGCCAAGTCGCTGCGGACGCGTCACATCACCGAGCAGATGTCCACCCTCGGAGTGCCGCAGAGCATGATGGCCTTCCTGATCGGCGCTCAGATCGCGGGCGCGGCCGGTGTGGTCGCCGGACTCCGGTGGGGACCCGTCGGAATCGCCGCCGCGATCGGCCTGACGCTCTACTTCGCCGGGGCGGTCGTCTTCCACCTGCGCGTCGGCGACCGCAAGGGCGCGTCTCCGGCCGTGGTCCTCACCATGGCCTCCGCCGCCCTGATCGTGCTGCGTGCCGCCACCCTCTGAGGGCGGACCGCCGGTCCGACGGTGGCAATCGGTACGCGAGGGCCTGATGGGCAAGGTGGCGGGCCGGTTCGCCCGGGCGAGGACAACCATGAGGCTCAAGACCCACAGCCGGACTACCGCGCGTTGCTCCACCCGTGCGTGCTGGAGTACACGTCCAGCACGTCCACGACGAAGACCAGGGTCGAGCCGGCCGGGATCAACGGCGAAGGCGACTGCTTGCCGTAGCCGAGGCGCGGGGGCACGACGATCTCGCGCCGACCGCCGACCTTCATCCCCCTCACCCCCCGGTCCCAGCCCTTGATGACCTTGCCACCGCCCAGGGTGAACTTGTACGGCTGACCGCGGTCCCAGGAGGCGTCGAACTGCCTCCCGGTCTCGAAGGTCACCCCGACGTAGTGGACCCGCACCACCATGCCCGGCTTGACCTCCGCTCCGTCCCCGACGACCAGGTCCCGGACGGTCAGTTCGGCAGGAGCGTCGCCCTCCGGCACGGCGACCTCGGGCTTCGTCGGTTCACTCATCGCAGCCCCATCACCATCGGTCGGAAGTCGTCGCACGTCGGTCACGTTACCGGGCCGGCCGCGTCGCGCCGACGACTGCGCATAAGGAGACGCTCCTTGGGCGGTGCTCGGACGAAGGCGGACGTGAAGGTCCGGTCCCATGCCGTCAGGACTTCTGCCGCGTCATCCGTGCGTCCGCCGGTGACCCACCAGGTGGGGCGTACGTGTAGGTGCCCCAGACGTCACGGAGGGCGCCGCAGACCTCGCCGACCGTCGCGCGGGCGCGGAGGGCGTGCCGCAGGGGGTGGAGGACGTTGCCGGTGCCCGCGGCCGTTTCGCGCAGGGCGACCAGGGCGGCGTCGACGTCCTCCTGGAAGCGCCAGGCGCGGAGCTTGGCGAGGCGTTCCGCCTGCCGGGCCCCGTAGGCGGGATCGACACCGGTGACGGCCCTTCCACCCGGCTCGGTTCCGGTCTCCCGGGCGCCGCGGCAGGCGCCGCGTGCGATCTCGCCCTGTTGGAAGCCGAGCTCCAGGGCGGCGACCGCACCGCCCAGCTCCTCGACCTCTCCCATGAGCTCCCGCGCCACCCACTCGACCTCGTCGGCCGTCCTCGCGACGAGGTGCGGCCCGGCGCACCGGCCGACGGCCGCGGTCACGTCCGTCCCGTGGGCCGGCACCCGCAGCACGGCCGGCCCGGGACCCCGCACGCCGAACTCCTCGCGCATCGCCCGGCCCCAGAGGCGGCGGACCGCGCGGTACTCGGCGGCCTCCTCCGCGGCCGTGGCGCGCGCGGCGAGCCGGAACGACACACGGGTCACCACGTCGTCCACGTCCAGGCCGGCCGCCACCGCCGCGCGGACGTACGCGATGCCGTCGGCGAGGGTGAAGGCGATCTCCTGCGAGGGCGAGGCTCCGGCCGCGGCCATGCGGTGGCCGCAGACCGCGAGGGCGTTCCACCGCGGGATCTCGTCCCTGCAGTACGCGATGGTGTCCGTGACCAGCCGCAGGGACGGCCCGGGCGGGAAGGCGCACGTGCCGCGCACGGCGTGCTCCTCCAGCACGTCGTTGCGGACCGTGCCGGTCAACCGGCCGGGGTGGATCACCCGCTCCTCGGCGACCAGTTGGTACAGCAGCAGCAGGACCGCGGCGGGGGCGTCGACGTCCAGCGACGGGCGGACCCGGTCCAGCGGGATCCCGGCGAACAGCACCCGCATGTCGTCGACGGAGTCGACGGCGACACCGGCCTTGCCGACCTCGCCGCGCGCGAACGACGCGTCGGAGTCGTGACCCGTCCGGGTGGGCAGGTCGAAGGCCACCGAGAGGTCCGTCGTGCCGCTCGCGGTCAGCCGCCGGTAGCGGGCGTTGGACTCCACCGCCGTCCCGTGACCGGTGTACCGCCGCGACGTCCACGGGCGGGGAGCGGTCGCCGGGCCGACGGCCGCTCCCGACTCCCGCTCAGGCACCTTGCGGGACGGCGCGCCCGGAGCCGACCGGCGGTTCGAGGCGTCCGCTCGCCGTGGGCGGGTTGACCGCGGGACCGACGAACGCGCCCAGCAGCGACAGCACGCTGTCCAGTTCCTCGGCGGTGGACGGCCGGAAGCCCCCGCCGACCTCGCGCAGCACCAGATGGGAGTGGTACCGGCTGTGCGGGGCCTCCCGGGACGGCTGGAAGGACCGCAGGCCGATCATTCCCTCGTACCGCCCGCCCGTGCCCACGATCGGGAACCGCTGCCAGGCGCCGCCCAGGATCGCCGTCCCGTCGACCCAGCCGGCGGTCTGCGCCGTCCCGTCGGGGAAGGTGATCTCCTCGCGGTAGTACATCATCAGGTGCGCGTCGGCGGAACGTTCGTACAGGATCCGGCCGGTGCCCTTCAGGCTGCCGACGTGCTCCCCGTCCGCGGTCACGAACGTGCTGTCGTAGGTGTCCCAGTCACCGGGGCCGTGGACCGGGGGGTTGGCGAAGCGGTAGTCCAGGTCGACGTGCTCGGTGAGGTCCTCCCACAGGACGAAGTCCTGCCCGCCCGCGGCCGGTTCGGCCGACGCCGCGCTCCGGGCGAGGTCGACGAACGAGGCCGCGAGGGCGGCGAGGGCGGAGGAGTGGCCGGGCAGGGCGAACGTGGTGTTCATGGAGCTCCCGTTCGGAAGGCGCCGCGCGCGGGCGCGGCGGGGAAAGGGGCAGGGTGGCGGCCTCGTCGGGTCCGCCGCCGTCCGTGACCAACGTAGGCAGGCCGCCTAAAGCCGTCCTAATGCGTGGGCGAGCCCGCGAGCACCTGCCGGGGCGCGGTCACGACCGTGCCGACCGCCGTGAGCAGCAGGCCGCCGTACGCCGCCCAGCGCCCGCCGAAGCCGGTGAGCCGCTCGCCGTTCACCCGCGGGCCCGGGACGCGCAGTGTCACCTCGAAGGAACCGTCGGGCCGGATGTCCGCCTCGGCGTCGGTGAAGTCGAGCAGCCGGCGGCCGAGGGGGAACCAGGCCTTGTAGGCGCTCTCCTTGGCGCTGAACAGCAGCCGCCCCCAGTGGGCCCGGCCCGGGGCCGCCCGCTCCAGCAGTCGCAGCCGGCGGAGCTCGTCGGGCAGCGTGATGGCCTCGAGGGTGCCCCGGGACAGCGGAAGGTCGGGCTCGGCGTCGATGCCGAGGACGGCCACGTCGCGGGAGCGGGCCACCGCGGCGGCGCGGTAGCCGGCACAGTGGGTGATGCTCCCGATCACCCCGTCCGGCCAGCGGGGTTCTCCGGCGCGACCGGTCGGCACCGCCACCGGAGGCAGACCGGCGCGCGCCATGGCCCGGCGGGCGCACATCCTCCCGGTGGTGAACTCGCGGTGGCGCCCGGCCACCGCGCCCACGACGACCCGCGCCTCCTCGGGGGGCAGGCGGCCGTCCACGGCGTCGTCGAACGCCTCCGCGGCGACCGCTCCGGGCGGCAGCAGCGCCTCGATCACCGGTCCCCCACGGGCAGGACGCGACGCAGCGGGTCGGCGGGCAGCCCGCGCCGCCGCCACTCGCGCGGGTATCCGATCGAGACCTCCGTGAACAGCACTCCGTCCTCCTCCAGGACGCGGGGGATGTGCAGGTGTCCGTGGACCACGGCGGCCGCGCGGTACCGGCGATGCCAGTCCGCGGTCCGCTCGGTGCCGCACCACAGGGCGAACTCCTGGTGCCGCAGCGGCAGGAGCGGCCGTTCGGTCAGGGGGAAGTGGCTGACCAGCACGGTCCGCAGCAGCGGATCGCGCCGTGCGAGGCGGCGCTCGGTGTACGCGAGCCGCTCGCGGCACCAGTCGTCCCGCGTCGGGTACGGGTCCGGGTGCAGGAAGTACTCGTCGTTGCAGACGACGCCGGCCTCCCGGGCGGCTGCCAGCGCCTCCTCCCTGGTGGCCGTGCCCGCCGCGCGGCCGCGGCGGAACGAGTAGTCGTACAGCAGGAACAGCGGGGCCACGGTGAGCGGACCACCCGTCCCCTCCCACACCGGGAACGGGTCCTCGGGCGTGACCACGCCGAGGGACCGGCACACCTCCACCAGCCGCCGGTAGCGGTGTTCGCCCCGCAACTGGACCGGGTCCTCGGGGTGGGTCCACAGCTCGTGGTTGCCAGGCGCCCAGATCACCCGGGAGAACGTGCCGGCGAGTCGCCGCAGCGTCCGCTCGACGTCCGCGAACAGCTCGCCGACATCGCCCGCGACGATGAGCCAGTCGTCCTCCGAGCGCGGGCGGAGCCGGTCCACCACGCGGCGGTTCTCGGCGTGTGCCACGTGCAGGTCGCTGACGGCGAGCAGTTCGCCCCGACGGGTGCTCACGGCGTGCCCCCCGGCCCGCCCCCGGCCGGCGCGGTGGGACCGGCCGGCGCCCCGGCCGCCTCGACCGGCTCCGCGGGGGTCGGCGAGCTACGGGGCAGCGCGGCGAGCAGCTCCCGGGTGTAGGGGTGCTCGGGCCGCCGGAACACGTCCTCGACGGCTCCGGACTCGACGACCTCCCCGTCCCGCATCACCAGTACCCGGTCGCTGATGTGGTGCACCACGCCCAGGTCGTGCGAGATGAACAGCAGGGCCACGCCGAGGCGTCGCCGCACGTCCGCGAACAGGTCCAGGATCTGCGCCTGGACGGACACGTCGAGCGCGGAGACCGGCTCGTCGCACACGATCACCTCGGGACCGGGCGCGAGGGCGCGGGCGATGGCGACGCGCTGACGCTGGCCGCCGGACATCTGACGGGGCCGCCGGTCCAGCATCTCCTCGTCGAGCCCGACCAGCGAGAGCAGCTCGACGAGTCGCGCGCGCCGTTCGCCCGCCGACCCCCGGCCGGGCGCGCCGCCCGAGGGCGGCAGGGCCTCGCCGACGATCCGTTCGACGGTGTAGCGGGGGTCGAACGAACCGAGCGGATCCTGCTGGACGAGCTGGATGCGGGGCCGCAGGGGGCGGCGTTCCCGTTCCGGGCGGTGCGACCACGGCTGCCCGAGCAGCCGCACGCCGCCGGTGTCCGGCCGCAGCAGCCCGAGGACGAGCTGGGCGCCGGTGGTCTTGCCGGATCCTGACTCGCCGACGATGCCGAGGGTCTCACCCGCGTGCAGGGTGAACGACAGGTCCCGCACGGCCGGCCGCACCTGCCCGTCCGGCGTTCTGAACGACTTCCCGACCCCGCTGACCTCGAGCACCGGCCGCCGCGCGACGTGGGCCGCGTCACCGGCGTCCGCCACGGGGCCCCGTCTGCCGGGGCGTGACGCGGTGGTGTCACCGGAGTGCCGTGCGGCGGCCTCCAGCAGCCGCCGGGTGCAGGGGTGGGAGGGGGCCCGCAGCAGTCGTGCGGCCGGTCCCTCCTCGACGATCTCGCCGTGCCGCATCACCGCGATGCGG
This sequence comes from Streptomyces sp. NPDC002640, assembly GCF_053592575.1. Classification (NCBI taxonomy): domain Bacteria; kingdom Bacillati; phylum Actinomycetota; class Actinomycetes; order Kitasatosporales; family Streptomycetaceae; genus Streptomyces; species Streptomyces sp. NPDC002640. The sequence continues at coordinate 19,216 of NZ_JBSFVZ010000008.1, read as the reverse complement.
TCGGCGAGCCGGGCGACCACCGACAGGTCGTGGCTGATCAGCAGGACGCCCGTGCCGGCCTCCTTCCGTGCCGCCAGCAGATCCAGGATGCGGGCCTGGACCGTGACGTCCAGGGCCGTCGTGGGCTCGTCGGCGATCAGCAGGGGCGGGCCGGCGGCCAGGGCGGTGGCGATGAGCGCCCGCTGGCGCAGCCCGCCGGAGAGCTGGTGCGGGTACTGACGGGCGCGCAGCGCGGGTTCGGGCACGCGGGCCTCCGCCAGAAGGGCCAGGGAGCGTTCGGCGAGGGCCGAGCGGGGGACCACCCGGTGGTTGCGCAGCGCCTCGGCGACCTCGGCGCCCACCGTGCGCAGCGGGTCGAGCGAGGTCAGGGCGTCCTGCAGCACCAGTCCGATCCGGCGGCCGCGCACCTCGCGCCACCCGCGGCCGTGGACCTCCGTCAGGTCGAGGTCCGGGTCGTGCAGGCTCATCCGCGCCGCCCGCACACGTGCCCCCGGACCGGCGAGGCCCAGCAACGACAGCGCGGTGACGCTCTTGCCGGAGCCGGACTCGCCGACCACGGCCAGGCACTCACCGGCGTCCACGGTGAGGCTCACGCCGCGCACCGCGTCCGTCCCGCCGTGCCGGGTCGGGAAGGACACCCGCAGGTCCTCGACCGTGAGCAGCCGCCTCCCCGCGGTCGCGTCAGTGCTTGCCATCGGCCGTCCTTCCCTCGAAACGGTGCCGGAGCCGGGTGCCGACGACGTTGATCGCGACGACGGTGGCGGTGACGGCGAGACCGGGGAACACGCCCAGTCCCCAGGACAGGTCGACGTAGTCGCGCCCTTCGGAGAGCATCGCGCCCCATTCCGGGGCCGGAGCCTGCGGGCCGAGGCCCAGGAAGCTCAGCGACGATCCGGCGATGATCGCGGAGCCGGTGTGCACGGTGGCGAAGACCAGGACGGGCGGCAGCGAGTTGGGCACGACGTGCCGGAGGAAGACCGAGAACCGGGGCAGGCCGAGCACCACCGCGGCCTGCACGTATCCCGACTCGCGCACCACCAGGGCCTGACCGCGGACCAGTCGGGCGAAGGCGGGGGCCGAGGCCGCGCCGATGGCGATCATCGCGTTGGTGGTGCCGGGGCCGAGCACCGCCACCACGAGCAGGGCGAGCAGCAGCCCGGGGAAGGCCATCAGCACGTCGGTGACGCGCATGACCACCTCGTCGAGGACCCGCCCACCGGCCACGGCGAGCAGTCCCAGCAGCGTGCCGGCGACCACCGCGACGACGACCGAGCCGAGCCCGAGGGTGACCGTGAGCCGGGCACCGTGCACCACGCGGCTGAACACGTCCCGCCCGAGCTGGTCGGTGCCGAACGGGTGCGCGCCGCCGGGGCCCTGGAGGGCGTGGACCGGATCCACCTGATCCGGCGGATACGGCGCGAGGAGATCGGGCCACACGGCGGCGACGGCCACGACGGCCAGCACCAGCCACGCGATCACGGTGCCGGCCCCGGCCAGGCGCGGTACGTCCCGCCCGGCCACGGGGCGCCGACCACCGCGGGAGGGGGCGCGCCGGGCGGCGCCCAGTGCGCCGGCCGCCTCGTGGGCGCCGATCCTCTCCCGCGCTCCGGTCGCCGTGTCCCGCACGGCGGTCTCACTCTCTGCAGCGGTCATCGCAGGCCCTTCTCCGCGTGATCCGGTGGGGACGGGGAGGCGGTCCGTCATGGACGCACCTCCCGCAGGCGGGGGTCGACGACCCGGTAGAGCGCGTCGACGGCCACGGTGATCAGCGCGAACGCGGCGGCCGACACGACCACCACCCCGGTGACCACGGGCAGGTCGCGGCTGGTGATGGCGGTGGCCAGGACGCGGCCGAGGCCGGGGCGGCTGAACACCGTCTCGACGACGACGGCGCCGCTGAGCAGGGCGCCGAGCGTCCACCCGGAAAGGGTGACGAGCGGGATCAGGCCGTGCCGCAGGGCGTGGCGCAGCCGCAGGGCGAGGAGTCCGGTGCCGCGCGCCTTGGCGCTCAGCGCGAACGGCTCCTCGAGGGAGCGTTCCATCGCCTCCCGCAGCACCTGGGAGAGCGTGCCCACCATGCTCAGCGCCAGTGTGACGGCGGGCAGCACGAGTCCGGACAGCCCGGTGCCCCCGGCGGCCGGGAAGAGCCGCAGCCGGAACGAGAAGACGGTCAGCAGCAGCACCCCGATCCAGAAGCCGGGTGCCGAGATGGTGAGCAGCTCGAAGAAGCCGGCGATCCGGCGTGGCAGCCTCCGGCCGCCCGCCGTGAGGACGGCCAGCACGAGGGCGCCCGCCAGGGCGAGGGCGAAACCGGCCAGGGCCAGCGTGACCGTCGACCACAGCTGACCGGTGACCAGGGACCCGACCGGCTCCTGCAGTTGGTAGGAGGTCCCGAGGTCGCCCGTGACCAGCCGGCCGAGGAACAGCCCGTACCGCACCGGCAGCGGGCGGTCGAAGCCGAGGTCGTGGCGTATCCGCTCGGTGACCTCTGCGGTCTGCGGGGTCGTACCGAGCAGCGTGCGCACGGGGTCGCCCGGAGTCAGTTCCATGCCGAGGAAGGCGGCGGACGCCGAGCCGAACACGACCAGCACCGCGAGCAGCAGGCGGCGCACCAGCCAGCGGACTGGAGAGACGGTCCTCATCGTGGGTCCTCCAGCCGCGCGTCGTGGAAGAGCGGATAGGCGTTGGGTTCGAAGCGCAGCCCGTGCACCCGGTCGGACGTGCCGACCAGCGAGGCCGGCACATGGGTGGGCAGGGCCAGCGCGCGGTCGGTCAGCCGCTCCTGCGCCCGCGCGTACGCCGCCGCCCGGGCCTTCGGATCGGACGCCGCGGCGCCGTCGGCCAGGGCGCGGTCCAGCACCGGGTCGTCGAGGTGGAAGACGTTCCCGCCGCCGTTGGCGATGGTCATCCGCGAGCCGAACCAGTACCGCAGGATGTCCGGCTCGGCACGGACGAAGCTCGCGCTGAACATCTCCAGTCCGCGCCCGGAGTCGGTCATCTGGATGAACGCCCCGGCGTCCACGCTCGTCCAGCGCAGGTCGATGCCCACCTGTTTGGCCTGGGCCTGCATGCCCTGGGCGAGGGCGCTCATCTTGCCGTGCACCTCCTGGATGTAGGGCCACCTGAGCGTGAGCGGACGGCCGTCCTTCACGCGGATGCCGCGGTCGTCCCGGCCGGTCCAGCCGGCCTCGTCGAGCAGCCGGGCGGCCTCGTCCGGGTCGTAGGGCGCCCGGCCCTCCACCGACGGCGAGTAGTACGGGGTGGTGGGCGTGAGCGCGCCCCAGGCCCGCGAGTGGCGGCCGAAGTACAGGGTGTCGACGAGCTGGTCGAGGTCGACGCTGCGCAGCAGCGCCCGGCGTACGCGCTCGTCGGCGAGCGGACCGGAACGGGTGTTGAGGAAGACGGTGTTGGGCACGCCGGGCGTCTCGGCGCGCAGGTACCGCAGCTGGCTCGACGCCTTCAGCGCGCCGATCTTCGCGGGCGGCACGTTGCCGATGGCGTCGACCTGGCCGGTCGCGAGCGCGCCGAACCGGGCGGTGCCCTCGGTGATGAACTGGATCACCAGGCCGTCCAGATGGGCGGGTCCGGTGTTCCGCGCGCCGGGCGGCCCCCACCGGTAGTCCGGATTGCGCTCCATCTCCAGACTGCGGTTGCGGGCCCAGCCGGTCAGCCGGAACGGTCCGCTGCCCACCGGCTCGGCACACAGGCTGCCGGCGTTCTCCCGCAGCGACGTCGGTGACTGGATGCCCAGGTAGGCGGTGCTGAGCGCCTGGAGGAACGCGGAGTCGGGGCGGCTGAGCCGCACCTCCACCGTCGAGGCGTCCACCACCCGGGAGGACCGGTAGGAGCTGATCAGGGACGCCGCGTACTGGGACTTGGTGCGCGGGTCCACGGCGTGGTCGAGGGTGGCCTTGACGGCATGCGCGGTGAACGGGGTGCCGTCGTGGAAGGTGACGCCGCCGCGGACGTGGAACGTGTAGGTGCGGCTGTCGGCGGAGACGCTCCACCGCTGGGCGAGCCAGGGGCGGAAGCGCCCGTCAGGGGTCATCTCGACGAGTGAGTCGAAGAGGTTGCGGTCGATGAGCGCGGTCACGTCGAGGGGGCTGACCTGCGGGTCGAGGCAGTCGGGCTGCTGGTCGATGCCGTAGGTCAGGACGTTGCCGCGGGAGCGCGGGGTGTCGAAGGCGCCGGCGCAGCCGGACGTCGTGGCCGTGAGGAGGAGGGCGGAGAGCGCCATGAGGAGGCGGCGTGGGCGCCGGGTGGAGCCGGGAGCTGTCCCGCCGTCGTGCTGCCGGGGGGACATCACAGGCCCACCATCGCCATGCTGGCGGGCACGTACCGCTCGCCGACGGCCGCGCCCGCGGGGACGGCACGCTCGACGGCGGCCAGTTCCTCGGGGGAGAGGGCGAGGGCGGACGCGGCGGCGTTCTCCGTCAGGTGGGCGCGGTACCGGGTGCCGGGGATCGGCACCACGCCGGGGCCGCGGTGGTGCAGCCAGGCGAGGGCGAGCTGCGCCGGGGTGACGCCGAAGGCCCTGGCCAGGTCGGCCAGCGCGTCCACGAGGACGAGATTGCGTGCGAGGTTGCCGTCGGCGAACCGGGGCTGGGCGATCCGCCGGAAGTCCCGCTCGTCGAATTGGTCGAGCGAGCGAAGCTGCCCGGTCATCAGCCCCCTGGCGAGCGGCGCGTAGGCGAGGACGCCGATGCCCGCGGTCCGGCAGAGCGGCACGACCCTCTCCTCGACCTCGCGGGAGAACAGCGACCACTCCATCTCGACGGCGGTGAGCGGGTGCACGGCGTGGGCGCGCCGGATCGTGCCGGCGCCCGCCTCGGACAGGCCGATGTGGCGGATCTTGCCCTCCGTGACCAGGTCCGCCAGCGCGCCGACGGAGTCCTCGACGGGGACGGCCGGATCGACCCGGGCCAGCAGGTACAGGTCGATGCGGTCGGTGCCGAGGCGCCGGAGGGACGCCTCGCAGGCGGCCCGCAGGTACGGGGCGTCGCCCCGCACGCCGCGGCCGACCCGTTCGTCGGGGCGCACCACCCCGCCCTTGGTGACGATCACGGCCCGGTCCCGGCGGGCCCCGGCCAGGGCGCGACCGAGCAGTTCCTCGTTGGCGCCCAGACCGTAGACGTCGGCCGTGTCGAACACGGTGACGCCGAGGTCCAGGGCCAGTCGCACGGTCGCCGTCGCCTCCGCCTCGTCGGTGGGGCCGTAGAACTCGCTCATGCCGAGACAGCCGAGGCCCTGGGCGCCGACGGCGAGCGCACCGAGTGTCGTGCGGGGGATCGGATTCACACTGGGCCTCCGGAAAGGGGTCGGGCGGGCCTCGGGTCCACACGGGACCGGCCCTGGGGAGCCGGGCGGGGGACGGGGTCCTGACCGGCCGGGGCTAGGGGGTGTCGGCGGACTCGTCGAGCCGCACGGCGCCCGAGGGGCACAGGTCGGCGGCCTGCCGCAGGGATGTCAGGCGCTCGCGGGGCGGAGCGGGGTCGAGGACGGTGACGAGGCCGTCGTCGTCCTGGTCGAACACGTCGGGTGCGCTGTAGGCGCACTGACCGGAGCCCAGACAGCGCTCACGGTCGGCGGTGACACGCGGCATCGGTCGTCCCCCTCACCAGGTGACGGGAAGGTGGTCGGTGCTCTGGATGGTCCCGGTGTCGGTGCCGCGCAGCGGCAGCTCGACGGCGGGCACGGTGAGCCGGAGCGTGGGGATGCGCGTGAACAGGGACCGGAAGGCCAGTTCCAGTTCGAGCCGGGCGAGGTTCTGGCCCAGGCACTGGTGGATGCCGTATCCGAAGGCGAGGTGGCTGCGGCCGGTGCGGCTCGGGTCGAACCGGTCCGGGTCGGCGTGCACGTCGGGGTCGCGGTTGGCGAGCGTGCCGGAGACGAGCACGCCGTCGCCGGCCCGGATGGTGTGCCCGGCGACGTCGATGTCCTCCACGGCCACGCGGGAGCCGGCGAGGTCGGTGACGGCGAGCAGCCGCAGCAGTTCCTCGACGACCCCGGGGACCGTGTCCGGATCGGCGCGCAGCTCGGCCGACCGCTCGGGCTGCTCCAGGAGGGCGACGGTGCCCAGGGCGATCATCGAGGCGGTCGTCTCGTGGCCGGCGACCAGCAGCACGAGGGCGATCTGCACGAGTTCGTCGTGGGGGAGCCGTCCCTCCTCGACCTCCTGGGAGGCCAGCCGGCCGAGCACGCCGTCGCCCGGCTCGGTCCGCAGCCGGGTGATCAGACGGTCCAGGTAGGCGGCGAGTTCGCCACCCGCTTGCTGCGACGGCCCCTCTTCGGTGGCGCGCATGAGCCGGCTGGTGGCGTCCTGGAAGAACGGCTGGTCCTCGACCGGCACCCCGAGCAGGCGGGAGATCACCAGCGAGGTGACGGGAACGGCGAAGTCGGCGACGAGGTCGCTCGGCGGGCCCTTCTCCAGCATCCGGTCGACGAAGCCGTCGACGATCTCGCGGACCTGGGGGCGCATCGCCCGTACGTGCTTCAGGCTGAACTCGGGGTTGAGCAGCCGCCGGTGCACGTCGTGGACCGGCGGGTCCTGCGCGATGAGCGGCAGCCTGCGGGCCACGGAGGCGCGGAACCGCGGGGCCAGCACCGGGAAGCCGGGGCGTGTCCGGTCGGACGACAGCCGGGGGTCGGACAGCAGGGTGCGCGCCTCCGCGTAGCCGGTGACCAGCCAGACCTCCCGGCCGTCGTACAGGGCCACCTTCGCCAGCGGACCCTGCCCGCGCAACGCGTCGTAGCCGGGCGGCGGCTGGTGCGGGCAGGCGCGTGGCTGGGGGAAGGCGAGGAGCGAGGGGGAGCCGGGCGGGGCAGTGGGCATGGTCAGCTTCCTCAGCGGTCGACGGGGGGCGGACAGCGCGATGGACCGCGTCCGTCGATGACGCTAGGTGGCCTGCCGCGGCGCCGACAAACAGCTCTCAGCGCCGCTTTGCGGCGGCTTTAGCCCGGCTTCAACGCCGGGTCGGGTGCCGTTGCGTCCTCCGGTTCCCGCGGGGAGAACGCCTTCAGGAAGGTCTCGACGCCCGACTTCACCGCCGCGTGCAGCGCCTGGTCGTCGATGGGACGGGTCCCGAGGGCCGAGAGCATGGGCATGTCGTCGGCGATGAGTGCGAGGAACTGGCCCGCGGCGCGGTCCGGCTCCGCGATGCTGAGCCGGCCCGCGTTGGCCAGCCGGGCGAGTCGGCCGGCGAGCGCGTCGGACACCTTGGCGGGGCCGGTGGCCCTCCAGTCGTCGAACACGGCGGGGAACCGCACGGTCTCGGCGTACAGGAGGCGTTGCAGCGCCCAGGAGTTCTCGTCGCGGAAACACTGCACCAGGCGGGTGGCGACGCCCTCGAGTTCGGTGCGCAGGTCGTCGGGCTGGGGGGTGGGGAATCCCTCCAGCGCGGCCAGGGTCTTGGCGCTGGAACGCTGCGTGGCCTCCAGCACGGCCTCACGGAAGAGGTTCTCCTTGCCGCCGAAGTGGTTGTAGATCGTCGGCTTCGCGACGCCGGCCTCCGCGGCGATGGCGTCGAGACCGGCCTGGACGTATCCCTCCCGCGCGAAGACGCGGATGGCCGCGTCGAGGATCGCGCGGCGCTTGTCGATGCGGCCGCGGCCGGTCGGGCGGTCGGGTGCGCTGTTCGTGTCGCCTGGCGTCATGACCCCATGCTACCGTCCGACCCATCAAGGTGAACTGACCAGTTCAATCTTCTGGATCCCACCGTAAAGCGGGCTCCGGTGTGAGCCGGATCCCCGCGTCGACGAGTGTCCAGCAGGAAACGGAGTGCTGCTCATGGCCGACTTCTCGCGCGTACACCTGTCCGTCCTCGACACCGTTCCCGTGTGGCGCGGGTCGTCCGCCGCCGACTCGCTGCGCAACGCCCTCGACCTCGCCCGGCACGCCGAGCGGCTCGGCTACCTGCGCCACTGGGTCGCCGAGCACCACAACACGCCGAGTCTCGCGACCTCGGCCCCCGCCGTCCTGGCGGGGCAGATCGCCGCGGCCACGAGCACCATCCGGGTCGGCTCGGGCGCCGTACTGCTGCCCAACCACGCCCCGCTGGTGGTGGCCGAGCAGTTCGGTGTCCTCGAGGCGCTGTACCCCGGACGCGTCGACCTCGGCATCGGGCGCGCCTCGGGCGCGGACATGAACGCCGCGGAGCGGCTGCGCGGCTACGGTGCGGCGGGCGGCGACGACTTCACCTCGCGGCTCGACGAGCTGGAGGGGTACTTCGGCCCGGGGCGGGAGGAGGCCGCGGTGCGGGCCGTGCCGACGCCCGAGGGCCGCCCGCCGTTCTGGCTGGTCGGCTCCAGCCCGCAGAGTGCCGCGTTCGCCGGATCCCAGGGGCTGCCGTACGTCTACGCCCATCAGATCAGGCCCGGCGCCGGCGCCGAGTCGCTGGACGCGTACCGCGCCGCATTCCGCCCGTCCGCCCAGCTGGACCGTCCGTACGCCGCGATAGCGGCCACTGTCGTGGCGGCCGAGGACGACGAGCGCGCCGAGTACCTCGGCCGCGCCTTCGTGCTGGGGCAGATCGTGATGCGGACCTCCGACTGGTTCACGCTGCTGCCCACCGCCGAGGAGGCCGCGCGGCACCGGTTCGGGCCCGTCGAGGAGGCGTTCGTGCGTGAACGGCTCGACCCGCAGCTGGTCGGCGGGCCGGACACGGTGCGCCGACGGCTGGCCGCGCTCGTCGAGGAGACCGGCGCGGACGAGGTCATGGCCCTGTCGATGATCAGCGACCACGCCGCGCGGGTGCGCTCCTACGAGCTGCTCAAGGAGGCGCTCGAAGATCTGCGGTCCGGTGGGGCTGGTGGCCCCGAGGCCGCGCATGCTACGGTCGAGCCCATCAAAATGAACTAGCTGGTTCAATTCATCTGCTGGACGAGTTCACTGAACGAGGAGAGTGTCATGAGTGAATCCCAGGAGGCCCGGCTCGATCCGGCGCTCCTGCGGCTGCTCTGGGTCCTGGTGCTGGGCGCGGTCCTGGCCCTGCTCGACGCGACGGTGGTCAACGTCGGCATCGACTCCCTGGGCAAGGAGTTCGACTCGCCGCTGTCGACGATCCAGTGGGTCGCCACCGGCTATCTGCTGGCGGTGGCCGTCATGGTCCCGGTCGCCGGCTGGGCGATCGACCGCTTCGGCGGGCGCGCCGTCTGGCTGAGCGGCCTCGGCCTGTTCCTCGTCGGCTCCCTGCTCACGGGCTTCTCGTGGAACACAGAGTCGCTCATCGTCTTCCGGGTCCTCACCGGCTTCGGCGGCGGTGTGCTCGAACCCACCATGCTGACGCTGCTGGCGCGTGCCGCAGGACCCGCCCGGACCGGGCGCGTCATGGGCCTGATGTCACTGCCGCTGATGCTCGGACCGGTCGTCGGACCCGTCATCGGAGGCATCGTCCTCGAGTGGCTGAACTGGCAGTGGCTGTTCTTCTTCAAGGTGCCGATCGGTATCCTCGCCGTCCTGCTCGCGCTCAAGGTGGTGCCCGGCTCGGAGAAGAACCAGGGCCAGGGACAGCCCCTCGACGTGCTCGGCGTGCTGCTGCTCTGCCCCGGTTTCGCCGCCCTGATGTTCGCCTTCTCGCAGGCCGCCGGAGGCGCCGGCTTCGGCCAGACCAAGGTGGTCGTCGGCCTCGTCGTCGGTGCGGTGCTGATCGTCGGGTACGTCGTCCACGCACTCGGCACCAAGATCGCTCCGCTGATCGACATGCGGCTCTTCGCCAGCTCGGGCTTCTCCGCGAGCGTCGCGGCGATGTTCCTCGTCGGCGGCATGCTCTACTCGCTGCTGTTCCTCGTCCCGCTCTACTACCAGCAGGTCCGCGGCAACGGCGTGCTCGCCGCCGGCCTCCTCCTCGCCCCGCAGGGCATCGGAGCGCTCGTCGGCATGCCACTGGCCGGACGGCTCAGCGACAAGCTCGGCGCGAAGCTGCTGGTCCCCGGCGGCGCGGCCCTCGTGGGCCTCGGCACCATCGGGTACACACAGGCCGGCGCGGACAGCAACCTCGTCCTGCTCGCCGTGTGCTCCGTGATCTCCGGGTTCGGGCTCGGCATGGTCGGCGCGCCGGCCCTCGCCTCCGTCTACCGCACCGTGCCGCCCAGCTCCGCGGCCGGCGCCTCCAGCGCCCTGATGATCCTCAACCAGATCGGCGGCTCCATGACCGTCGCCCTGGTCGCCTGGGCGCTGGCGAGCCAGACCCTGGCCGGCGACCTCGTCACCGGCTTCCACCACGCCTTCTGGTGGGTCGTCGGCGCCGCGGGCGTCGTCCTGCTGGCCGGCCTGTTGCTGCCGGGCAGGCCCGAGCCGCAACCTGCGGCCGAGACACCCCGCGCCGACACGGGCGAGCCGGTCACCGGCCACGCCTGAGCCTGCGGGCCCAGCCGGGAATCGCAGCCGGGAATCGCAGCCGGGAATCCCAGCCGGGAATCCCTCCAGGCGCCCTGCGGGAGGCCCCGGCGGGCCCAGCAGGCCCGGCGGCCGCCTCCACCGCGCCCCTGACACCGCCACCGGTCCGCCCTCCCCCCGCGGACCGGTGGCGGTCCCGCGCTGTCCGGATGCCTTGGCGCGGCGGCTCTCCCCTGCACGCCGAGGCCCGGCAGGACGCGGTTAGGAACGGGTTAGAGGCGCTTTAGACAGCCGGTCGAGGATGACCGCATGGATCCCTTGGACCCCCTGGACACTCGCATCCTCTCGGTCGGGACCGCGCTTCCCGGGCCCGCCGTCGACAACGCCGCGCTGGCGAAGCGGTTCGGCATGGACCCGCTGTGGGAACAGTGGGTCGACGCCTTCATCGGCACCCGCACCCGCCACCTCGCCGTCGACCTCGACACCGGGAGGATCCGGTGCTCCCTGGCGGACCTGGCCGAGCAGGCCGGCCGTGCGGCGCTGGAGTCGGCGGGCCTCGGCCCCTCCGACATCGACCTCGTCGTCATGGGCACCTCCACCCCGGACCAGCTCATGCCGGCCACCGTCAACGTCGTGGCCGACCGCCTCGGCATCGACGAGGTGCCCAGCTACCAGCTCCAGTCCGGGTGCAGCGGAGCCGTCCAGGCCTTCGACGTGGCGCGCCAGATGCTCCTCACCGGCCGCCACCGCACCGCCCTCGTGCTCGGCGGCGACGTGGTCGCCCGTTTCTACGACCTCGACGCGCGCCTCGCCTCACTGCCGCCCGCCCAGCTCGTCAACTACGTGCTCTTCGGCGACGGCGCCGGCGCGGCGGTGCTGACCACCGCCGACGCCCCCGACGCCGTCCGGCTGCGCGCCGTCCAGACCAGGCTCGTCGGCCTCGGCCGCGAACCGGGCGCCGTCCTCGAGTGGTTCGGCCCCGTCGACCGGCACTCCGAACGCCCGCCCGCCGCCGAGGACTACAAGGCCATCGAACAGCACGTGCCCGTCATGGCCGCAGAGGTCGTCGACACCCTGCTCGACGAAGTCGGCTGGGAGCGGCAGCAGGTGGACCACCTGCTGCCCCCGCAGCTGTCCGGCCGCATGACCCAGCGCATCGTGCGCCACCTGAACCTGCCCGGCGCCGCAGAGGTCAGCTGTGTCGACGAGACCGGCAACAACGGCAACGGCCTCAGCTTCTTCCAGCTCGAACGCGCCCTGGCGAAGCTCGGCCCCGGCCAGCGGGCCATCGGCATCGCCATCGAGTCCAGCAAGTGGATCAAGTCCGGCTTCGCGCTGGAAAGGGACTGACCCGTGCCCCAGACCCCCGCCCCGACCCCCGCGCAGCGCCTCCTCACCCTCCAGCGGACCGGGGCGCTCGCCACCGAGTACCCCCGCCTGGGAGCCCTGCTCGCCGACGCCGACGACGACGAACTGGCCCGCGCCGGGCGGATCCTGGCCCGCCTCGGCCCCGACGAGGTGCTGCGCGCGCATCCCGGCACGCCGTCCCTGACCGTCGCCGTCACCGGCAGCGGCACCCTCGCCCCGCTCGTCCCCGCCCTGGCCGCCGAAGGCGCCCGGCACGGCATCGTGCTGCGCACGCTGCCGTCCTCGTACGGCACGTGGGTGGTCGACCTCACCGACCCCGGCAGCGACCTCCACGCCGCCCGCCCCGACCTGGTCCTGTGCGTCCTGGACCCCATCACCGTCCTCGCCGAACTCCCCTCCCCGTGGGGCGTCGACGACGTCGAGCGCGCCCTGGACGCCAAGCTGGCCCTGGTCGAGAAGGCTGCCGAGCAGTTCACCGCGCACGGCGACGGCACCCTCGTCCTCAACACCCTGCCGCTGCTGCGTGTCCTCACCTCCCAGTTGCTCGACCTGCGCTCGCGGTCCCGGCTCGGGGCGCTGTGGCGCGAGGCCAACGCCCGCCTGCTGCGCCTGTCCGGGGGCCACACGGCCGCCGTCGTGATCGACACCGACCCGCTGGTCGCCGAGGTCCCCGCCCACGACCCCCGTCTCAGCGCCTACGCCCAGGCCCACCTGTCGCCCGCTCTCCTCACCCGCTACGCCCGCGAGGCCGGGCACCTCGCCCGCGGACTCGTCGGCCGCACCAAGAAGGCCCTCGCCCTCGACCTGGACGGCACCCTGTGGGGCGGCATCCTCGGCGACGACGGCGCCGAGGGCATCGAGGTCGGCGACGGCCTCAAGGGCGAGGCGTTCGCCGCGTTCCAGCGCGTCGCCCGGCAGATCGGCTCCCAGGGCGTGCTCCTGGCGGCCGTCAGCAAGAACGACCCGGAGCCCGTCACGGCCGTCATCGGGGAGCATCCCGGGATGGTGCTGCGCCCCGACGACTTCGTGCGGGTCACCGCGAACTGGCAGCCCAAGCCGCGCAACCTCACCGACCTCGCGGCCGACCTGAACATCGGCGTCGACGCCTTCGTCTTCGCGGACGACAGCCCGTACGAGTGCGGACTCGTCCGCCACGAACTGCCCGAGGTCGCCGTCGTCGCGCTCGACGACGAGCCGGCCCTGCACATCGAGAAGCTGCTGCGCGACGGCTGGTTCGACACCCGCGACCTCACCGCCGAGGACCGTGCCCGCCCCCTGCGCTACCGCGAGGAACTGGTGCGCAAGGACTTCCAGCACGGCTTCGACTCGATCCAGGACTACCTCGACGAGCTGGGCGTCAGCGTCAGCCTGCAGCCCGCCCGGCCGGCCGATGTCCCCCGGCTCTCACAGATCACCCTGCGCACCAACCAGTTCAACCTCACCACCCACCGCCTCCAGCCCGCCGACGTGGAGGCCCTTCTCGACGACTCCGGTGCCCTCGTCCTCGCCGTGCGCAGCGCCGACCGGTTCGGGGACAACGGCGTGGTCGGCGCCGTCTTCGCGCACCGTGACGGCACCGCCCTCACCATCGACAACTTCCTCCTGAGCTGCCGCGTCTTCGCCCGCGGCATCGAACAGACCATCCTCTCGGCGCTGTTGCGGCACGCCGCCGCCACCGGGGCGGAGACCGTGTACGCCGCGTACCGGCCCTCGCCCAAGAACGGCAAGGTCGCGGAGTTCTACCCCCGGCACGGCTTCGCCCCGGCGCCGGAGCCCGGCGACCGGAGCGACGCCGCCGGCGCACGCCTGTTCCGCCACGACCTCGCCGCCGTCCTGCCGCAGCCACCCCACGTGCGCCTCGACACCCCCCTCGACCTCGTCGCGGGTCCCGTCACCACGTCCCCGAGCCCCACCGTCCCCTCCGACGCCTCCGAAGGATCCGCGTGATGCACACGATCGACGACTTCGTCGCCCTCCTCCGCGACGAGCTGGGACTGCCCCTCGGCGTGGACGACATCGGCCGCAGCTTCGACCAGGTGGAGGGCTGGGACTCGGTTCACCTGCTCACCCTGCTCACCGCCCTGGAGCGCGCCACCGGCCGCCGCATCTCGCTCCCCGACGCCCTCGAGGCGCCCAGCCTGGAGCACCTGTACGCGGTGGCGGTGGGCCGGTGAGCGCGGACCGCGCCCTCCGAAGGGGCGAGCCGATCGCCCCCGAACGACGCCACACCCTGCACTTCCTCGACCAGGTCAGGGCGTTCGCCCCCGTCCATCTGGACACCGAGGTCGACATGACGGCCGTCCTCGGACACCGCGCCCGCGCCGCCGCCCGCGGCCGGCGCTACTCCCACGTCAGCTACGTGCTGCACACCGCGGCCCGCGCCCTTGTCGCCCACCCCGAGGCCAACGCCGCCGTCACCGGACGGCTCCGCCCCCGCGTCACCCGGTACCCCACCGCCGTCGGCAAGGTCGCGCTGGACCGGGTCCTCGGCGGCCGGCGCGTCGTTCTCGCCGCCGTCCTGCCCGGCCTCGACACCGCCGGCCTCGACGCCATCCAGGACCGGCTGGACCACTACCGCGACGGCGACGCCGGGACCATGCCGGAATTCGCACCGGTCCGCGCCCTGCACCGCGCGCCCTGGCCCGTCGGCCTGGTGCGCTTCCGCCGCGCCGCCCGCGACCTCGCCGCCCGTCCCTTCATCACCGGCACCTTCTCGGTGACCTCGCTCGGCCACCGCCCCGTCGACGGATTCCACTCCATGGGCGGCACCACCGTCACCCTCGGCGTCGGCCGGGTCCTGGACCGGCCCGTGGCCCGCGACGGACACGTCGTCGTGGCCCCCGTCATGCGGCTCAACCTCTCCTTCGACCACCGCGTGATCGACGGCGCGGAGGCCGCCGACCTCCTCGCCGACATCAAGGACGGCCTGGAGGCGTTCCGTACCGATCTCCCCGAGCACCGTGAGGAGGACGAGACGCCGGCCACCGCCCACGACGCACCCCGGGCCCCGGCCGCCGTCCCGGACACGCCGTGAACGACATCGCCGAACTCAAGCAGTACGTGGCGGCCCACGCCCGCGCGCAGAACGTCCCCGCCGAGCAGTACCAGGGCCTCCTCGACCGCATCCGCACCGACGACGACGGCACACCCGGCTCCTGGTCCGGCGAGTTGACCCGGGCCGGTGACCACCTGGCCGGAAGCGGCAGGCTCCTGGAGGCCTGCCGGCAGTACACGATGGCGCGCTTCCCCTACGTCGACTCCGCCGGCCGCCGCACCGCGCAGGAGCGGTGCGTGGCCGTCTTCGACCGCTGGCGCGCCACCTCGCCCGTCGAGATCACGCCGCTGACCGTCCGGCTCCCGGAGGGGGAGGTCCGGTGCTGGACCAGCGGACTCGACCCCGACCAGCGGCGCCCCCTGCTGCTGTTCCTCGGAGGCATCGTCAGCGTCAAGGAACAGTGGGCCCCGCTCCTGGGGCAGATCCGCGCCCTCGGCATGGCCGGTCTCGTCACCGAGATGCCCGGCGTCGGCGAGAACACGCTGCCCTACCACGCCAAGAGCTGGTCCATGGTCCCCCAGCTCCTCGACGCCGTCTCGGCGAGCGCCGACACCGAGCAGACCTACGCCGTCGCCCTCAGCTTCAGCGGCCACCTGGCGCTCCGCGCGGCCCTGGAGGACAGCCGGCTGAAGGGCATCGTCGGCGCCGGTGCGCCCGTCCGCGCGTTCTTCACCGACGGCGCCTGGCAACGGCGCATTCCCCGGATCACCGTCGACACCCTCGCCCACCTCACCCGCACCCCCGCGGGAGAACTGCCGCGGCTGCTGGCCGACTGGTCCCTCACCGACGCCCAGCTGGGCGCCCTCACCGCCCAGGTGGGCATGGTCGCCAGCCTCCGCGACGAGATCATCCCCCGCGAGGACGGGGAACTGCTGCGACGTCACGTGCCGAGCCTGCGGCTGATCGCGCACGACGACGTGCACGGCTCACCCCGCCACCTCGACGAAACCCGCCTGTGGACCTTCCTCACGATCCTGCGCATGCGCGGCGTGGGCGGCGAACACCGCACCCGGCTGCACGAGGCCCTGCGGCGGGAACGCGCCCGGCTCCGCGCCCTCCCCCCGACCACGGACACCGCCCGATGAACCCGACGCACACACCCCCCGGACGGGCCACGGGCGCACCACCCGCCGGATACCTCGTCGGCCCACCCGACCCGACGGCCGCCGTCCGGCTCTTCTGCTTCCACCACGCCGGCGGCACCGCCTCCGTCTACAAGGACTGGGACCGCGCACTGCGCCCGGCAGGCGTCAGCGTCGTCCCCGTACAACTGCCCGGCCGCGAACGCCGCGTACGCGAGCCCCGCATCACCTCCCTCGAACCCCTCCTCGACGCCCTCGACGAACACCTCGGACCTCACCTGGACGCCCCCTACGCCCTGTACGGGCACAGCATGGGCGCCCTCGTCGCGTACGGACTCACCCGGCGCAGGCTCCTCGGCAACCAACGGCTCCCGAAGGCGATGCTCGCCGGCGCCTACCAGGCGCCGCACCTGCCCGCCCCACTCGCCGCCGCACGCGGCATGTCCGACGAGGACCTGACCCGCCTGCTCGTCGACATCGGGGGCATGTCACCGATGCTGCTCGAGTATCCGGAATGGCGGGAGGCGGCCCTCGCGCTCATCCGCGACGACCTGAAGATCTGCCACGGTTACCGGCACACCACCACGACCGAACTGCCCTGCCCCGTCCACGTCCTCGCCGGCACCACCGACCCGCTGCTCACCCCCGGACAGGCGGAGGCATGGGCCCGGCACACCTCCGGGACGTTCGCCGTGCACGCCGTAACAGGCGGCCACCTCTTCATCCGTGACGCACAGGACACCGTTCTCGCCCTCGTGCGCCGGGTGCTGACCGCCCCCGCAGGGCCTACGGCACGGTAACCCGCCGGGGCTCGCCCGGCCGTCGCCCGACCCGACCGTCACGCCCGACCCGACCGTCACGCCCGGATCGACCGTCATGCCGGGATCGACCAGCCCACGACCGGCTTTAGAGCGCGGAAAGCCCGTCGTTAGGCAGCCGGGCGAGGCTGGGTCCACTCCGCATCGCCGGAGCCGCACGAAAGGTACCGACAGTTGCCTCCGCTGCCCTCCACGAACCACCGGAACACGGCCGTCTTCCGGGATGTCCTCGGACGCTTCGCCACCGGCGTCGTCGCGGTCACCGCCTACGCACCCGGCGGCACCCGGCCCACCGGACTGGCCGCCAACTCCTTCGCCTCCGTCTCCCTGGACCCCCCGCTGGTCTCCTTCTGCGTCGCGCGCACCAGCAGCAGCTGGCCACTGCTCCGCACGTCGGACCGGCTGTGCGTGGCCATCCTGGGCGAGGACCAGCGAGACGTCAGCGAACGCCTGTCGGCACGCGGCGGGGACAAGTTCCGAAGCATCGCGTGGAAGCCCGCCACCCCTGGCGGACTCCCGGTACCGGTCGGCGCGCTCGGCTGGCTGGAGTGCTCGGTGGAGGCGGAGCACCCCGCCGGGGACCACGACATCGTCGTCGCCCACGTCCACCACCTGGCCGCGATCCACGACGGCCCGCCCCTGGTGTTCTTCCGCAGTCAGTACGGCGCATTCCGACCCGTGAAAGAGGACGGCACACGCGATGGTGAGTGAGTTCGAGAACCCTGCCCCCGGCACCACCGCCCCCGCCACCGGTGTCCCCACCCCGGCCGGCGGCGACGACGGCGCTGTCGCCGTGATCGGACTGGCCTGCCGACTGCCCGGAGCACCCGACCCCCGCACCTTCTGGGAGAACCTCGTGCGGGGCAGGGAGTCCATCACCGACGTCCCCGCAGATCGGTGGGACGTCAGCGCCTACTACGACGCCGACCGGGACGCCCCCGGCAGGACCAACTCCCGCCGTGCCGGCCACCTGGAGAACGTCGACCGCTTCGACGCCGACTTCTTCGGCATCTCCCCGCGCGAGGCCGCGGCGATGGACCCCCAGCAACGGCTGATGCTGGAACTGAGCTGGGAGGCGCTCGAGGACGGCCGGATCGTCCCCACCGACCTGCGCGGCAGCCGCACCGGCGTCTTCGTCGGCGCCATCTGGGACGACTACGCCACCCTCCTCCACCGGCACGGCACCGACGCCATCGGCCGGCACACCATCACCGGCCTGCACCGCAGCATCATCGCCAACCGCGTCTCCTACACCCTCGGCCTGCACGGCCCGAGCATGGCCGTGGACGCCGCCCAGTCGTCCTCCCTCGTCTCCGTGCACATGGCCTGCCAGAGCCTGCGCAACGGCGAGTCCGACCTCGCCCTCGCGGGCGGCGTCAACCTCAACCTCGTCCCCGAGAGCACCGTGGGCGCCGCCAAGTTCGGTGGCCTCTCCCCGGACGGCCGCTGCCACACCTTCGACGCACGGGCCAACGGCTACGTCCGCGGTGAAGGCGCCGGTCTGGTCCTCCTCAAGCCGCTCGCACAGGCCCTCGCCGACGGTGACCGCGTCTACTGCGTCATCCGCGGCAGCGCCGTCAACAACGACGGTGCCACCAACGGCCTGACCGTACCCAGCCGCCGCGCCCAGGAAGCGGTGCTGCGCCGGGCCCTCGCCCGTGCCGGAGTCACCGGACAGGACGTCCAGTACGTCGAACTGCACGGCACCGGCACCCCCCTCGGCGACCCGATCGAGGCCGCCGCACTCGGTGCCGCCGTGGGCGCGGACCACGAGGACGGCCCGGCCCTGGCCGTCGGCTCCGTGAAGACCAACGTCGGACACCTCGAGGGCGCCGCCGGTGTCACCGGCCTCATCAAGACGGTCCTCAGCATCAAGCACCGCCTGCTGCCGCCCAGCCTCAACTTCGAGACCCCCAACCCGCAGATCCCCTTCGACCGGCTCCGGCTGCGGGTGCAGACGGAGCTCGGCGACTGGCCCAGCCCCGACCGCTCGCTCATCGCCGGAGTGAGCTCCTTCGGCATGGGCGGCACCAACTGCCATGTGGTGCTGGCCGAAGCCCCCGAGACGGGACACGACGCCGAGGAGGCGGTGGAGCCGGGTGGTCCGACGGCGTTGGTGCTGTCGGCGCGGACGGAGGGTGCTCTGCGGGAGCAGGCGGGTCGTGTGCGGGCGTTGCTGGAGGGGCGTCCGGAGGTGCGGGTGCGTGATGTGGCGTGGTCGTTGGTGGCGTCGCGTGCGCGGTTCGGGCATCGGGCTGTGGTGGCGGGTGCGGACCGGGCGGAGGTGGTGGCGGGGTTGGAGGCTCTTGCCTCGACCGGTGCGGGCACGGGTGCTGGTGTGGTGGTTCCGGCTGGTGGGCGGTTGGCGTTTTTGTTCACGGGTCAGGGGTCTCAGCGGGTGGGGATGGGGCGTGGTTTGTATGCGTCGTTCCCGGTGTTCGCGGAGGCGTTCGACGAGGTCATGCGGGCTTTCGAGGGTTTGCTGGAGGTGCCGCTGGCCGAGGCGCTGGGTGGTGAGCGGGTGCATGAGACGGGGTTCACGCAGCCGGGGCTGTTCGCG